>JACQLU010000024.1 GCA_016203935.1 Parcubacteria group bacterium | reverse complement strand
GTGATCATGATGATCGATTTCCCCATACGTCTGAGCTCATCAATCGCCTCTTTGGCATAAGGCTTAAGTGCGTCAGCCATAGCAATAATTGCGACCAACTTTCCATCAAGGACCATGTACACCGAAGTCTTTGCCTCCTCCTGAAGCCGCGTCATGAGTGCTTCGTGTGGCTTGGTGTCGATTCCCAGTTTTCCCATGTACATTTGATTGCCGACCGCAACCTCTCGTCCCGAAATCTTCCCATGAAGCCCCATGCCGGAGACTGCCTCAAAATCTTTCGGCTCCTCAAGTGTTTTGCCTCCCTCCTTACCCTTTTCGACAACTGCGCGTGCGAGTGGGTGCTCGGATCCGGTTTCAAGCGATCCGGCCAAATGTATGAGTTCATCTTTGTTCAAACCCCCCTCAAGCACTTCGAAATCTGTAACTGTGGGTTTCCCTATCGTAAGCGTTCCCGTCTTGTCAAATGCGATCGCGGTGATACGATATGCTTTCTCAAGCGCCTCACCGCCCTTCAAAATAATCCCAAACTTTGCCGCGCGGCCGATACCGACCACTAGTGCGGTCGGAGTCGCAAGGCCCATCGCGCAAGGACAGGAGATCACGAGAACCGCGATCATCTTCGTGATCGCAGGACGAAGCTGATCAGGAACAAAATAGAAGTACCACACACAGAATGTCAGCACGGAGAGAACCACTACGGTAGGAACGAAATATTCGGAGATCTTATCCACTAAGTCTTGAATGGGCGCCTTTCTTGCCTGAGCCTCTTCCACCATTCGGATAATCTGATAGAGAAGCGTGTCCTTTCCGACCTTCTCGGCCCTCACCTTAATGAATCCTTCTTGGTTAATTGTCGCCCCGATGACTGGGTCATTCACTGTTTTCCCGACAGGGAATGACTCCCCTGTCACTACTTTCTCATCAAGGTGTGTTTTTCCTTCAATAATCGTGCCGTCGACCGGAACCTTCTCGCCGGGACGAACAACGATTACATCGCCCACCACAAGTTCGCTGAGCGGTATCGTCACTTCTTGCCCATTCCTTATCACGTGCGCCTCTTTTGCCTCAAGCTTCATGAGCTCCTTAATAGCGGCAGAAGCATGGCCTTTTGCGACGATTTCCACATAGCGCCCAAGGAGGATAAAGACGAGAAGCGCCGCGGTTGATTCCCAGAATGGGTGATCGATGTTAAAGAATAGGAATCCCAGTGTTGAGTAGAAATACGCCGCCGAAGTGCCGAGAGCGACAAGTACGTCCATATTCGCACTTCCGACGCGGATCGCCGTGAAAGAATTGCGGTAGAATTGGTATCCGATCACGAATTGAATGGGCGTCGAGAGTATCCAATAGACCCAGTTGAGATCGATACGCATGGGCGGGTTGAGCGGGTCAATGCCAAAAAGTTCCACGATCCACTTCATGGGTTGCGCTACCAGCCAGAAAAACCATTGAACGCCGAACGCAATACTCCCCAATATCCCCGACTCTGTCCCGCCCGGATAAGCAAGATTGATGAAATCGAACAGTTCATGCACATGTGTCAGATTGAACATGTGGATGGACATGTAGTAGAAAATGATCGGCGCGGCCAAGATAAGCGCGGCAATAAACCGTCGTTTCGCTTCAGTAATTTTTCGTATCTCTTTCGCCTCTTCTTCTTCAAGAGATGCTGATTCCTCGTCCGGGCGAATGAGATCGTAGCCCAGTTGATTGATAAATTTATCCATCTTCACCAAGTCGATCTTTGTTTCATCGTATTCGATCGCTGTTTTTTCCGCACCATAAGAAGTAGTGACCGAAAGCACTCCTGGTTGTTTTCCCAATAGTTTATCGATGAGCGTGGAGCACGACGCACAATGCATTCCCTTCACTTTTAATATCGCTTTTTGCATAAGTCCGTATGAGTCAGTATGTTGGTAGCAATAATTATTTTGGCAGTGTGGTGTTTACCGGAATATCACATTTCCAAGAAAGTACTCCTTCTGCTGAACGCTCACAAAGAGCCTCCTCGGGTGATTGGCATCTTGCAAGGAGCGGAGGAACAAACGTACACTCAGACTTCGGCACTTGGAGCGATGCTACATTAGGAACTGGGGTGGTATTATTCATGCATACACGGTCACCTGGTGTTTTGTGCACACAAATGGTCCCGATCTGATCGAAGTGGCCACGTTTTTCGCCTTTATGTACTCCACTTTTAGCTATACCTTCACCACAAGAGACCGAGCAATAGAACTGGAAGTCGCCCGCCTTGGAGACGACAAACGGAGGAATGTCTACCGTGGTGCGCGCAGGAATGCGCTGTGAGACGCCATATGCATCTATGCCAAGTCCGTGATCATAGTCATCCTCGTTTACGAAACGCATTTTCAGTGTATCGCCGAGATCCGCGTCAATCACCTCCGGATCGAACGACCACGAATTTTTCATGATCCGTACCGTCACCTCACGCGAGACCCCGGTGTTTACGGGCTTTTGTGAATCGGGGAGAAGAAAAACACGGTAGGCAATCCCCCCGCCGACAAGACCGACTAAAACGATGAGCAAGAGAAAATATTTATTCATCCCGTTAGAAG
>JACQLU010000039.1 GCA_016203935.1 Parcubacteria group bacterium | reverse complement strand
ATTCCGCGTCAACTCTGCTGCGCGGTTTCCTTACAGGGGAGAGTTTGAGAAACCGTGGGTTTCTCAATGCAAATCTTTCCGCTTGATACCGGGCTGCTTGCAGCGCGGAGGTTCATTCAAAGATCTTTATAACCAATGTGAGGCCGGGTATAGTCGATACAGGGCTCTATGATTCCAAAGTTGTCCGCGCCACCGTGAAGCGCGAAAGTAAAGGTTATGGGTATCTGTATAAAGATGAAACAATCCGTTGCATGCCGCCGTCAGCGGTCGGGAAATTGATCGTTTCTCTATTGAGCTCCGAAGCCCATGTTACTTCAATCAACATGGTTGCTCGTGGACAATTTCCTCACGAAGGGTCTTAATGCAGTGTCTATAATTCCTCTTTTCGTTCGCGGATAAAGGCGACCCAGCCTTGGAGGAGCGAGAGGAAGACCTTAAGCGGCATTTCGATGAAGATATCGAGGAAAACGAGGAAGAGATTGGCTTGGGCAAAGGTAGTAGTGATGAGACGACCCGTATAGCTAAATGGCAGAAGGAGAGCGTCCACAACACTTTGGATGAATCCACTGCGCTCGCGGGTCATAGCCAAGGCACGCGCGGTGTGATGAAGACGGCTTCCTAGGAAACTTACGATACTAAGAAACGCGAGGAAGACGACAATCGAAAGGGTGCTAAAGTCAAACCGACGTAGCAAAGTAACAATCCCGATGATCGCGGCAACGAAGAGGCCCGCGGTGACGAGGGTAAAGAGAAGCGAAGCAACCGTAGTCCGCGGCACGATTCGAATGGAAAGCTTTTCGGTATCACCTTTCTTTTCTGCGATCAAATCCTCGATATGCTGTTCAATGCGGACGGTATTCTCTGTCGACGGAGGAACGGCTGAAATGCCGAAAATGAAAAGAAGAAAAGGCGGCACGGTGATGTTGATGCCCAAAGGAAGCCACCCCACGCTTCCCCGGACGATCGTATCGTAGGGAAGCTCGATAAGAAAGACGAGGATGGTTTTGGTAAGGAGTAGATACCCTATGAGACGGCCGGTGCTGCGTGCGACACGAACTTGAGTGGTGCCATACTCTTTCTTGACCACCGCCGCGACCGCCTCCTTAAGTCTCGCCGGTGAATCGAGTATGGATAGGGTTTCGTCCTTGTACTCTACCGCGAGGCGCCGAAGTACCATGAAAGGAACCGCGGCGCGACGAAGACTCCGCACCAGCGCTTCTTGTAAAGGATCGGCAAGCATTCGATCAATCTCCTCGATATTGGTAGCGAGTTCATGCGCGACCGTGGAAGATGCCAAAGCTTCTTCATGGAGCCACTCGGGTACTGCCTCGGTAAAGAGCGCAAACCGTAAGGTAGGCTGATCAGCTTTGACTAAGAGCTTGAGTGAGGCGATATAAAGTTGCCATTGAAGGTACGACTCGGAAACCCCATGGTCCACCACCGTGACGCGGGGGGAAAGCATATCCCGCATGAGCTTGGGAAAACCAAAGAGTCGGACCCTCGGGACAAATATCGTATCTACTTCGGCGGAAGCGACCCCGACGAGCCAATAAAAATTCCGTGAGCCGGCCGCACTATTCGTTTCACGCATGAGAGTTTGGTATTTTCCCACGATCTTACTCACCGCCTCCACGATGCGAAGGGGTAAAGGAGTGGGAGGAAGATAGTGCGCCCAGATGAGTTCGCGAAGGAGTTTCTCGGCGACCCTTGTCGTCTCGCCCAGTAGGAGATGACGGCGGAGAATCCTCTCAATGGCACTCCGCCTCAGAAGGTGCCGTTCGTGGTACTCAAGGAGATTACGAATCTCTTCGTAGATGCGGGCGGCACTCGCAAAGGTATTCTCAAATTCCATGGTCGGTTCGTTGGGCTGGGCGGTGATGGTTTGCGTGCCGGCAAGGAACGCATTTACACTCTCCCGCACCTGTGGATCAACAGGGCGGTCTTCGTGGGGAACGGTTATATTCTGGTTTGGTTCCATGGCAGAACGGAAAATATAAAAAATGAATGACCGCACCGCTTGCGGTGCGGTATCGCATATGAAGACCCTTCGACTCCGCTCAGGGTATTTTCGCCTCTCTCTCTCTCTCTCTCTCTCTGTTCTATCGCGGCCTCGCCGGACTCCAACCGAACTTAGTCGAGGCCAAACGGCGAAGTATTGCAGGCGAAAATAAAGAATAGACGAGCTATTCCATAGCTCTGTTGTATCACAATACGGGCAACACGGGAAGGGGAAAGAAAAAAGGGCAACTACGAACGTCGCCCTTACCTGAATGGCCCCAGCGGTTGGATTCGAACCAACACCTCAGGGTTAACAGCCCTGCGCTCTGCCGTTAAGCTACGCCAGGGCACTTTTATCAGTCTCTTCCCCTCCTACCGTGATTGGGTGATAGGGCTGGCTGGATTCGAACCAACATCACAAGCTAGACAGGCTTGCGCTTTACCATTAAGCTACAGCCCCGCCCCGTCGTATGTCGAGGTCGAACCTCGACAGGTGCTTTAATTTATTTTTTGGCGCCCTCGGTTGGATTCGACCAACACCCTCCTAGCTAATGGCATAATGATGGCAGCGGAGAGCCGGTGCTCTAGGGGTAACGACCAGACTTGAGCTACGAGAGCAATATACTGTTACACTATTTTATAAATGTGTCAAGTTTGATTAAACAAAAATTCGTTGTATAATACGGCACGCAATGAGTTTTCTGAATTATATGAATAACAAGCACCTCTCCTTTGCGCCCATAGCTCAACTGGTAGAGCAGGGGCCTCTTAAGCCCAAGGTCGCAGGTTCGAGCCCTGCTGGGCGCAGAGGAAAGGTGCGGGGTTCGCCCCGTCATTCGACAGGGCGGTCGCCTCAGGCGACCGAGTCCTTCTGGGCACAATAGAATATTCCATAAAAATTAGAAGGTCTCTTTCCATAGTTGGTAAGAGACCTTTCAATTGAGCATGAGGCGTTTCAGCCACTCCGGCGGCAGGGGCGGTTCCATCCATTCCCTATTGGGTAATTGCACCCGCGCCCCCATATAAAGGGGAAAGGTAACGGGGGGAGAAGGAACATAAGATCCATTCGCTTTCACTCCATCCCACCAGTGCCAAATAAATGTTCGATCCCGTGGAAGCCTCAAAAAACTTTTTTGACCCTTGCGTTTTCCGCCCATTTTCAGCGGCGGAAAGATGTTGTCAAGCTTCGCTTGCATTGCACTCGGATTCTCCGTCATGATGCGCGCATATGCAATGTAGTGTTCCACGTAAAGCTTTAGTACGAGAGCGCCAGGGCTTGAACGCACTAGTTCAAGTTTAGGAGTCCGGAAGTAGTGATGCACTATCTTGTAATGTGCTGGAACAATTTTGGTGCCGTTGCCAAGATGCTCTGCGATTTGCGCGATGACACCCGCAATCTCTGGTTTTGCCGGATGATCAGAGCGCCACAGCACACCATAGTGCCTTCGCATAAATGTCCCTCCTTTCCCAAAACGATTATATTCCTTGTAACGCGAATCTCGCCTTTTGTCAAACGCGCTCGCGGCCTTTACCATGATACTTCCTATGCACCTCCCGTAGTTGCTGGTTGGTAACATGGGTGTAGATTTGTGTGGTGGTGACCGAAGCGTGGCCTAAAAGCGCCTGCACCGAGCGGATGTCGGCGCCATTTCTCAGAAGGTCAGTCGCAAACGAGTGACGCATCGAATGGGGGGTGACAATCTTGACGATGCCGGCCTTGCGGGTGAGGGTACTTACGATGCGCTCTACCGACCGCGTAGTGAGACGAAGGTCGTCGCTAGTGCTTGGTCCGGTACCGTGATGACGAACAAAGAGTGCCGGATCGGTATCTTTACGTATCTCAAGGTACTTCTTGACCCAGAAGACCGCGCGGTCAGAAAGGAAGACCAGCCGCAATTTTCTCCCTTTCCCCCGGACGCCAAATTCGCGTCGTTCAAGATTAACCTCATGGCGATTTAGGGCAACAAGCTCGCTTACCCTAAGACCGGTAGAAAAGAGTACCTCCAGTATCGTACGGTCGCGGATGCCGGTAGTCGTATTCGTTAGGGGCGCGGCAAAGAGTCTTTCCAGTTCCTCGGGGGTGAGAAACGAAACTTCACGATCCTCTTCTTTGGCCAATTCAATCTTTTCGGGCGGGAGGGATTTTACGTCACTTGCGGCAAGGTACTTTAAAAGTGCCCGTAGGGCAATGAGATAGTAGTTCTGGGTCTTCTTCTTAAGTTCCTCGCCGAGCGGGGTACGAAAACGCGCGAGATAGAGACGATACTTTTGTATCAAGGGAAGCGAAATCGCTTGTACCTCGATATTGCCGGCGAAGGCGAGAAAACGCTTGAGAAAACGATCGTACGCGCGTAGGGTGAGTTCGCTGTGGTTGCGGTCAACTTCGCCGTGTTCGAGAAATTGAACGACCGCTGCTTTAAGTTTCATGGTAATCAGAGAAGAGGATAAGGCCCTTGCCTTTTTAGCTTAAGTTCGGTACTATTATGATACTACTTTTTGAGTTTGGCCATGGCTATCAATGAACGGACAAAACAGCGTATCATAAGCAAGTTTAAGACCCACGAGAGCGATACCGGTTCGCCCGAGGTGCAGGTAGCCTTGCTCTCAAGAAAGATTGAGGGTCTCACCGGACACCTTAAGTCGCATCGGAAGGATTTTGATTCCCGACGGGGGCTTCTTAAGATGGTGGGAAAGCGAAGAAGGCTACTCGGGTTTCTTAAGCGCGAAAATCTTGAGCGGTATCGAGGGTTAATTAAGAAACTCAAGATTAAGGAGAATACTTCGGAAGAGGGTATCTTTGCCACCCACCTCGCTGCGAAGACGCCAGTGCCAGAGGGTCCGCATGAGGCGGCGGAGCCGGAGGAAGAATTAGCCTCGGAAGAATAGCTCTCGATTTCATTTTTTAATTGTATCGGCGCTTTTTAGGAAGGTTTCTTTCGAATCCATCTCGTAAGATCCGGATAAGGGAATTAGAAATTGAGAAGTACGAATCTTTATCTTCCTACTTCCCAATTTCTCCGCTTAGGCGGGATCCCCCTTCTCGGGGGAGGAATTCCCTCTCTTAGGAACCTACGAGTAGGCCGAAAGTGCTTTCTTAGGGAGCCCACACCATTTATTCTATGGAGACTCCCATCACTTCGCTTACCTCCGTACGCGTGAGTACCACGCTTGCCGGGCGTACGCTCACCCTTTCTACCGGCGGCATCGCCGAGCAGGCAACCGCATCCGTGATTGCCCAGTACGGAGAGACCGTGGTCCTCGCTACGGTGACTCACGGCCAAGAACCACGTAGTGGAATCGACTTCTTTCCCCTCATGGTTGATTTTGAGGAGAAGTTCTATGCCGCGGGTAAAATTAAAGGCTCACGGTTTATTAAGCGTGAGGGGAGACCCTCGGATGAGGCGATTCTCACCTCACGTCTTATCGATCGACCGTTACGGCCGCTCTTTCCCCAGACCCTCCGCAACGATGTACAGGTGATTGTCTCGGTGCTCTCGGCGGATCTTGTCAATGACCCTGATCAACTCGCGATCACCGCGGCATCAAGTGCCCTTTTGATCTCCGGTCTCCCGTTTGAGGGGCCGGTAGCCGGCATGCGCATTGGCAAGAAGGGAGAAGCACTCATTGTCAACCCTACCTATCAGGAGGTAGAGGAAGGAGAGCTTGATCTGGTCGTCGCGTCGCGTCGCGAGGGGATCGTGATGGTCGAGGCCGGAGCCAAAGAGGTTATCGAGGCTAAGGTGATCGAAGCAATCAATCTTGCTCACCGCGAGTCACAGCCCGTGTTGGACCTACAAACAGAATTACGCGAGAAAGTGAGCCCCACAGAAGTTACCGATTTGACGTATCTTCCCGATACGGATGTCATTGAAAAGGAGATAGAGAAGACCTTTGGTGAACGTATTCGCACCGCGCTGGTTCCTCAATCGAAAGGGGCACGGAATGTCACCCTCGATGAATTAAAGGAAGAGGCAAAGGAGCGCTGGAAGAGTGATGAGCGGTTCAGTAAAGAAGTGATCGAAAATGGATTTACTAAGGTAGCGGCGGGAACCTTTCGCACGTTGGTGATCAGCGAGGGAAAACGGCCTGACGGACGCGCACCCCACGAGATTCGTCCGATCTCCGTCGCAGTCGGGATTCTTCCCCGCACCCATGGCTCGGCGCTCTTTACGCGTGGCGAGACCCAGGTACTTACCTTGACCACGCTTGGTTCCACTTCGGATGAACAGATTATCGATAGTATGGATTCGGATACCACCAAGCGCTATATCCATCACTATAATTTTCCGCCTTTTTCAGTGGGAGAGACCGGGGTACTCCGCGGTCCAGGAAGGCGCGAGATTGGCCACGGTGCGCTTGCCGAGCGGGCACTCATACCTGTCATCCCCCCCCGCGAAGAGTTCCCGTATACCCTAAGACTCGTCTCGGAGACGCTCGCCTCCAATGGCTCTTCGTCCATGGCCTCCGTGTGTGGCTCCACCCTCTCGCTTATGGATGCCGGTGTGCCAATTAAAAATATGGTTTCGGGAGTAGCCATGGGGCTTGTGATCGATAAGGAGGGGCGTTACCAAGTACTCACCGATATTCAAGGTATTGAGGATCATGAAGGGGATATGGATTTCAAAGTAGCGGGCACTGAGAAAGGAATCACCGCCTTGCAACTTGATATCAAGGTAAGTGGCCTTACCACGGAAATTCTTACCCATGCGTTAGACCAAGCGCAAGCGGGGCGGCTCTTCATCTTGGGAAAGATGCGAGAGGTAATTTCGGCACCCCGGCCAGAACTATCCCGCTATGCGCCGAGGATTGTCAGTATTAAGATTAATCCAGCGAAGATTCGAAACGTGATTGGCCGCGGAGGTGAAACAATTAACAAAATCATTGCCGAAACTGACGTTGAGATAGATATCGAAGACGACGGAACTGTACTCATTGCTTCAACTAATCCTCAAGGATCAGAGCGTGCAATTGAGTGGATAAAGCGACTCACCTTTGAGCCCGTCGCCGGTGAGGTCTATGAGGGAAGGGTGACGAGAACCATGAATTTTGGTGCCTTTGTTGAGCTTGTGCCGGGCATAGAAGGGTTAGTCCATATTTCAGAGATGGCGCCTTTTCGGGTAAGAGCAGTTGAGGATGTAGTGAAGATTGGTGATGTGGTTAAGGTAAAGGTGGTCGAGGTAGATAGCCAAGGGAGGTACAACCTCTCCATGAAGCAGGTACCAGGGACGCATCCCAGTAAGTAAATTTTCTGTGGAAAAATCGGCTCTTGGCATTTTGTGGCTTAGTAGAGAGCCGATTTTTGATCGGTTTATGGATTGACAGAAGAAGAGCGTAAGCAGTATAATGAGATTACAACTTAATAGTTCGTTACCAACCTCTTTTGCCCTTTCCTTGGTAAACAGTGGGAGAGCATCAGCTGCATGTTAGGCTTTTAGATGGAGTTGATGCCTGTCCTACTGTTCGTGGAATTCCCGCTTCCGCCTTCTTGGCTCACACCACACACAAAAACAAATAGGTGTCATCGCGTTTTTACGCGATCGATTACCAGAAGAATGGTAGGGCATACGTAGTACACATACTGCGGGATACAGTACTACTTAGGCATAGCACACGCCAAAATCATCGCTGTTTGCTCCATTATTCCCTTTGCAGCTCTGTAATTACTTAACGCTTTTGAGTAATTACCAAGCTGCAGAGTGGTTTGGGAGCGGATACGATGTGGCACTATGCCACAAGAGGCCGCTTCCTGGCCACATTATTCACTTCGGCCATCAGGATCGCGGCCTCAATTATTTTCACACGACTGTAATTACCCTTGAGGTAAATTTTTTATTTGGCAATAATGGAATTTTTAGCCTCACTGTGTTAGAGTGAAAGGCGAAAGAGATCTTTTTATAGCCTATGGATCAAGAATTCCTCAACGAAATGAGAACCCGCCTTAGGGAGGAAAAGGTTCGTCTTACTGAGACGCTCGAGCATCTGGGGGTTCGCGATCAAACGGTGCGCAATAAGGAGGATTTTGATCCGACCTTTCCTCAATATGGCGATACCGAAGATGATAACATTGCCGAGGTGAGTGATTTTGCGAATACCTTGGATGCGCAAAACCGATTAGAGAAGAGCCTTGAAGAAGTCGATCAGGCCCTTGGGCGCATAGCCCAAGGTACGTATGGCATATGCGAACAGTGCAAAAAACCGATCGAAGTGGAGCGCCTTAAAGCCTTCCCGGCAGCCCGGATGTGCCTTACGTGCGAGAAGAAGCGGTGACCCCCGTAGCAATCGAGAATCAATAGCAATCAGTTATCCAGCGCCTTACGCAACTTGACGCACCACGGCGCTGGATTTATTGTGGAAGGCTATGTCAATTCGTATTACTTCCGCGGCGACCGTTGGCCTCGATGGCGAACTCATCGAGGTCGAGGCTGATCTTTCCAATGGTATCCCCTCGGTCACGATCGTGGGGCTTCCGGATACCGCGGTACAGGAAGCAAAGGAGCGTGTGCGCGCCGCCCTTCATAACAGCGGCTTTTCGTTTCCGGTGGGCCGGCTCATCATCAACCTTGCTCCAGCTGATCTTAAGAAGGAAGGGCCGGCATTTGATTTGCCGATCGCACTCGGGATTCTCCTCGCTTCCCAGTCGCTCTTCTTCGACCCCGCGGGTAAACTTTTTCTCGGTGAGCTTGCCCTCGACGGAGCGGTTCGCAGTGTGCGGGGAGTGCTTCCCATGGTGCTGAAGGCTCGCGCCATGGGTATGCGGGAGGTGTACGTGCCAACCGAGAACGTTTTAGAAGCTTCGCTCGTGCGCGGACTTTCGGTCTACGGGATCGAGTCTCTCTCCGCACTGCTTCGGCATCTCTCAGGTGAAAAGCGAATCGAAGTCACCCGCGTCACCGAATCCTCGGCTCCCTTGGTGGATCATGAACATGATTTTAGCCTCATCCGCGGGCAGGGCTATGCTAAGCGGGCACTTTTAATCGCGGCGGCCGGCGGACACAACGTACTCATGTCGGGTCCGCCGGGATCGGGGAAGACCCTTTTAGCCCGAGCGCTCCCCACTATTCTTCCCCCACTCGGAGAAGAAGAGGCGATCGAGGTAACCAAGATCGCGAGTGTCGCCGGCACACTTCCGCAAGGCAAAGGGCTTCTTCGCATACCGCCGTTTAGGGCTCCCCATCATACTGCGTCCGATGTAGCGCTCGTGGGTGGCGGGAATGTACCACGGCCGGGCGAGATCACCTTGGCTCATCGTGGAGTGCTGTTTCTTGATGAATTACCCGAATTTGACCGCAACGTCCTTGAGAGCCTTCGGCAACCCCTGGAAGATGGAACGATCACTGTAGCTCGTGCCCACGGAGCGGTGACCTTTCCCGCACGGTTTCTTCTGGTCGCGGCACAGAATCCCTGTCCGTGCGGATTTGCTACTGATCCCGTGAAGCCATGCGTCTGTTCTCCGTCCCAGCTTCTAAGGTACCAACGAAAAATCTCCGGCCCCCTACTTGATCGCATTGATCTCGTGATTGAAGTGCCGCGGGTAGCAGTCGAAGAACTCACCTCTGACGAACCGTCATGGGAAAGCTCAGCAAGGCTTCGGGATGAGGTGATGAAGGCGCGTCGTTTTCAGAGCCGAAGGTGGCAAGGACGCGCGTTTCGTACCAATGCCGAGATGCGGGTACGTGAGCTACGCGAGTTTTGTAAACTTGAAGACGAAGCGCTCACGCTTTTAAAAAATGCCGTGATTCAATTTAGTCTCTCGGCCCGCGCTTACTATCGAATCTCGAAAGTGGCGCGTACCATCGCTGATCTCGCCGAGAGTGATGCCATTGAGCCCATGCATATCGCGGAAGCACTCACCTATCGTACCCGCGAGCGGCAGGGCGTCATGGCGTAGGGCTTTCTTGATTTACCCATAACAAAAAACCGGTCGCCGCAGGCGACCGGCAGTACGTTCTTTGGCGTTTAGAGATAATCTATAGGGTCAACGTAGCGACCATTCACCATAATTTCAAAGTGAACGTGGGTACCGGTGGAGCGTCCCGTCGAACCCATCTGACCGACCGCGTCGCCTTGGTTCACCGCCTCGCCTTCGCTTACGTAAATTTTATTGAGATGGGCGTAGCGGGTTTTAAGTCCATTGCCATGGTCGATCACGACCATGTAGCCGTAGCCACCGCCCCAGCCGGTGTCGGCAACGACTCCCGAGGCACTTGCGTAGACCGGCGGTTTTGACGGGTTTGCGATGTCGATTCCGGTATGGCGGCTTCCTCTAAATGGTTGGGTAATGCGCCCGACCGCCGGCCAAATAAATTGGGCGTCGCTTATCCCCAAGGGTGGCGGGGCAACATCGGAATAGACCGAAGCGAGGGAGCCGGAACCCGAACTACCCGCAAGACGTGTAGCAGGTCGCGGCGTAGCCGGCGGCTTAGCGCCGGGGAGGATCAAAAGTTCAGAGAGCTGAAGAATATCGCCCTCGGCAATACGGTTGTACTCTTGGATAGCAGCAATCTCAACTCCGTAGCGGCGCGCAATCGTCGCGAGGGTATCTCCTTGGTTCACTTTATAGAGCACGCCGTCGGTGGGAAGAAGGGTGAGTCTCTGTCCTGGCTGCAAGACTGATTTTTCGGTGAGGCTATTCGCCCAGAGAATCGTATTCACCGAAAGTTCTGTCCGTTCGGCAACTAAAGAAATAGTATCTCCCGAAGCTACCGTATAGTAGGTGATGTTTTCGGTTGGCTTGGGTTTGGTGAGGGTCTCGGGTGAAGACTGGGCAAGCAATGAATTTCCTTGGATGGTGGTAAAGGCACGCACGACTGGACCACCCGTGCCATCACTAAGGCCACTGCCGGTCGCGGCGGCATAAAGAAAACTCTCCGCGTGGTGGGGGAGGGGGTCATCACTAAGGTTCGTATCAAGACTCGTCACGGTGAGGGGAGTGTCGTCGCCCACGAGAATTTCTTGAGCGTCCTGACCAGTGAAGATAGGATTTCTAAATTCGAGCTGGTTACTACCCGAGTAGAGGTTCACCGTCACCATAAAGCCAGCGAGCCCATAGATAATCCCATGGCGGGCAAGATGTTCTGCGCAAAAGCTAGAGAGGGTAGCGAGCATCTGCACGACTGGCTCTCGTTTGGCTTTGGGAGTAGGTTTACCGATCACCTGTGGTTGCGGGTACCCTGATTCGATCGTGGGTTCGGGTAGCGCATTTCCTGGCGCATTAATGGTTCTCACCGTACTTTGGGATGGCTGCGTATACATGGTCTCCTTCAAGGGAAGTTTAGATCTCTACGCCGGCTTAAAGACTAGATAAAGATCACAAAGATCTTGTAGAAGCACTAAACCCCAAAAAGAAATAACAATGGACTATAGTATAAAAACTCTCCATTGTCAAACAGTTGTGAATTTATTTACTTTTACTAACGTAGTCTTTCGACCAGCTGTATTTTAATGCCAGCTTAATATCACGTCAACGTCGTTTTCCACATGCCTAATAAGTGCGATATAGTATTAGACGAGTTTAAGCTTGGATCATAGTAGCCACGATATGCCCGATTTTAACCTTCCTCTAGACTGGAAGACCGAACTTAATGAACGACAATGGGAAGCCGTCACTGCGGAAGCTGGTCCGCTTCTCGTACTCGCGGGTGCCGGCTCGGGCAAAACCAAGGTGCTTACCTATCGGATAGCCCATCTGATTGCCTCCCAGAAAGTCGCGCGCGAGCACATACTGGCGGTCACCTTTACCAATAAAGCCGCGGAGGAAATGAGGGCGCGAATTCAGCGACTTCTTTCTAAGCACGTGCGAAGGAACGACCTTGTTACTCCATCCCAGCCTCCCGAGACACGGGTGGAGAATCCTGCCTTTATTGGTACCTTCCATGCCTTAGGGGTGCGCATCTTGCGTGAGGCGGGTGCAAAGGTTGGCGTACCGCCCCACTTCGTAATCTACGATAGTGAAGATCAGTTGACACTCCTTCGGGCGATCGAGAAAGAACTCGCCATTGACACAAGGGAATTACCCCCTTCTACGGTACGGGAGTATATTGCGAGAGCTAAGGTGAGGTTGTTCTCTCCCGAAGCAATGCAGGATGAAGCGCATACGTCCATCGAAAAACTAATGAGCCGCTGCTACGAAGAGTACATGAGGCGCTTACGGAAACTCGCCGCCGTCGACTTCGATGACCTTCTCAATTTCACGGTCAAAGTACTCACCGAATTTCCTGATATTCGCGACCGTTTTCAAACACGCTTCCAATTTATTGCGGTGGATGAGTACCAAGATACGAATGAGGCCCAGTATCGGATGGTGCGGCTCCTTTCGGAGGTCAATCGCAGTATCACCGTGGTCGGCGACGACGCCCAATCGATCTATGGATTTCGGGGAGCTAATATCCAAAATATTCTCTCCTTTGAGCGCGACTATCCTGACGCGAAGGTCATCTTCTTGAACCAAAATTATCGCTCGACCAAGGCGATTCTCAAAGTTGCTTCACACGTGATCCGCGGCCATGCCCATGCCAAGCGCAGTGCGCTCTTTACCGAAAATCACGAGGGCGAGCGGGTAAAACTCTATCGCGCGAGTGAGGAGAAGGAAGAGGCCTATTTTGTGGCGCGGACTATTTACGAACTTATTCAAAAGGAGAGAAGAACATTTCACGATGTCGTCATCCTCTACCGCATGCATGCCCAGAGCCGCGAACTTGAGGAGATGTGCATACGCGAGAAGATTCCTTACGAGATTTTTGGGGGTGTCTCCTTTTATGAGCGGCGTGAGATAAAGGACATCCTCGCGTACTTTAGGATGCTCGCCAACCCTTCCGATCTTATAAGTTTCAGCCGGATCCTGCGCTTCATGGGCGACGGGATCGGAGAGAAGAGTACCGCCGTGCTTTCGCAATACCTTAGGACGAATGAGCGTCCGGTGTGGGAGTTTACCTCCGTGGCGATGAAGGAACTAAACCTTTCCGCGCGCGCCCATGCGAGCCTCGGTAGGCTTTCCGATCTTTTCGCGCGGCTTAAAAATACCCTTGCGAGTCACGACCTTACGAGACTTTTTGATGCGATCATGGCAAGCGGGTACGAAAAGATGCTTACCCACGAAGGCGAAGAGGGCGAGATTCGCCTTGAGAATCTCCGTGCCTTACGCGGTCTTATGAGCGACTATGAAGGGGGTGATGGAGAGACTATGCTTACTCAATTTTTAGCGCACG
The DNA here is from genome assembly GCA_016203935.1 of Parcubacteria group bacterium. GTDB lineage: Bacteria > Patescibacteriota > JACQLU01 > JACQLU01 > JACQLU01 > JACQLU01. The sequence continues at coordinate 2,513 of JACQLU010000039.1, read as the reverse complement.
CCACCCTCATGGGGAGCGAGAGTATTTCGGGAAGCCGCAGTGAAGCCGTCCGTGACCGCACTCCCCGCGTACGCTTTATGACCCTCCATGCCGCCAAGGGATTGGAATTCCCCGTCGTCTTTATTGTGGGTCTTAATGAGGGGATTTTACCTCACGCGCGTTCGCTCGATCGTACGAGTGAGCTTAATGAGGAGCGTCGTCTCTTCTACGTAGGGATTACCCGTGCCAAGGAGAGGCTCTATCTCACGCTGGCGGGTAATCGCCGGCTCTTTGGAAGCTATACTATTACGGCGCCGTCGCGCTTCCTTAACGATATCGAGCCAGAGGCGCTCGAGCCAATCGATTCCCTCTTTGAATTTTCGGAGTTCTTGCCGCGGATCGAACTTTAGCCATAGCCCTCGCTATGCGACTACTCCTCTTGTCGGTGATGATCATAGGCGTTCTCGCCGTCTCGTTCGCGTGGGCGCGGCGAGGTCATCCTACCGAAGAGGCTGACGTCCCTATCCCTGTGACCATCGAGGATCGGGGTGAGGTGCGGATAGGTATTGCTAAGGGTATCACCGTGTCTCAACTTTTGGTTGGAGAGGAGATTGAGATCGCTCCGGCTGATATGGTCTTTCCCGCGCTTACCACGCCCCTTACCCCCGGCACGCGGGTGGTGGTGAAAAGGGCTCCCGCTGTCGCAGTTGCGGTGGATGGTGGGGTACGGGGAATCCGTGGTTTTGATGCGACGGTAGAAGAGTTACTCTCATCACATGGTATTGTTCTTGCGCCGCTCGATCGAGTTACGCCGGCGAGGGATGCGTGGGTCTTTAGTGGGATGGAGATTCGTGTGACGAGGGTAACCGAAGAAGATATTACTATCGAAGAGCCCATTCCTTTTACCACCGAGTACCAGGAGAATGGAGAGCTTATCTATGGTCGTGAGACGGTAGTTGAAGAAGGAAGAGAGGGTCTTGCGAGGGTTGAGTACCACCTTCGTTATGAAAATGGCCGCGAGGTGAAGAGAAAGCGAATCGCCTACGAAGTGGTGGCAGCGTCAACGGCGCGCATCGTCGAACGAGGAACTAAGATTGTAGCGCTCGAGATTCAAGAAGGGATAGGGAGTTTCTATCAATATCGCGGTGGGTTCTATGCCGCTCACAAGACGTGGCCCAAAGGCAGCCACGTGAAGGTGACCAATCTTGAAACAGGGAATTGGGTCGTCGTCACGATTAACGACCGCGGGCCTTATGTAGAAGGCCGGGTGATTGATCTCGATCTACCCGCGTTTGAGGCGCTCGCGCCACGCTGGAAAGGAGTTATTCCCGTGCGGATTGAGCGCATCGAATCATAGCTTCATCGCCCTCTCGTTCATTCATATTGACTTTTTTGATGGTGCGGCCGTAAACTGGAATTGGCGATTTTTCTCTTACGGTAATACTTATATACTTTACATAACGAGAGAAATTTGTTTTTTCAGGATGCGGCCGTGTAATGAGAATGGTCATATTTCTGATTTAACCGATTGCACTGTATGGACGAATTAGAATCAGTGCCAGAAGCTTGGCAACCTTCAAAATTTGAAGAGGCGGTCAAGATGGCACGCACGTTTTTTGGCACATTGCAGGATGCGCTTTTAGTGACGCTCCTTTTTAGTTTCGCCTCACAAAGTCCTACGTTTGCGCGTCATGGGATCGTACAGGTTTCAGCCGCGGCGTTGGAGTGTTTTAAATCTCTACGACGGCAGAGATATTTCCACAGAACGTGCGTGAGATTACGCGAGCAAAACACGCTTAGTCTCGCTCGCTATGGCACTGTGCGGGTTCCCTTGCCAACCTCGCAGGGACGCGCTCGGATAGAGCAGCTTATCCCTCTCTATCGCGAGAACCGGCCGTGGGATAGGCGATGGAGGATACTCATTTATGACGTGCCAGAGGAAGATCGAAAGATGCGAGACGCCTTCCGCTACGTGCTCAAGCACTATGGGTATGGTTCATTGCAGGCGAGTGTATTTCTCACACCTTACCAAGAGGCGATCGAGGCAATTGATCCGTATCTCAGGCGGCTCGCCCTACGGGGTTATGTATTGGTAGCTGATACTCAATCGGCCACTAGCATTCAAGGCATCCATCCGAGAAAGCTCGCCTTTTCAGTATGGCATCTTAGGCGTCTCAATGCCCGCTATCGACAATTTTTGGATGAGTTTGGGAATACCAACAGTGGATCTCATCCCATAGTAGTAGCCACGGCCTACTGGAACATTCTTCGTGACGACCCCCAGTTGCCGTTTGAACTCCTTCCTTCTGGATGGCAGGGGGAAGAAGCACATCGCCTTTTTCAAAGGTTTACCCGGTGGCAAGGATTTGCTCCCCGGGCTGCTTACGAACGTCGCGAAGTAGACGCAGTACTTGATGAGGCCATGGCGAGCAGTGCGGAGTATGAACCATCACGCTAATTAGAAGCTATCGCAAAAATCGTTTTTGTCATCCTGAACCCTTCGGGATACTCAGGGCAGGCTCCGTGAAGGATCT
>JACQLU010000001.1 GCA_016203935.1 Parcubacteria group bacterium | reverse complement strand
GTGCTTGGTAGGTCGTCCAGCCCTCATTTTTCCTGCGTATTGTCTCGATAAGCTTAGCTCGGGTTAATTTCATAACCCCAATAAACTTATCGTAGGGAAATAGTTTCGGGATAACACAGTTCCAGTTGAAAACCAAAGCCATTAAAATCGCCTCCTGCAAACCAGTGCGGGATCTCCTTTAATGGATCGCTGGAAGATGAAGAGCCAAAATTGTACAAAATGGTGGTGCGGTGTGGATCAGATCCGCCTTGAGGAACTTCAGCGCCGGACCGTTGTTCTCCGACTTCTGCGACTTTTCCATTAACACTTTCCCTAGGAGAAGTGGTGGGGGAGTAGTGGCACAAGGAGGTATGGATGTAATCTATTCCCCATTTAGCACCATACCCCAGAAGTACAACAAGTACAACGCCCGAGGTAAGATTTCGAATAACCTTGAGAACACCACGTTCTACAACATCTTCTAAAAGGGGAGCGGTATCCACAGGAACATTCTCTTTAGTGGGCTGTTTCTGTTCCATGGTGTTGACTTCGGCATTCTGGTGCCCGGGCTCCTATTTAAACATTTCTGCAACTACCACTCGCAAGTATCAAAATGCTTATAAGCAAGCCGTTGGGACTCGAGCGCATGGCCCGTGAACTCAACGAGGCTCTTTATCAGGCTCCTGACTGCAAGTTCTGCGCTCCAGGACAACCACTCAAGGAAGATACAGTCCGGCTCTTTGGCGAAACCGCTGGTGATTCCGATCCAGCTGCTGCGTTCCCCCTCATCGTTCCGAGAACGCCGCTCTCAGACCTCCACTGCGTCCTCTACTCTCCACCCATCCCCCGAACGGCTCCGCCCCAACACGTTTCCGCGATGGCAGCTCTGGAGCCTGCGCAGCGGGAGCTCTATCTTTCCATCGTCGGCTACCTTCTCGCCAATCTCAGGGATGCTGCTCCTGAAGCCGGGAAAGCGGATCATCGCGTGCTGTGGTTCTCGCAGCCAGGCTACGGCTCGGTGAAGCATGCCCACGACCAGTTCGTCCTCATCGAAGAAGGGCCGCTTGAAACCATCCTCGCGGAAGCGGAAGGGAAGAATGGAAAGCAGAGAGATTTTAAGTGGCACAAGCGCATGAGCTTTGGCAAGTTTGCTGAAGAGATCTACCCGTCGCTGCCGCGTGATAGTCAAGGCGATAAAGGCTACGTGATGCTGTTCGCGTACGATGGCGAGCCGGGGCTTCGTGTTCCTCTTGCCATGGCGCACTGGTTCCACACCTATCTGGGTGATCCAGATGAGCGTGACCAGTATCTCCGGAGAAAAATAGCGCGTGCAACAGGCGAGGAGCGGAGGCTCACCCCAACTGATAAGCAAACTGATGAGCAGAAAAAAGTGCTAAAAACACAAACAAAAGCCACTCAACAAAAGCTTGCCGACCGTCTCACGCACGGGCTTGCGAAGATAAGGGAACTGTTCTCAGGAACCATATAAAATGAGCGTTCTAATGAAAAGTCCGTTCTGTTAACTTACGCCGTATGCTTCTCCGAGAACTCAAACTTCTTAATCCTTCCTTTCTTGATATCCTCAAAAGACCGCAACAGGGAGCGAAGAAATTCGTTCTGCTCTTGCAGTTCCTTTTTAACCCGTCTGATGTCTTCGGTCATTGTGCTTCCACCGGTATCTTGGTCATCCCTTCTTCTACCGAGATGATCTCCATGCAAAGCTTGTCAATAAGCTCATGGCGTTCGTCAATCAGCTTTTGGAGTTCTTTGTCCATTGTAGGAGTTCAAAGTCTTTCCTCCTTTATAATAGTTGCCCCTTTCTCTACAAACTCCTTAAATGTTTTCAAATTGCTTTTGATGGCATTGATCACCACCTGCTGGCTCTTTTTGTCGGAGACCCCCACGAACAGGACCACAACCAGCTGATTGTAGATGAGATAGTAAACACGAAACTTATCGTTCTTGAGTTCCCTCAACCAAGGATATCTGAGGGGCCTGCCAAGAGCATAGGGATTTTCTTGGAGTTTCCTGATCTGGTTTTCAAACCGCTTTTTGATGTCTGGTGGCAGCTTCTCAAACTTCCGCTCAAATTCTTTGGTTTCTCTTAGTTCCCACATATGCAAGGAGAACGACGGCGCTTATTTAAACTTTCTTGCAAACGGTGCCGAAACTATCGTCAACGGATCTTGAGCCCCTGAAAAGTAAATGGTATAAAGACATTCCTTTTATTTCACCTACCACGAACAAAACATTTATCTCTTATTGGTCCGCTATCAAGACATTCCCTACCCCTCCATCCCCTAACCCGCAGGAACCAGTGCGCCCATGGCCTCATTCGCGACCCCTTCGCCACCCGGAAACAGTACATCCTCGCCCGCAAGGACCGCTCCAGCAAAGGCAGCATCGACGCGCGCATCAGGCCGCTCCTCGGCCGCATCAACGCGCTCGCCCCGTATGTGACGACCTCCTCCTGCTCAGGGCGCATCGTGCTCCTCACGGCCCCCCGCAGCGGGCTGAAGAAGGACGTTGGCTTCCTGTTTGTGAGCCATACCATGGTGATGCTTTCAAAGCTCCAGCGCGTCCTCCGGGATCTTCCCGAAGAAACCGTCTGGTTCCGCTTCGAGCCGATAATCCTGCACGGCGCCTTCGACTTCAATTGACGGGATAGCATATGCGCGCCGGCCATCCCATATCGTGAGGTGCCCTTCCCTCCATTCAGCAGGATTCCCATCCTAAAAAAGGAGCATCAGATGGTAAAGACCAGCGCCAATATGTTTCCGGTCAGGGTAGGTGACTGTCCAATAACGAAATCGGTTCGTTGAGGGTTCGATGCTGACCGTC
>JACQLU010000020.1 GCA_016203935.1 Parcubacteria group bacterium | reverse complement strand
TCCCCGAGGGGCATTTGATTGAGTAGGACCGCGTCAACGGTGCGGATCGCGGAGAAAGTAAACCCGAGTCGGATAAAAATCGTGGCATTCATGAGCCACCGGCGTTTGCCGTCTTGGAGAAAATAGACTTGGTCACCAGTCGAGCCTTTCACGAGGAGCCCATCGGGATACGTTACGTTTGGTCCATCGGCAAGCGAATTGAGTTCGTTATCCCCCACCGTAATCACGTTCGCGAAGCTATACCCGCGAGCAAGAAAGAGATCGGCCGACGAAATCCATCGCTTGAGAAGCGCAGTGCCGCTCGGTTCCAAGAGATAGACTCTATCACTTAAGCTAGCTTTGATCAAGGTGTAGGGAAGCCTAAGCGCGGTGAGTCCTTTTAAGAAATTGATTCGTCCTTTCCCGTAGCGAAGATTAAGCCCGACATCGTCGAACCCCGCCTGAATAATTTTATCACGAAGAGCAACATTCGACCACGTCGGTTCAAAGGATTTGATAAGCGCCGCCATACCCGAGACAAGTGCCGACGAGACCGAGGTTCCGCCGATAAACGATCCATAGCGGTCAGTATATCCAAGGGTGGGCTCATGGAAGAGAGGCCCCAAGAAATTCTCGGAGGGAGCTGCGATATCGCTGCAGAGAGCGCCAAAACTTGTGAAACTCGACGGTTGATCGAGCAACGTCACCGAGCTCACGCCGATGATGATATTGTTATCGGCGTCGTTACAGACGGGCGATTGAGGGATACTGTCGAGATTAAGCGCAGTATTCCCAGTAGCGGCAACCAGGAGCGTACCCGCCTCCCACGCGCGGGTGAGGGTGGGGGTAAGCACCTCGGCAAACGCGCCCCCAAAGCTCATGTTGATGATCGCGGCACCGTTTCGTACTGCGTAGTCAATGCCTTGGGCTACCCTAAGCGTGTCCCCATCGCCTTCGCTATCGAGTACTCGTATTGGCAAGATCGTCACCTGCCACGCGGCGCCTACTCCCCCTTCGCCGTTTCCCCCCACTGCGCCAATGATTCCCGCGACGTAGCTTCCATGCGAGACGCCTTCGTCGGTCTGTCCATTGAGATTATCGTCAACGCCATTCGGCTTGGGAGATACGTTGTTGCTATTGGTGAGGAAATCCCAGCCATGTACGTCATCGATAAATCCATTGCCGTCATCATCGAGATTGTTAGAGGGAATTTCGCGGGGATTGATCCAGATGTTCGCGGCAAGATCCGGATGATCAATGTCAACACCCGAGTCGAGTACCGCGACCACCACGTTTCGCGAACCGGTGGTGATACCCCACGCGTCGGGCGCTTTAATCTTCTCAAATATCGCTCGCTGGTCCTGATAGCGAGGGTCACTCGGGATATTCACTGCCGCGGCATGCATGAGGTAATTCGGTTCGGCAAACTCGACTTCGGGGTTAGTCCGAAGGAGATCGGCCATGGCACGGACGGAGGTAGCCTCATTGATTACGAAGCGATAGTACACTTCACCGCCGATCTCGATAGGCTCAATCGTGGTAAGGTCGCGCGCATACGGGGAAAGACCTAAGGCGCGCAGTTTCTCATCGCCCTTAAGCTTCACAATAACCTCGCCCCGGCGATAGAGGCCCGTTTCATCGCGGGCACGCACGGAAGGCTTGCTTAGCACGAAAAGAAGGAGACCAGCTGCCACGGCCGCAAAGCCAAGGCGAAGCATTTGGTGTGGATATCGCATTAAAACTCTTGTTATACGTTCCTACTATACTACGAAGTCGGACTTCCATCGAGGAAGCCGATAACAAAGTGGGGACGGTCCTCCCAAAGTGAGGACCGTCCCTACTTCTAGTTGTTTGCCATTGTTGGTCGAGGAACGAAGAGCGGCCGGAAGATGTGTCGGGTGAGTGACGCACGGCGCTTATGCCTAAGGATGCGCCTCAACAGCATCTCATACTGATCGGTCACTGTTTCCCATTGGTAGTACCTGCGAATGCGGTTCTGCGCTCGCTGGCGGTAGATTGGTACCAAGGTGGGATCATTAGTGACATATTCAAAGAGTCGGCGCAAGGCGTAACCGCCGTAGCGAAGATTAAAGTAAAGGGCAGAGCCGCCTGCAACCTCACGGTTTTCAGGCGTATCGTTCACGAGGACGCAATTTCCATATCCCATAGCCTCGATAAGCGCGGGATGGGTACCGCCTACTTCGGTTGCCTGGATATAGGCATAGGCATGTTGCTGGAGCGTTTTATATCCTTCGCCATAGACAAAACCCAAGAAACGGATACGCTTGTCGTTATGCGCGGCGCGTTTGACTTGGGCTACATACTCCTTAGCATACGGTGAATCCCCTACCATCACGAGTGGAATATTGGTCACGGCCTTGCGATACGCGCGTACCACCTCCAGTGCATTATTCTCCGGCTCAAAACGGCTCACATAGAGGAAATAGCGGTTGGGCTTGAGACGAAATGCGCGAAGCTTATACGGGTTTTGGGAGCGCCTTACGTATGCACCATACGGGATGAAGGTGGTATTGGCCGCGAGAACATTACGATAATATGCGGCGATGGTTTTGGCATCGCTCACGAGATGGGTCGCGGTCCATTTGGCGATGCGGGTGGCAAACCGCAGATAAGCCTTAGCAGGGAGACTCCATTTCCGCCGTTGCCATTCAAGGCCGTCCACGTTAAGCACCACCGGAATTCCCACGATGCGGGGAATCCAGACGAGTGGAGAATTCCCGACGTTTACTGCGAGCACAATATCTACGCGATGAAAGAGAATGTGGAGAACCGAAAACAACGTGTGGACGAAGGTATCAAGAAACTTATTGCGAATCGTCGGTAGGTACGTGAGCTCGACACCTTTGTACGAGTGGACGCGACTTGGAAAGAGGTGACTTCGATTATACACCCTCACCGCGTCTCCTCGCTTGATGAGCCTCACCGCCAGCTCTTCGGCGAAGGTTTCGAAACCTCCGTAGTTGCCGGGGATGCCGCGATGACCAAGAATAGCAATTTTCATATAGGTTTTTTAAGCGATGAGGGAGCGAGTTCGATGAGTGGGAAGGGAGATTTCTCCGAAAGAATCGCCTCATAGAGGTCAATATGTTCTCGGACCATGCGTCGGTTCGAAAACCGCTCTTGTGCACTTGCTCGCCCGCACTCCGAGAACTTTCTTCGCAGCACCGGATGATCAATAAGCATTTTAAGTGCGTGAGCGAGCGCTGGAGGATCCTTGGGAGGCACCAAAAGCCCATTCTCTCGATCAGTAATAAGTTCGGTAAGTCCCCCCACCCGGCTTGCGACCACCGGAAGACCACTCGCGAGCGCCTCGATGGCAGCGAGTCCCAGTCCCTCGCTTTCGGAAGGCATAACAAAAAGATCAAACGAGGTGAGCACCTTCGCAATATGACTTCTGAAACCAATACAATGTACACGCGCACCTATGCCTAGTTTCTCAATAAGTCTTTCTAGGCGCTTACGGTATTTGTGCTGACCTCGGTAGGTATCGCCCACAATTTCAAAGCGAAGGAGCGGATACTCTTTAAGCAGCAGCGAGGCTGCCTTGATAAATGTTGATTGTCCTTTGAGCGCATTGATGCGGCCTACCATGCCAATCTTATAGACTGGTTCGGCGAGACGAGGTCGCTTGATCTTGAGAAATGGAGTAAGGGCGATTCCATCGGGGATCACGGTAACGTTAGCAAAGTTGGGAAACTGCGCCTTAACCGCGCGCGAGATAGCAACAATGCGCGTGGCGAAGAGTGCGATGTAGGTAAGCCAAAGCTTGGTGAAGAGACTCCTCCCCCACGGAAGGAGCTCGCTTACGTGCCAAATGTGAGGAATCTTCGCAAGGCGGGCCGCCAACGCCGGCGGAAGTAACACCGCCGTGTTGGTATAGACAAGGGTTGGTGCCAATTCATCCATAAGCCTTCTCACCGCCTTCACCGAAGGAATGAAGCGCAGAAGGTAGCGGATCATGCCCAAGGGGGAAAGGTCCTTGCGACGAATAACGGAGATAGGGAGGATGCGAACCTTAATCTTAAGTCTCGTAAGTTCCCTCACGAGACTTCCCTCCTCCGGCAGAACCACCACCGGCTTAACCACGGTTCGAAGCCCTGCCACCAATGCCAAGAGCGCTCGATCAGAGCCATAGAGATCGGCCGAGGAGTGGAAGAAGAGAATGGTTGGTTTCGCTGATAACCGCATGTCGTTTATCGCTAATCGTAATTGTTGTCATTCTGAGCCCTTCGACATACTCAGGGCAGGCTCCACGAAGAATCTGGAGAGATCCTTCGTTTCACTCAGGATGACGAATGAGATTTAAGAATCAAACGTGCCTGAGCAATCGTAAGTCCCACTACGAACCACGTAAATGCGATCCAAAATCCGGTAGTAAAAATATAAGAGAAAAAGAGGGCGAGAAGTCCGGAAGCTAATGATGCGAGGATTACAAACGAGCGAGCGTCCGTCGTCCTACGGAAGGCGCGAGCAAGATATTGAATAAAGAGAATTGCGGTGATAACGAAGATGATAAACCCGACTATGCCGGTATCGTGTAAGATCGTGACGGGAAGACTTGGGATAAATGCTTCCCCCGCTTCCCACACTGAAACGAAGGGCACTACCCCAAGGACTTTGTAACTACCTACCCCGTTGCCGAAGATGGGACGGGTAAGAAAATTTTCCCATGCATCCTGTGACGTAATGAGACGTGGCGAGTCGCTCACGGTTCGTTCATCAAAGAGCGTAGTAACACGGCTTACCACGGCATGGCCAAGCGAGGGCGAGACGAGGGAGAGGAAACCAAACGTTCCCAAAAGTCCAAGGAGTCCGGCCATGATTACGGCGATGAGATTAAACCGAAGGCGTCGTGCAAGAAGGACAAGCAGAAACGGCACGGCGACGGCAAGCCCAATCCACGAAGCGCGCACCGCGCTTAAGAAATTAGCAATGAGCGTCAATACCGCCATGCCGGCGATGGCGATGCGAGCGAACCAATTACGCGCGAAGATGAAAGAAGGTACCAGTAGAAAAAGATAAAGCATGGTAAAAGCGCCAAACCAATCGGGCTCCACGAACGTGCCGTAGGGGCGCCCGTAGGGAATAATATCGGAATGGAAGACCTCGCCATGAAAGAGAAACGTTCCCTGCGTGATAAGATACGCTCCCACCACTTGCCAAAGGCCGACGAAGACCTCGATGGCGCCGACAAAGAGGAGCGCATTCCAAATGAGTTGCAAATCCCTCTCGGTGCGGATAATCGCGACAAGTACCCACGTCAGAAGCGCAAGGAGAAGAAGCAATATAAAGATAGTGATACTGGTGCCGCGCGCCGGACTCACGAGAATACTTAGCGCATTGATTCCAAGATAGCCCAGCACTCCGAGGACGAATGGCTTTAGATGTGTATCAATACGAAGGCCGCGTTTCTGAATCAAAAGTACCGCCATTAGAATCAATAGCAATACCTGATGGATGCGTACTCGTAGACTCGAGATCGGAAGCAAATAGCTATTATGCTCCAAAAGGAGAGTCAGAGTGAGGACGGTAAGTGCAAGATCAAGCCGGTACCAGGCAAGGAGCATATAGCTTATCGCGAGGAGCAAGCCAAAAAGGAACCAACTCGATGCCAACACGCTTGCGGCCAAGAGCAAAAAACCTGCTCCGAGAGTAGTCATGAGAACCCAGAAAGGAAAAGCGATCGTAGCGGGGGTTTGAAGCTTAAACGTGCCTATTTGTGAGTTCATTGCGTCGGTTGCGATTAACCGTATAAAATAGCATGTTTCGCTAAATAAATCAACCTCTACACGTTTAGCGTCGTCCCCTCCTTTTAAGATAAGAGGGGGTTGGGTGGAGTTATGAAAAAGAAAAGAGCGGCAGCTTGTGGCTTACCGCTCGACTGCGAAGTGAGGACCGTCCCCACTCCGGAAAATTCTGGTGCCCCTAGTGGGATTCGAACCCAACGTTTGCGACTTGAAGGGCCGCCGTCCTGGTCCTCCTAGACGACAGGGGCTTGAGACTACAGCTGCCTCAGGCGGAAGCAGCCGTTCACGGCGTCAACGTTCACTCCGGGTGGAAGTTCGTTGCCGTTTAGGAATACTGTCACTCCCGAAGTGACGTCAACCCAATAGACAATCCCGTTTACCTTCGCTCCTACATTTACGCAACGAGTTGTAGGAGAGAATTTATCCGGAGAGACAGCGATACTTGCGCTGTAATCCACTATCGGAAGTGGATCTGTTTCATCATACCCTGCGTTGTCGCCGTTTGCCTCTCGAAAACCTGCGACGAACACCGTATTCTCAGTAAACTCGTAGTCAAGAGGATCCACGGTGTGCGTGTTGAAATCGCAGAGGTTACTGAGCGGAACCTCGAACGGAACTTCTCCTAGGTTTTCATCCGTCAAATGTATGGTAAAGTTCCCGCAGAGGCCTGCTCCGGTGAGGGGGACGGTAACCATCTCCTCATCGGGATCGTTGCTCTCGACAATGAGCTCGTCTCCCCAGACGTTGATAGCTATGGGAGAAAAACGAATCGTCAACTCAAGCTGCTCGTCGGGCGCGAGAATCACATCATCGCCCCTCGCATCGAAATCGATGAGTTCGAATGGCTCTGTCACTCCCCCGATCTCACTGATGACGAGGTTGGTGTTTCCCTCATTGGAGATGATGATCGACTTTTCCTCGGTCTCCCCTCGCGCTGCGACAAAATTTAGCTCATTGGGGTTGACCGAGATATCCGGTACAACTGGAGGAGGAACCACAGACCCAGGGCACGACACGGCGGTCAAGGTGATGACCGCTACCAAAGCCCCTAGGGGCCAAAAAAACTTCATTATTACCCCTCCCTGTCGCGTCAGAACGCGACGATCTTCCTGCGATTTGATTTAGTCGCGACAAGCGTGACCATTGCAGGAAACTGTAGATTACTATTATTTTATTAGTATGTCAAGTTTGCTCTTTTGCCTACGACGGACGTCGCTCATGAAAATCCATCCAACCATCGCATAACAATCCACTATAGAGGTTTAGCCTCTATAGTAGTAAAGCTAGCGATAATTTGGGCTAAAAAATCAAGAGGACGCACTATTGTGCGTCCTTGTCCTTAAGCCGGGCGTCTGTGAACACTACAAGGGTCGAATTCGAATGCCACCGACAGGAACAGTACCCAGACTGTTCACCACCGCACCCGCAGGGAATACGCGAACCCCAGCGTATATGAGTGAAGTGAGAGTTGAAGTATTTAGCCAGGATTTTCCTGCGGGAACAATGATCGTGACGTTGGTAACAAACGCGCCTTGCGGTACTTGGTCGTGGATCGTGACGGTGTACTGGACAACTTCGAGTTGGATAGGGTGCTCACCCAGTGGAGTGCCGTCAAAACCGCGGTAGGCGATCGCAAAGAGATAGCTATTCCCATTGATGATCTCTACATACGGTGAGTTCGGCACGGTGTGGGCGTTCCAGGCACAGAGATTAGAGAGGGTGACGACGATCTCGTCATTAAAGGTCTCCCAGTGGAATTCCAGGTCGCCTGAACAAGTTGGCGCTGGAACTCTCCACGCCTCCGCCACCTGCGGGATGGAAATGAGGATTGCGAGAAGAATGGATGCCGTCACGAGACCTAGTTGCGAAAGCCCTTTCACAATTGTCCTCCTTGCTATTGAGTAATCTCGCATTTTCCCCAGTCGTTAAGGAAGTGAAGTTTTAAGGGAAATTTGCAAGATTCATATCACCATAACATCATATACAGTCCTTGCAAGTGGAAAACACAAAAGAGATTGATCTATAGAAAAAGTAAAGGGCGCACCTTTCGATGCACCCTACCCCCTAGCCGCGCTTTCAGCGCCTAGGGAGAAAAGCCCCAATCCCCGAGCTTCCCAGTGACTCGTCAACTCCCCATCCCTCGGGAAGAACGATCAGAGTTGCGGTGCTCCCCTCGTGATGCACCGCAAAAGCCACGTTGATATACCCCTCCTTTCCCGACTGGAGGGTGGCGAAATTTAGAGCCGGGGCCACCAACTCAATGGTGAAGGTGACGGAGTTGTCACGCACCGTCGCCTCCACCGTATCAAACCCGGCCTCGTCGGCGTTAAGCTCCCGCTGTGCGACCCCGAAAGTTTGGGAGCTTCCCTCCGGGAAGGTGAAATTGCCGCTCCCTCCGACGACGACCCTGTTCCAGTCGTCGAGGTTCGCGAGAGTAATCTCCCGAACTGGGCCCAACCCAGTCTCGGTGATGGTGAGAGGCGCGAGCGCCTCCGCCGCCACCCCGACGGCTAGCGCGACGAGCGCTAGCGAAAAAACCAGAACTCTCATTATTGTCCTCCCTCGCCCGCGCTACGTGCTAGCTGGGGCGCTGAAAAAGTAACGGCACCAATTAGCATGCCGTTCCTCGCTGTTCCTCATCCGCGATTCTCTGCGTTTATGTCCGCGACGATCCGCTTCTATATATGGGGAACAGAGGGAACTGCATGCCATCAAAAGGACACTCTTTTATAGACCATTCCTTTTTATCTGTCAACCCCTTAGCGGGAGCTTGGTGATTTGGTACTTTACCGCTCCCACCCACTTCCTGTACCGACGTAACTCGGTGCTTTCTGGGGAAGGATAACTTTTTGATTTCCGGGTATGTTGTTTTGCACGGCGACGCGCACGCTGATCGGTCCCTGACGGGGCGATGTGGGTATGACGGGAATCGAGATTCTCTCTGGCCCTTGCACACCCGCCTCGCGCAGAAGATAGAGAACACTCACAAGCAATGCAAAGAAGAACGCGAGCGCAGTATTAGCCACTATATTCGGCCTCACCGGAAAACGATTCACAATTGGCGCATCAACCAACGTAAGATCGATCGCGTTTCCAAAACCGTGATAGAGCTGGTTTTTCTTGGTGAGTACTTCGAGTACCGTCTCAAGCAGTTTGGTGCTCTGCTCTTTGGAACCGGTAAAGGTGTCAACCTCGATGATGCCGGTATCAAAGATGTTCTCGGCGCGGATCATCCGACGCCACTCCTTGCGTGTGACGTCAAGCTCAAGCGCTGGGTTCGTCTCCCTGACTTGATCGAGAAACGAAGTGGTCCGGACCACGTTGGTGAAGAGTTTGGCAATTTGATCAACCGATCGACTTACGGTAAAAGCATCCGCATTAACCGTATGCTGAATGATAAGAAGCCTGGCCGAGGCTTTATAGGCACGGGGAAGAAAGATACTGGCGATCACCGCGAGGCTTACCGCAATTGCAATAAATGCCATAACGGCTCTCTGTTCGCGCTTGAGGATTACTAAGAAGGTCGGGAGTGAAGTCATTAAATTTTGGCTAGGATAAAGGATTTTGGCTGGACTCTGTTTGAAATGTTACTTATATCATCTTATTATTAGTTTGTCAATCACCAAGCAAAAAGAAGGAGGGTGCCCTATGACACCCTCGGCGACGCCACTAAAGCGTCACTCAATATTCGAAACATCCACTCCCGCGCCGGCGAGGAAGCGAGTAGTGAAAAGGTTCTCGACCGGCGGAGCCTCATTCTCGTTTATCTGGCCGAACGCAATGAGGTCGCGCACCCCCTGTTCCCAGACAGACGCCTCCATGATCCCTACTTCGCTCACCGTCATCTCTCGCCCGCCCGGTGAAGTGAGCGCAAGGTTAGCAAGGATTTCTAACCCAAGCGCTTCTTTTTCCGGTGGGAAACCGATCGGATCCTCGTAGAAGGGTCCTCCCTCAGGGTAGATCACTTGGTTTACTAACTCCTGAGCTCTCCCCTCGCGCGCTGCGGTAAAAGCCTCCCGGAAGCCACGCGCTGTGGCATTCACAAACCGCTGCACGATGTCTGGGTTCGCCTCGATGAAGTCGCGCCTCGCAAACGGGATTGATTCGTAGAAGAGCACCCCGTTCTCGCCACCCTGTACGAAGTTGGTGGTGATACCACGAAGCGCAAGGTCGACTGGTTCGTTGGAAACGAAGGAGAGAAAGGCATCTACCGATCCCTCCACCAGCGGGGCGAGGTCAAAGAGTACTGGCGCAATGTCGCCGCCACACGCTCGTATGTCGTCGAGCGTGAGCCCGTTAGAGGCGAGCATGATCTCGAGGACAAAGAGCTGGAAGGTCTGTACGCCTATGCGCCGGCAGAGGAACCCCTGAACATCGGTGATCTCTGGTCCGGGAAGACCCTGTTCGTCAAGTGATTCCTGCGTCAGGGTTGCGAATCCAAAAGGCGTCCGCTGATAGGTGCCGAAAATCGCCTGAATCGGAATGCCCCGGGCGTTCGCTTCGATCACTTGTACGCCAGAACCGAGACCGAACTCGACGCCGCCGCTATCCACCTCACCGGCTACATCTTGGGCGCCAGAGCCATTGAGAAGAGTGACATCAAGGCCTTCTTCCTCAAAGTAGCCAAGCTTCTGGGCCCTGTAGTAGCCGATGAACTCCACGTTGGCGAAAAAAGAGAAGCGTAGGGCAACTGGTGTAAGTCCCTGCGCGAATCCCTCTGTGCCGCGAAGTACGCTTCCCGGCACGCCTAGAGCATCCTGCGCCACTGATCCGCTCACCGCTAACGCAGCGATGACCACCAAAGTAAGCCCGACCTGCCTCATAAAAATTCGCCCTCCTTGGAAATACGAGTCAACACTTTTGGAATTTGTGTTGACATTTCATCGTAGAAGGCGCGATGAGTTATGTCAATTTAGTATGATAGGATAATCAAAAATCCCACGGGTCTCCCGAGGGATCAAAGACAATTCGTAAGGAACTACTACGGAATTTTGAAATCAACCGAGACTTCCGTACCCGCGCGGATCACTTTGAGCGTGACGCTATCACCTTCTCCGAATGGTCTCAAAAGATCAGCAAGGTCGTCGCCGGTACGCACAGATTGATCGTCTATCGTAATAATTCGGTCATTTACTTCCAGTGGAAAGCGCACGTTTCCTTCTTCATCCACCGGCACCTCGGTAATAGTAATCCCTTCTCCGCCTTTGGCCGCAAGCGGAGCGTAGCGGACAGGAAAATCACCGCGTGTAAGCGAGTGAAGGGAGGCAAAACGAGTACGTAATCCTTCGAGCACCGCGGCGGGTATAATAGTCGCGTACGATCCTTCGCTTTTTGCGGTGATACCAATCAGTTCCCCTCGCACGTTAGTTACTATGAGTCCTGGCACATTATCAATGCCTGCGCTTCTCCAAAACCACGTTACGCGATCTAAAGGAGCTCCCTTCTCATTGGTTTCAAACGAGATCCTTCGCTCGGAGAGAATGCCTTTGGCGACCGCCGTCTCTTCTCCTGCAAGGCGTTTGGCGACCGCGAGAAGCTCGATACCATTACGTACTTCTTCACGCTTCGCGATAGCAAGAGGGGTTAGCTTCTCGCCGTCAGTGATGAGAAACGCGATACTTGTTTGTGGGTCGATCTCAATCCGTTCGACTATCAGCGTCTCCCCGGTCTGGGTGCGTACGCGGTACTGACTACTCGCATCGTTCACCCCAAGACTATGGGCGGCAATAACACCATCCTCGCTTATTACTACCCCCGTCGCCTCATGGGCGAAAAGTCCACCCTCCCCAGTCTCAATACTTACCAAGGACGGTTCAACCTTAGTAAGCACGAAAGGAATAACGTCGCTCTCGTCGATGGTGACGGTCTGCGGGGTTGGTGTTGCCGCTATTTCTTTAGCAAAAAATTGCGCGAAAAATGGTTGGGCTTTCAAAAAAGGGACAAGCCAAAGAAATGTCGCGAGCGCGCTTACGACACTCACCGCTATAATTACGAGAATATTTCCCAGCGCGAGTGCACCACCTGGTCTAGGAAGTGGTATCTCATGAGGGTTACCTAACTTAGGTTGCTTTGTGCCCATGGGATCGTGAGGAGAACAGTGAGAATGAGCGCTCCCGAGTGGAGGAAGTACGGTACGATCGAACGAGGATTAAGGAGCCCGCGTTCCTTAAGATCAAAGAGCCCCTCGGTAAGATAGAGGATCACGGCAAGCAGTGCGGCATTCATGAATGGGGTGGTAGGGAGGGCAAGGGCAACGAGCGCACCTTCACTCGCTATGAGGCCCATAAAGAGTGCGAGGAGTAATCGTACTCTCGAAGTCAACAAGCGACCCAAGAGATAGGCGGTAAAGGTGGCGAGGAGTGCGAGGCTAAAGACAGTGAACCATTGGCTCAGGATGAGAAAGGTATGAAGGGCAAAGAGTACCGTCGCATTCCACTGAAACGCCATAAGGAGCGTAAGCCGGCCAACTGCTTTCATATCATAGTGGCTCTGGGGGTAGGCCGCGACATTAAGGAGTATCCCAAGGAGGGCATTTGTAAGGAGGATGACCTGAAGTAAAACAAAGTGGGGTAGCACCAGAATTATGCCGAAGGATGCGAGCGCGAGCAGAAAATGTATACACAGCAGATAGAGCTGTGAGAGCGGCGCCCGGGCGGCGAGCGCTCCCCTTCGCAGTCCATCAATAAGGACGAGTGTCAAAATGAATGCTAAAAGGAGGGTTTCGGGGAGGCGGAACACCAAGCCAAGAGAGAGCACTCCCATAATGCTAATCGGGACGAACGCTGCCAAGATGACGCGTGCCATGGGTCGATTTATGAGGCTACCTTCAATACTACCCGGTTCGCTTTTCTAGGATAATTCGTACTGTTTTCGTCTCTCCCTTCGAAAGAAGTTTCAGAGTTACTGTATCGCCTACCTTCTGTTGCTGCACGAGGCGCGCGAGCGAGTGGTCTTGATCGAGCGCTACGCCATCAAATTCCAGAATAATGTCATTTTCTAAAATGCCTGCTTTATCGGCCGGGCTTCCCGGCATCACCGCAAGCTCCTCCGCATTCTCGCCTCGCACCACGAGGGCTCCCTTATCCACCGAAAGATTATTAGCCTCCTTAAGGGCCTCATCGATCATGCGATAGCGCACGCCCAAAAATGGGCGTTCAATGGTACCGTCGGCTTTCACGCTCTCAATCTGGTTACGGATGTCATTAATGGGAATGGCAAACCCCAAACCTTCGGCGCCTTGGACGATAGCGGTATTGACGCCTACCACTTCTCCATTGAGAGCTACCAAGGGCCCTCCGGAATTGCCGGGATTGATGGCCGCGTCAGTCTGAATGACACCTTCCAGCCGTTCGCTCGAGCCGAGGCCGCTCGTTGCCGTAATATTCCGCGCGAGACCTGAAATAATCCCCGCGCTCGCTGTATTCTCAAATTCTCCGAGAGGATTTCCGATCGCAATGACGGTTTCTCCAATCCGCAGGTTGTCTGAATCGCCCACTGGCGCCACCGGATAGCCTTCGCCCTCCACGTCAAGAAAGGCGACGTCTAAGACGGGATCGCGTGCCACCACCTTGGCAGGAAGTTCTTTCCCGTCGCCGGTGACCACCGTGAAGTCACCGAGAACGTTGCCGTTGCCGTCGTCGACTACATGTCGGTTGGTAACGATGAGCCCGTCAGCGGTAATAAAAAACCCACTGCCCCGTCCCACCTCGCGCCGTTCGGTAGCATTCCCTCCACTCCCATTGCTTGGCGTGTCGGACGGAAAGAAGAACCGAAATTCTTCATCACTAAGGAAATCGCGGAAGGGATTGAGATTACGGACTTTGGGAAGGTCTTTGGTAATAATGATCGAGACGACCGCCGGCTTTACCTTCTCAATCGCCGCAATAACCGCCGCCTCATGATCAGTCTCCGGTACGCGAGGTCGGCTTAAGTCTCCCGGGGTGAGTGAAGTCTGGGGGGTAACCCCCCAAAGGCGCCCCTGGCTTACCAAGTAACCGACCGCGCCTCCGGTAAGGCCACCCACAATGAGGCTTACCGCAAGCACCACATTGATAAGGATACGAACTTGTTTCTTAAGCTCATTATCCATAGATTCTCCCCATTAGATTTTAGCATTGACAGTGTAACACCATGCTTTCACGCAAGGCAAGTGGAAAATTTCCACAGTTACCCCAGGCGCGCATAATCCCGCGGCGAGCAGGGTACGAGCGCAATACGTTCTTTGGGTAGGGGGTAGGAAAATTGCTTAAGAATTCTCTCCATTGTGTGCTGATGATGGGTGTTGACTGCCATAGGTGCGGTCAATTGTGAAAAGGCCACGCCTTTGATATACTAGGGAGCTTCCTTTCACCACAAGCAGTCTCTCATGCGAGTTTCCATCCTTATCCCTTGCTATAACGAGGAAAAGACAATCGCCCAATGCCTCACTGCCGCTCTTGACCAGAGCGAACGAGCGGACGAAATTATCGTGGTCGATGACGGCAGTACTGATCAAAGCCTTGCCATCGTAAAGGGTTTTGGCGACCAGATCAAGGTAGTGCGGTTACCTCGCAACAGCGGCAATAAAAGCTATGCCCAAGAGTATGGTCTTCGTTCAATCACGGGGGATATTGTTATTACCACCGATGCGGATAGTCTCCTCCATCATGACTTCGCGCGCAACGTGAGGCGCGATTTTGCCGACCCTAGCGTCGCCGCAGTTGCCGGTTATGTGAAGAGCCTTAGGTACAGCTGGATCACGTCGTGCCGAGAGATCGATTATGTGATTACGCAGGACATCCATAAAGTAGCACAGTCGTACATCAACTATCTCTTTGTGATCCCCGGGTGTGCCGGTGCGTTTAGAACCGAACTCTTTAAGGATCATATCTTATTTGATCACGATACCATCACCGAAGACCTCGACTTCACCTATAAACTCCATGAGCGAGGATTTGCGATCACGTATGACCGGGAAGCCATTGTCTATACCCAAGATCCCCCTACCCTGAAAGCCTATATTCGGCAAATGCGGAGATGGTATGGAGGGGGTTGGCAAAACCTCATGAAACACAGAGGAATTGCCCGAAAGCCGGCCGCCGCGTTCGAACTCTCACTTTACCTTGAGGGTCTCATTTTTTCGCTCGTATTCCTCGTGCTGCCATTCCTTAATTTCACCTTTGCGCGCTTTGTGCTTCTCTCTTACCTTCTCCTTTTTACCCTTCTCTCGCTCTACGCTGCATTCCGCCGCCGCCGCCTCGATCTCCTTGCGAATGCCCCCTTTTATGCGCTCTTAAGCTTTATCAACGCGTGGATATTCTTTGAGCAATTTGTGCACGAAGTATTATTGCAACGAAAGAACCGGCTGTGGCATAAAGTAGATCGTTATCACGTTACCCCCTCCGTATGACGCCTCCCGGCGGACTCTTCCTCTCGCTCCACCTTATCATCATCTTCTTTCGCTGGGCGCGTAAGAACCCAAAGTCATTTCTCATTTTAGCAACCACCGCTACGGTAATCATCGCGAGTGCCCTCACCACGGTCAAGGCGCAACTTAAGGATGCGGAGTCAAACGTCCATTTCTTAAGCTATCTCATAAATCCCTGTAGGCCGCTTGCCTTAACCGGCTCTGCCGAACGATCGGTGGTAATACGCATTGACGACATCCAGGCGTTTGCATGGCCCGAGATCACGACTCGTCTAATTCGTGACACCATAGCACATGGGGCACCGCCGGTACTGGCCGTTATTCCCAAAGGACTTACCGAGGATAAACGACTCTATTATTTCCTTAAGCGAAATCGCTGCCGTATCGAAGTAGCCCAACACGGATGGGATCACAGCGGTGAGGTCCCAGAATCGTCAGAGTTTGAAGATCTTTCGTACGATGAGGCTTATCGGCTCATTATGCAGGGGAAAACGATTCTTGAGGAACTGAGCGGCAGGGAACTGACTACCTTTGTTCCTCCTCATAATACATTTTCGACGGGGACCACCGACGCCCTAGAAAAAACCGGTTTTAAGATTATTTCAAGTGAGCTGGAGGGAGAATTCGCGTATACCGCCGCTATCTACAATTTCGACACGAATAGCTTCTCTTCCCCGACTGAGATCGTGAATGCCTGCCAAAAGCGGTTTGAAAAAGGAGCCTGGTGCATCGTGCTTGTCCATCCGCAGGATTTCGCAACCAATGGCGTCCTCAATGAAACCAGCTACGAAGAGTACCTCACGTTGCTTGATGTGCTTACCAGAATGGACGTTCGGTTTGTTACGATGCAAGACCTGCTTAAGCAATGAGCGACAAGAACTCAATCCAGTGAGAGGAGGGAAAACGTGAAAAAGCCGAGACAGCGCGCGAGGAGGAATATCCGACGCCGCCTGCCATTCATCCAAAAGGTGGTCAATGCATTAAGTAAGTTTCACCCAAATGCCGCGCTCGGGATGCCGAGGGAGAGACCACCGGTCATCCGACCCCACCCCCTGTCGTATGACAGGACCAACCTAGATTCACGGTTCCACCCTGGGATGAACCCAAGGTGCCCCGGGTTGTGTATGCTTGGGGCAAAGGCTTACCGTCCAGTGTAATTCATGCATACCTGACCGTCGTGGACAATGTTAGAACTAAGATTCAAGAGTTAAAACAACATATCTATATCCCGAATCCCAACTCACATAAAACTCAATAAATAATCTGCTATTTTTTTAGAAATGTTATATTTGCTAATTCTCTCATGTTTTCAGATGTATTGACCGAATTATGT
>JACQLU010000028.1 GCA_016203935.1 Parcubacteria group bacterium | reverse complement strand
TTTGACGATCCGCAACAACTCGTTCGCGCGAACAAAGCATGGGAAGACCTCAGTGCATGTACTGAACTTCTTGAGTGCCATGTCCCGGATCCAAAGAAGTCGGAGACGTGGCCCATTATCCTTGCACTTACCCATCGCGCAGTGTGGGCATATCGGCAACGTGGCGGAACGCCAGCGAGACTCCGCACGGCTCTTCGGCAGTATATTCTTGTCGACAAGGAACTTCGTGGTGTCCTTGGACAATGGTGGGGAGAGAAGGCAAAAAGGTCTAACAAGGATCTACCGTGGGGGACTGCTTTCTGCCTCCTGATTGAATTTCGGAAAGAGTGTCCCGATACGTGGCCGTTTGCAGGTCAACGATATCGTGGTTTTGCTCTTGGGGCGTGGTGTAATTATCAGCGATCGCGCCGACACTGGTCGGGGAGACGTCGACTCCACGAATGGCAGCGGAAGAAATTGGATAGTATAGGCTTCCCTTGGGAAATGCGCGAGTGGCGTTGGTACGTTATGTATGCAATCTTGAAACGTTTCCGTGTGCAACATCCTGATCGTTGGCCGGCGTTTGCAGAAATGTTTGAAGGGAAGCATATCGGTCATTGGTGTAATTCTCAACGACAGGCACGACGTTGGCGTCAACTTGATACACAGAAGGTCCATCTCCTGACCCAGCTTGGATTCCCATGGAATCCCCATGCCGATGAGTGGGAGTCCATGTTCCGGTTACTCCTGAAGTACAGGAAGAAATTTCCGACTCAATGGCCAGAGCACGATAAGAAATTTCATGGGAAGTGGTTGGGTCTGTGGTGTATCTCTCAACGACAGTACAAGAAGAAGGGAATTCTCGATCCGGAGCATGTGTCCCGACTTGATGCGATTGGATTCCCCTGGGATCCGTACGCTGCACGGTGGCACTTTCTGTTTGACCTCCTAAAGGAATTTCGCATAGAGAACCCCGACCGCTGGCCGGATAGAGATGAGGTATACCGGGGGGAACACCTCGGTCAGTGGTGTCAGAATCAGCGGAACATGAGGCGTACGACGCGTCGATACGAACTCCGTGAGGAGACGATACAACGGCTCCGGCTGTTGGATTCAATTGGGTTTCCTTGGTCTCTTGATGTCCAATTTGTTTTGGACATGTGCTCACTCTTGGCATCGTTCCGAGAGGAATACCCACATCGCTGGCCGAAGAGGGAAGAAGTGTACAGGGGGAAGAATCTCGGGGACTGGCTTCGGCGGCAGCGTGATGCAAAAAAGAAGGGAAAATTGAAGAAGGAGATTGATACGAAGTTGAAAGCAATGGGCGCACTCTAGCGCGTGCCGTATTTACACATTCGTGCCCAAGGAGAACCTTCCTTGGGCACATTCCTGAGCACTGGAGTGTATATCCAGAGTTCAGGAATGGCTAGCTCGAACGGTCTTTACAACAACAATCAAAGAGAGGAGACGGACCATGAAGCAACTGCGACAGAGTCCGGTACTCCTCCAATGGGTACCGACAGCATCACCGGAACACCGGTGGCAGCTTCGAATCATTCGTGACTTTGACGATCCGCAACAACTCGTTCGCGCGAACAAAGCATGGGAAGACCTCAGTGCATGTACTGAACTTCTTGAGTGCCATGTCCCGGATCCAAAGAAGTCGGAGACGTGGCCTGTTGTGCTTGCATTGACACACCAAGCGATCTGGAGATACCGGCGTACGGGATCACTCTCGGCTCTCCGTATACTCTTCAGTCGGTACGTTGCCACTCCTCGTTCGCTCGACAAGGTGGTTCAGGGATGGTGGCATCAGCCTCCGCACGTCCGTTGGGTGGGTATGTCGTGGGATTGTTGGTTCGCTCTTCTTGTTGAGTTTCGAAAAGAAAATACCCTGACGTGGCCATGGTTACGGTGTGTATATAGAAATTACAAAATTGGTGCGTGGTGTGCAAATCAGCGTTCTCGGAAACTGTCGCATCAGCTTTCCAGCGAACGCATTGCACAACTGAACGCTATTGGGTTTCAATGGAGCATGCGTGAAGAGCAATGGGACGCCATGTACGCGCTCCTCTGCGCATTCCGGAAGGAACACCCGGATCGATGGCC
>JACQLU010000023.1 GCA_016203935.1 Parcubacteria group bacterium | reverse complement strand
TTGGGCAGCTTCAAGCTCGAGGCGGTGTTCGGCAACAACTCGATAGAGGAGCTCGCGTTCACCCCGGCCCTGGCGGAGATGGAGCCCGGCGACGAGGCCATCTTCTCGAACAGCTCCTACGTCACCTGCTCGGACCTGGACAGGCTCATCTTCCGGTCAAACACATGCCCCTCGGACGCCAGAG
This sequence comes from Parcubacteria group bacterium, assembly GCA_016203935.1. GTDB lineage: Bacteria > Patescibacteriota > JACQLU01 > JACQLU01 > JACQLU01 > JACQLU01. The sequence continues at coordinate 2,029 of JACQLU010000023.1, read as the reverse complement.
ATGAAATAGGCTCAGAGGACATATCGGGCTGTTGACATGGATAACGGAACAGTGAAAGGGATGTCGCCGCTGCTGGCGATAATATTCGTGCTTGCCTTGAGCATAGCGTCGGTCACGATAGCGTTGAGGCTCGTCACCCCGATCATAGGCAAAGCCCGAGAGCAGTCGGCCCTCGACCAGGCCGAGTCGAACCTTCTCGCGATCAACTCGGCGGTCAGGGAATTGAAGAACGAAGGCCAGGGAGCTTCAAGGAGCGTTTCCATAGACTCGAAATACACAAACGAATACAGAATAGATCCCCTTTTCAATGAAGTCGTTTTCGAGATGGAATCCCGATACGGAATCCTTCCGTCGAACAGCACATTCAACCAAGGCCCTCTCAGCTTCGACACAACCGGCTCTTACAGGGTACAGGTGAATGCCTCCAGCTGGCTGAACAATTCCTTCTCTAACAGATTTTTGGTCACAATACTCTCATCTCAGATCCCTTCCAGCCTCAGCGACTATCCCGTTTTCTTCAACCTCTCTTCCGCCCCTTCGTCGTTTTGGACTAATGTCAGGAGCGATGGCGCTGATGTGATGGTGACTCTTGCTGCGGGCAACCAGACAGAATTGAATTGCCAGTTGGTCGGCATAGACAGGACCTCTAGATTGGGAGAGCTTTGGATCAGGATGAACATCAGCTCCTCATCGAACACTTCCTTCTATATCTACCATAATAATCCCTCTGAAAGCTCAAGCCACTGCAACGACGCTTCAACTTGGTCTTCTTTCAGGTCCGTCTACCATCTTCAGGAGGGGTCCAATCCCATAAATGATGTCCAAGGCTTCTCCTACAGGAAGCCGATCACAGTTGCCGCAAGCACTGCTCTCACGGACTATCAGACTCTAATAACTAATCCCGTATACAACGAGACCGGCCTGGTCGGCAGCTGGCACTTGAACGAGGGCAGCGGGACTTCCGCCAAGGACTCCTCTGGCCAGCTCAACGACGGCACGCTCACAAACGGCCCGACTTGGACAACGGGAAAATACGGGAATGGATTGAGCTTTGATGGAGTGAATGACTACGTAGGAATGGGAGCCATAAGCAACTCTTTCATATCGTCGAGATTTACCATATCCGGCTGGTTCAAGTCAAACGCCACTGCGGGCGGGGAAATCTTCAAGATGCAGGCCAACGCACAAAGCGATACCGGCATGTATGTTAACGATGCCGCCAGGAAGATGGGATGCAACGCTTGGCCCAGCGCAGGGATAAACAGCATTACATCGGTCACGGACAATTCATGGCACTTTGGAACCTGCGTCTATGACGGAGCTAACCTGACTCTATACGTTGATGGAGTGAGGGAGAATTCTTCATCCATATCCACTCCCGGAACTTCTGCCTCCGCCGGATGGAACATCGGAAGGCATAACGCCGGCACTAGTTTCTTCAACGGCTCCATCGACGACGTGAGGATATACAACCGCGCGTTGTCAGCGGCCGAGGTCTCGAGCCTCTACAACGCCACCGCCAGGCCTGACTACGAGGATATCAGATTCACAGCTTCCGACGGCGTCAGCCTGCTCCCATACTGGATGGAATCTGATGGAAGGTTCTGGGTGAAGTCGAACCTCAGCTCGGGAGCGAACACGCTGTACATGTACTACGGCAATCCCTCCGCTTCCAGCCTGTCCAACGGCCAGTCCACCTTCGACTTCTTCGACGACTTCGACGACGGGACGATAAACTCCACCAAATGGCAGGACACCACCGGCTTCACGGAATCCAACGGATATCTTTCCGGATCCAGCACTTCCTACAGGATAAGAAGCGCCAATTCATGGACTGGGAATTACATCCTAGAAACAATGCAGAAGACCGATTCCGAAGCATCCAACGGGCATATGGCGGGAGGATGGTACGCTTCCTCCTCCAACAGCTACGGATTCCTCCTACACCCGACCAATTCAATATACACAAGAAACGACGGGACTTGGGTCTGCGCATGCAGCTTCGCTTACGTGGGGTATTGGGCTAAGA
>JACQLU010000022.1 GCA_016203935.1 Parcubacteria group bacterium | reverse complement strand
GTTAGGAAATGGAACTTTCCCTTTAATTTCAAATACGGATTTAACAGGAAAAATAATTAGGGGAATCTACGCATCAACTATCTACAACGCGGCTTTTATAGGCACTTTTAATGCAGCAAGCCATATGGTTGATAATTATATGAATCCCCTGGGAATTACCAATACAATTAAAAAAGATTTTTTCAGGGACTGGTGGCAGATAGGATTGATGTTTTCGCCATTTTATTACATGGCGGCAAATAATATAGCGGGCCTTTCTATGTACCATCCACAGATTGGCTACAACACAGCTCCAACATTTGCAGTGGGCGCTGTTCCGGTGGGACTTGCACATAATTACCTAAATCCGATTAATGCCAAGAAACATTGAGAATAAGAACTGAAATTTATAATCAAGATTCTTGCAAAACATTTATAAATAAACACTCTTTCTTTTTACTATCAATTTCGAGGTGAATTTTTATCATGGAACCGGCAAGGCCATTGGATGCGTTGAATAAAGCAAGGGATAAGAGAGTAATTATAGAGCTGAAGAACAATAAGCAGTTCATAGGCAAGCTCAAATCATTTGACATCCACATCAACGTCGTTCTTGAGGATGTAGAGGAAAGAGTTAATGGCGAAATGACGCGCAAATTTGAGGTTGTTTTTATCAGGGGCGACACAATAACAGTGATTTCAACGGAATAAAAATTCTAGGTGAATTAAAATGAAAGGAACACCTTCGATGGGGACAAAGTCTGGCAAGAAGAATATGATTTATTGCAGGCGATGCGGGCAAAGGACGATGAATCTTCACAAGACGGCATGCTCTTCCTGCGGATTTGGAAAGAGCGCCAAAGTGAGAGACTATAAGTGGGCGAAAAAATACAGATAAACTATTTTAATTGAATTCTTTTATTTCACTGATGTTTTTAGCAATATTTTTAAAGCAGGTTCATATTCATTTCACTTATGCGGAGGTGCCGGAGCGGTCAAACGGGATAGGCTTAGGCATTTCATGGTGTGATGAGCGGAATCAAAATTCTGCAATGAAATTTAGACACCTATTAGCTTAGTGCTTACGCAGGTTCGAATCCTGTCCTCCGCACTCTTCTTCTGGTTGAATGCGAACATCACTACAAAGCATAAGAACGACTGCGACTACGAGATGATCCACATTGGCAGAAGACGATATCTACGGAAGCAGGAGCAAGTACGAGCAGTTCAAGTCACAACTTGACATGTTGCTCATCGAGCCAGCAGCGGGCGGTGCACGAAAGTACTACTGCAAGAATCCCGAGAACATCCGCTATTTCAAGCTTCTGTTTCAGCACTTCGAGGCGCGGGATCTGTCGTACATCCGCCGACATCGCCTGCTGCAAAGCATGCGGCTGATTTGTCACCTTACCTCGAGGAATCTCGCCGAGTGCACCAGAGATGACATCAACGAAATGGTAGCAACGATGCACACCATCTACAAGAAAGACCCCCACGCTGTCCACGAGCCAACTTAATGCACCGCTCAACACAGTTTGGCTACCTTCGGGCCACTATCGCCAAATCATCGACGGGCGTCAACAATCGTGCGTGCCCGATTCGTCGCACTGCTTTCCGCCCTGCGGACGTCGATGCCAACAATCTTGAGCCGCTGCACCAAGTCGCAATACTGCTTGAACCAGGTTCGCCATTCCTTGCTCAGATTTTCGACATCCTGCCACGCACGAACCCGTTCTTCGCGCGACTCCTCGTTCAGTTTGTCGAGTTGAATCTCCAGCCTGCTCCGACGAGAGTCGAGATTCCTGTTGACGCCAAGGCCCCGCTCATAGAGCTCGAACAGCTTTGTTTTTAGGTAGCAGTACTGACTCTGAATCTCGACGAGAAGCACCTCTGAGAGCCGGCGCCTGGAGTTAGCCTCCTGTTCGATTGAAGACAGAATGTCGCTCAGGCAGTGGAACTTGTCCTTGAAAAGATTACCCAGCGAATCATCTTCATCCTTGGCCTGGCGCCCGGCGACAGCTCCCGCTGCATCTGACAAGTACGCCAAGGCCTCCAAGCCTCCGTAGGCGTTCAGACCAATATCTGCGTTGCCCGCGGTCTCACCCCTGGCTGCCGACTTTTTCCGGCGGCTTGTTGTCCGAATAGATGATTGTGAATTTCGATGATCTTCTGCTCGACGATGAAGTCCCGCTCAAGAGCCGCGAACCGCATGAACGCTGACATCGAATGGAACCCTTTGACCTCGGTGTTGTTGCGGATTCTCTCGTATTGGTCTTTCGTCATCCTGACCTGAATCGTGCGGTTCATAACCATAAGAATCAGCACAACTTGAACATGGTTTCGTTCTTAAGGGTTGTAGTGCGGAGGGCACCACAGAAGGACATCAGGACAGTCCATTGAATTTAGAAACCCGCTCTTGGCAGACGTCGCCCCTGATATCTGACACGGTCAGCCAACTCGCGATCTATCACAGATGGACTGAGATCGATTCCATTCTGTTCATTTATTACAGATACCACGACGTCTTCGTTAACTCTATACACTTCTCTACCATCTAGGCATTTCACTCCGAGTGCCACGGCACCAAACGGCGCATCACCCCTGGCATTCACGACTATGGCGGTCGCATACTGTACGCGGTAATCAATACCCTCGTATGCTCCGCCGTAACCAGGGAGAGTCACTCTAACCCTCTTGCACAAGTCTGTCGTATCGAATACCGTCCTCATATTCGATCGATCCTTACCAGAGAAGAATGGGGCGAAGTGACCGTGGGAGTGAGTCCAACCGATACGACGATACCCACGCGCTCTGATGTCCAATGCGCTCGGAATAACACCTTCGACATCACAAGCCGCTTCACTGACGTGCTGATCCTTTGCGACGTATACATCCCGACCTACCGCCTCACCTTCACGACCTGTTCTGTCCAGCGTGTACAGGTACACTTCAAGCGACCGACCAGATAACTCAACGATCCGCCGAGAAATGAATGTGGCTTTTTCCAATGCCTCCGATGTAATCGTGACGTTACTGAACTCGCTGTCGACGGCTCGATAGTCGACGCCCCGGCCGGTCGGGACTGGCAAGACACGTCTCAGGAGCGCCTGGTCGTGCTCGTACTTAAATAGCGCCTCGGACTTTGCCGCCGCAATTCGCTGAGCCTGTTGGTATTCCTCACTTGCCACGTATCGAGCGAGTGAGATCGCTTGAACGTCTTTTCGTCGGGCCTTCTTGCGAAGGACTTCGATCCCACGTCGCAACACCTTACGAAGGAGGGAGCGCATTTTCCTTTTTAAGGGTTGTGGCACCACTCGCCCTCACGCAGCGCAACGGCCGCAATTCGTAATGATCGGTCGCTGCACAAAAATGCGCCCTTTGTGAAACGTGTCGTACCTCAGAATGCCGCTCAATGGGACTTCCCCTGACGCGAAGCTGAGGGCCTGCCATGCGATAAGGCCGCCAACAATCATGTTCGGAATGATGATTGCCGGCTCTGGACTGTCCTGACAGCTCGCATGAATCTCGCGCGGCTCACGCGCCGCTGACGCTGCGACCACAGAGGACCCTCCGGTCATACGCGAATTGACTGACCTCGAGTATCGGCTTTTCGATTACCTGCTCAGAAATTACGACCGCGAGAATAATCGATATCTGTTCGACTTGGTCGAGCACTGCTGGCTGTGGTCTCAAGAGGACGTCAAGAGTCTTCGGAAGCTGCACAGCGATGACAAGGACAAATTTCGTGATGAGACGGCAGCATTCAGGAACAAGTTCTACGAATTGGATGATCTCCTTGCCGAGTTCAATGTGGATGGAGTCAAGTGCGAGGTGATCAAACGCAAGTATCGCCTAACACCATGGCCGCGCTTTTGCGTGATTCACGTCTTGGGATGAGGGTAGTACTTTTCGAGCCCGTATCTGCGAAGCAGAGATTCTGAGGCATAGCCGCCGAATCTTATAGGCTCAAGCCCGCACGCACCGAGTGCCTTGTTCAGAGTCGCAAGGGACACAAAGCGGAAGTTATTGAATAGCCGACCCTCCTGCTCGACGAGCCTCTTCAAGTCGCCAACTGTTCTGGCTTCGCCACTTGCGTAAGGATGGAGCAGCGCTTTGGCGACGCGACCCTCACGTATCTTAGTGGGAAGGTCTAATCTCGCTCGACGTTGCCGGTAACGCTCCTTAATTGCCGTGCGTACTTCGGGTGATGATCGTTCGTAGATCGGCCCACGCACGAAATCGTAGCCCGCAAGCAAGAGGAAATCCATTAAGTCCGTCTCCGGCGTCGGTGGTTGGCCTAGCAATGTCTCGAGATCTGTCCGAGTCGAAATTGCGGGCGGGCCGCGAATGGGCTCCGCGTCGTTAACCTTAGTCATTTCAGACAGTTGGAGGATGGCATGGTTCTTAAAGCCTCCGATTTCGACCCCGCTACACAGGGATTGCACGGAACGTGGCTGGTGCCTTCTCGGCTCCGGTCGAAGTGCGGCCCGGAATCCTACAATCACTGACACGGTGCCTTGCTTCTGGACAATCATTGCGAGGCTTCCGAAGTGCCGCGCCCTGATGCCAGCCGCGGAGTCTCGATTGCCTTCGCGTTGAGAATCTGAAAGGCCTGGCATCGTAACGGCATGGCCACGAAGTTGGTGTTCGCGAGTTATGCCGGCCGGGAAAGAGATATCTCGAAATGGAGCCCGAAGAAGTTCTGGGACGAAGTCCAGAGCTTCTATGCGGATTACTTGCAGCATCAGGAGCTCGCTGTCGTCGGGAACAGGTTGGAGTGACTGACGACGCCAAGAGCAGGCGAACGGTCGAAAGGCTTAAATACACGCAGATGCATTTGGAAAGAGGATGTTCACCTCCAAAAAGATGGCCCTGGCTGCACTGATGCTTGGAGCAATAGGCCTGTCTACATTCTTTCTGAACCTCCAGACATATCTGTATCTGAAGCCGACATTCTGGATACCAGAAATCCTCCTCTATCGTGTCACGATCCCGCTTCTGATCATTAGCCTCGTTCTCAATTCAGCTGCACTGGTTCAAGATGTGAGGAGTGAGCGATCAGTGTTGTTGGAGGCGCTGGTGTTTGCGATGTACTTGTTGTTCATAATCCTGTATGTAGCCCTTCCGAAATTGGGCATCGTCGTCTTCGAGATCGACCGTTTGTACTCACTGAGTTGAGACCGTCTGCTCTGCGCCAGACATGGCGGCGGTCGCGGTGGCAGCGGAAAACACTTGCGAATTGATATTGGCCGAGGGAGTCATTATGATTTTCGGGCTCATCCAACCCAAAGGCCGCGCGCGCGGCAGGTGAACTCTAAAGACGTAGCCTTGTGGTATGCGTCTGGAGCACTCGAATGACTCTGAGCATTCCGGCGCTCACTCGAGGAGCCAGTCGCCTCCGTAGGCTTATTCCGCTGACGCTCGCCGCGGTCATTGCCGAACGCAACGCGCTTGTCCCTCACGTCCGAGACATTGCCGCTTGCCCTCGCGTTCAGCAGCTTGAGCGAGTCGATGATTCGCGTCGCCTTCTGCCTGTCCACGATGGTAGACACGTCCATTTTCAGGCCCGCGGCACTCGCCAGCGCCTGAATATACGCCCTCTGCCGCGCGCTCGGCTCGTCGGCGGCACCTCTGTTTATCCTTTGCTCACTTCTCTTTTCCTGTTTCACTACTTGTTCCATTTATCTCATTCCTCCGTTTTGTTTTCTTACACAACCCGTGCATGCCGTGTAGCATCCATCCGGGCAAGCCCAAGGAGCCGCGCAGTGATCGAGCGCGTCTTCCATCTCAACGACCGTCACCCGACGGAACGCGCCTGAGTTGTCCCGCAAGCTCTCCACGACACTGACCGAGTTTGTGTTTTTCATCTGAGCTTTGCGACGTTGCGAAAGCCGATGAATCTTTAGGAAGTCCTTGAGGCACACCACAAGGCTTCCGACCCGAGAACAGCGGAGCGTCGTGGAGGGGAAGCGATTCACGTGCTGAG
>JACQLU010000026.1 GCA_016203935.1 Parcubacteria group bacterium | reverse complement strand
GTTGACCGGATGAAGCGCGAATTTGGGGTGGAGGCAAATGTGGGCAACCCCCAAGTAGCGTACAAGGAGACTATTCTTAAGGAAGCGGAAGGCGAGGGAAAATACATTCGCCAGACCGGTGGGCGGGGTCAATACGGGCATGCGTTGGTACGAGTGAAGCCGCAAGCGCGTAGTCAGGGGAACGATTTTATCGATGAGGTTGTGGGCGGAACGATTCCGCGCGAGTATATCCCGGCGGTAGAGAAAGGGGTGCGCGAGGCGCTCGTAACCGGCGTGGTGGCGGGTTATCCGGTGATCGATGTTGCGGTTACCCTCTTTGACGGTTCCTACCACGAGGTTGATTCTTCCGAAGCGGCATTTAAGATCGCAGGTTCCCTCGCAGTTCAAGCGGCGATGAAGCGCGCCTCCCCCGTGCTCCTCGAGCCCATCATGAAGGTAGAGGTGATAACTCCCCAAGAATTTATGGGTGACGCGGTGGGTGATATCAATGCCAAGCGCGGCCGGATTGAAGGTATCGCCGATCGGCTCAATGTTAAGGTGATCGACGCCATAGTACCGCTTGCTACCATGTTCGGCTACGCGACCACCATTCGTTCCATGACGCAGGGGCGTGCCACCTTCACCATGGAGTTTAGTCACTACGAGACGGTACCGAGCCAAATTGCTGATTCGATCATTGGCAGTCGCGCCAAAACCGGAATTCGGAGAGGAACTTGAAAGCTATGGAATAATCTGCTATTTTATTCTTGGCTTTCGTGCGCGGTAGTAACCGAGAGCGAAGCGCAACCCGCCAAGAAGAGAACGACCCTTAAGAAAGCCATTTTTTGTCTATTTTTTATCTTTCTATTCTCTAACAAACCCACATGGCAGGAAAATTCGAACGAACAAAACCCCATGTCAACGTCGGCACCATCGGCCACGTTGATCATGGGAAGACCACCTTAACCGCTGCGATTACCAAAGTCTTGTCGAAACAAGGAAAGGCCAAGGAGAAGAGCTATGCTGATATTGCGAAGGGTGGGGTGGTGCGTGACGCTTCTAAGATTTTGACGGTCGCTACTTCCCACGTTGAATACGAAACCGACAAGCGTCACTATGCGCACATCGACGCGCCTGGACACGCGGATTACATCAAGAATATGATCACCGGAGCCGCCCAGATGGATGGCGCTATTTTAGTAGTCTCGGCAGTAGACGGACCAATGCCGCAGACGCGCGAGCACATTTTACTGGGGCGTCAGGTCGGCATCCCCGCCATCGTCGTATTCTTAAATAAGGTCGACCTCGTCGAAGATAAGGAACTATTAGACCTCGTCGAGGTTGAGGTACGCGATTTACTTAAGAAGTATGAGTACCCCGGCGACACTACCCCGATTATCCGTGGTTCGGCACTAAAAGCTATGCAGGGTGATGCCGAAGCGGAGAAGGCAATCATCGAACTATTGAATGCGCTTGACGCTTCGATACCGGAGCCGGTACGCGACGTAGATAAGCCGTTCCTTATGCCGATCGAAGACGTCTTCTCGATTGAAGGACGGGGCACGGTGGTTACCGGCCGGATCGAGCGCGGCATGATGAAGCTCCAAGACGAGGTCGAGATTGTGGGACTCCGTCCCACCCAGAAGACGGTGGTAACCGGGATCGAAATGTTTAATAAGTCGCTCGACGAGGGTCGCGCGGGTGATAACGCCGGCATTCTTCTTCGTGGTCTTAAGAAGGAAGATGTAGAACGTGGACAGGTGGTCGCGAAACCCGGTACCATAACCCCGCACACCGACTTTGAAGCCGAAATCTATGTTTTAACCAAAGAGGAGGGTGGACGACATACGGCCTTCTTTAAGGGGTATAAACCGCAGTTCTATTTCCACACCACCGACGTCACCGGTGAGATCACCCTTCCGGAAAACGTGGAGATGGTGATGCCCGGCGATACCGTGAGTGTGGGTGTGAAATTAATCCAGCCGGTGCCGCTCGAAGAGAAGCAGCGTTTCGCCATGCGCGAAGGTGGTAAAACGGTGGGCGCGGGTGTGGTCACCAAGATCGTGAAATAGCTTATCGCCCAGTGCTTATCGCTAATCGCACCATGAGGTATGGCAACCGCAAAGAAAAGCGAAGAACCCAAGCAGCGGATACGCATTAAGATTCGTGCGTTCGATCACCGGCTTATCGATCAGTCGGCGCGGCAGATTGTGGAGACGGCGAAACGGAGCGGTGACGAAGTGATGGGGCCGGTGCCGCTCCCCACCGAGCGGAGCCGATATACGGTTCTCAAGTCGTCGTTCGTGCACAAAGATTCGCGCGACCAGTACGAGATCCAGCGACACAAGCGTCTTATTGATATCTACGAACCCTCACCGAAGACGATCGACGCGCTTTCCAACCTCTCCCTGCCCGCCGGTGTGGATGTCGAGATCAAAATGCAGTAGTCGCTGCGATTCATTTCGCGGAGGTTAGTGTTCCGTGTAGTGTAGTTTCGTGTATAAAGATTACTCGATACACGAATCAACACGAACAGGAACACGAATATACACGAATGATTTTATCCTTTAATGGTACTCCGTTCTCAAGTCACCTTGATAATCAGTAAGAGAAGATCGAGGTATCACGCACGAGGACGAGGTCAGCGATGAAGCGAGTAACGTATACTCGTTCGATCGCTGCCCTCGTTCATTTGTGAATAGAAAAAGCTTAAGGCTGAAAGCCGAAGGCTCAAAGAAGTGCATCATTGAGCTTTCAGCTCTGAGCTTTTAGCCACATGGTATGCCTTTAGTGGTATGTGAGAAAATTGGCATGAGTGCGCTCTATCAAGAGGGGAAGCGGGTTCCCGTCACGCTTTTGAAGGTCCTTCCCTCCGTGGTTACTCAGATAAAAACCAAGGAGCATGACGGTTATCGCGCGATCCAAATCGGGTTTGGTCACAGGAGTAAAATGACCAAGCCGATCGCGGGGGCGCTTAAAGGTCTTCCCCGGGTGCGGGGGTTGGTTGAGGTGCGCGGGAGCAGGGAAGCGGTGGTGAAGCGAGGCGATAGCCTCTCTGCGAGTTCACTCTTACCCGTTGGTACGCTCGTCACCGTGCGCGGTACCTCAAAAGGACGGGGTTTTGCCGGGGTAGTGAAGCGCCACGGCTTTCATGGAGGACCGGCGGCCCATGGCCATAAGGATAACTTGAGGCGTCCCGGTTCGATCGGCAGTCACCGGCCACGGCGCGTTTTTAAGGATACCCGTATGGCGGGACGAATGGGCGGTGATCGGATCACGAAAAAGCACGTTCCGATTCTGGTGAACGACGATGAGCATGCGCTCATCGGCATCAAAGGACCAGTGCCGGGAGGGCTCGGGAGTATGGTATTCATTATCAAAGAGTGATATGGAACTTTCTTTGTATCGCGCCGACGGTTCGGTTGTTTCCTCGCTCGAAATACCCGAGAAGGTACTCTCGGTAAAAATCTCGCCCCGTTCTCTTACCCAGTATGTCACCGCGATCCGTGCACGTGAGCGAACAGCGATCGCGTCGACCTTGAATCGTTCCGAAGTGCGCGGCGGCGGGAGGAAGCCGTGGCCGCAGAAGGGAACCGGACGCGCCCGTGCCGGCTCGCTCCGTTCGCCCATCTTCCGTGGCGGTGGCGTGGTCTGGGGACCACGCGCGAACCGCAATTTCTCTAAGGGTTTACCAGACGCTATGCGCCATAAGGCTCTTGCCGGAATATTTGCGCGGAGGCTTCTCGATAAGCGGGTCGTAGTAATAGATTCATTGGCCGCATTTACCAAGACGAAGGAGGCAGAGAAGACGCTTAGTCATCTTCCGCTTGTGAGGCCGATTCTTATCGTATTCCATCGTGAGGAGAAGGACGTTACGCATGCGGTACGTAATCTTCCCCGGGTACGAAGCTCGGAAAGCGCCACGGTGAATGGTTACGATTTTCTCCTCGCCACCACCTTGCTCTTTTCGCACAAGAGTTTCCAATCCTTTCTTACCCGGATTACTAACCAGTGACTATGAATGCTGCTATTATTCCTGTCATTACCGAGAAAGCTACCGACCTTGCCACGAAAGGACAATACTCTTTCAAAGTGCCGGTCCGTGCTACCAAACTCACCGTACGCCGCACAATTGAAGCGCACTACAAGGTGCACGTTAAGCGTGTTAATATGGTGCGGATGAAAGGTCGGGCACGGCAGTTTCGTAAAATTTCAGGGCGGACGAAGGTATGGAAGAAAGCTGTGGTGATATTAAAAAAGGGCGAGACCTTACCTACCCTTGCCTAACAAATCGACATATCGATATATCGAAATTTCGAACTATGCCCATCATTCGCTATCAACCCACCAGTCCCGGACGCAGACTCTCGAGTGTGCTCCGTCATAGAAAGGCATTGATTTCGCGTGAACCAGTAAAACGCCTCACGGTCGGGCTACGGAAACGCGCCGGACGCAACCAGCAAGGAAAGATTACCGTACGCCACCGAGGCGGGGGAGAAAAACGACTCTATCGTGTGATCGATTTTGTGCGCGAGAAGCTTGATATTCCCGCCAAAGTGACTTCGATCGAATACGATCCCAATCGGAGTGCCCTGATTGCGCTGGTGACGTACGCGGATGGCGAGAAGCGCTACATCCTTGCCCCGGAGTCTCTCTCCACAGGAGCGACGATTATTGCGAGTGCCAAGCGAGTTGAATTGAACTACGGCAATCGCACGCAGCTTACCCATATCCCGATTGGTACCGCTATCCACCTTATTGAGCTTATGCCGGGAGAGGAACCTACCGTCGTCCGCAGTGCTGGCGCCGCGGCAACCATTCTCGCGCACGAACAAGGATACACCGATGTGAGACTTCCCTCGGGTGAGGTTCGTCGTTTTTCCTCACGCTCGTTTGCTACCATCGGGACAGTAAGTAATCCCGAATGGAAGAACATTCGTTGGGGTAAGGCGGGACGCATTCGCCACCTGGGTTTTCGTCCGACAGTGGTAGGCAAAGCGATGAATCCAGTAGATCACCCTCACGGCGGCGGGGAAGGACATAACCCCATTGGGCTTAAGCATCCCAAGACCCCGTGGGGTAAACCCGCCTTGGGTCCTAAGACGCGCGATCCTAAAAAACGGTCGTGGAAGTTTATTCTTGAACGAAGAAAGAAATGATATCATGCG
>JACQLU010000031.1 GCA_016203935.1 Parcubacteria group bacterium | reverse complement strand
GGAGTCGTCACCGTACAGCTAAACTGGGTCCAGAGGATGGAGCCACTTCTACCGGGAGAGAGTTTCTGGATAATGAAGGAGACGATGAGGTAGGAGACGAGCACGATGACAAGACCGGTAATGGCGTTCGTGAGGATCTGTTTCGCTCTTCCTAAGGATTGTTCATTGCCGAGAGCTAAGACATAGCTGATACCGCCGTAGACTACCATGAGAAGAGCGACTGCTCCTACTAAGCGGGTAAGGAGAAGGATGATATTAGCGCCTACTTCAATCGCATCACAGAGGTCACAGCCACAGTCGGAGAGAGCAACTTCGGGGACAAAGTGTTTGGGGACTCCCTCGTCATCGCGGTAGCCGCAGAAGGGACCAGCTTCACTCCCATAGACGCCTTCTCGGAAGCAATCAGAGAGGGGAGCTTGGGCGGAGGTCGAAAACGGAAGCGCTCCGGTAAGAAGCGTAGCTCCAATAAGAAGGAAGAAGTAAGATTTCAACGGGTTTGAAATTGATGGAAATTGGTTGTGTCCTAACTACTTTCATTCTACCCGAATACTGATCTCCTTGCTACTCGAGGGAAGGTGGCGGCGCCAGAATGGTAAAAGTCGTATAGCTACATCTTCAATGTTATCGCGCGCTTTAAGCAAAGCCCTTGCATCGGAAACGGCCTCGCCAGCCGTTAACTCGGCTAGCTCACTCATTTCAAATGGTTTAAACAACGCCAGCTTGACTTCAAGCGTAAGGTAGTAACCGTACGATTCGGGATCGATGGCAAAATTCGTGACTGCTACCTTAGTACGATTCGAAAGTGCCTTCCATAGTCCACGCCCAATGGTGCTGCTGCTCTCGATCCTCTCCTGTGCAACGCTATCGAGCGACCCTCTCGGAATTGTCAGTACCGCATACTCGGCACGTTGTACCAGGTAGCGAAATAGGCTCTCCCGCTCCACGATGCCGAAATCTTTAGTGACGTGCAGTGTTTCGGGAAGAAGTTCTCTATCGGGCGAAACTTCCCGCGCTGCCAGACGAAGCGCTTGTGTTTTCAGTGCCTCGGTAAGACGGACTTTCCGTAAGAGTTCTTCATCACTCCTTTCCTCCGCAGAGAGAAAAGGGGTTAATTTCATAATCTGAAATGCCCGCGTCTCGACCACCACTTCTCTTCCCACGATACTCGCCGTTTCTCGCGATTCTAAAGAGACCACTATTGGAAACGTGGTCACCTCGCTACGGGTTTTAGGGAAAATGGTGATCTCCGCATCGCGCCTGTTTCCTAACCAAACAAAAAACCCCAACCCGGCAAGCGTCACGAGCGCCAGTGTCCCCCAGCGCGTCGCGTCGCGACGACTCCAGAAAAAGGTCGGGGTTAACACCACGGAAGCGTACTAAATGATTAAGCGGTTTCAACGACGCTGGATTTTAAGCGAGTCAGCGAGGAATCTGTTCGCCGAGGCAGTGTGATAAATCGCACTTCCCCGGTGAGTGAATCCCACAGTGCCGCGCTGGCAAAATCGATCCCACCCGAGAGGGACCCGGGATTCACCAGCATGGTAGGGCCTAACTTAAACCTCCCCACCCGAAACGGATCTCCATAGAAGACAAAATCATATACTTCATCATGGGCGAGTACCTGCGCAGTGCCCTTGCGCGGCGTAAACGCAATCCGAAAATAGCCGGCTTTGATCGTTCCAAATGTATCGCCGTAAAAGACTATGTTGCGATAGCGCTCGTCAATGGCCGTAAGTATCTCCTCGTGATTTCTATCCTCCTCCCCAAAGAGGAAATGAATCTTGCCGGGAAACGCTGCAAGGTGGACAAGGGTGCTCGGACGAAGTATGTTGCCACAGAAGATGATTTCGCGTGCCTCGCTTCGCTGCGCAGTAAGAAATACTTCGCGTAAGTTACCGAGGTTATCGCGAATGTCGGCCAAGATTAAATATTTCATTGGTGTCGTTTATCAGCGTTGTTCCGAGTGCAGATCCGCGTCTATCCGCATCTACGCGTTTGAAGCGGATCCACGCGGATAGATACGCGGATATTCGCGGATGAGGCTCACTCGACCACGGCTTTAATCCGGCGTACGCCGGCGGAGAGCGCCTCCTCCTTAACTATCCTAAACGTACCAACCTCGTTCGTATTTGTCACATGTGGTCCGCCACAGAACTCGCGAGAGAACGGCGCTTCCCCTTCTCTTCCTATAGTATACACCGAAACTTCGTCGCCGTACTTCTCTTCGAAAAGTCCGATTGCGCCGAGTCTCTTGGCTTCGGCCACTGACATAATCTCGCGTTTCACCGGAAGCGCCTCCTTTACTTTCTCATTTACAAGCTCTTCGACTCGTGTGAGCTCCTCGGCGGTAAGTTTGACGGGGTGAGAAAAATCAAAGCGAAGCCTTTCGGGAGTAATATTACTTCCCTTCTGGAATACATGATCCCCGAGCACCGTACGAAGCGCTTGATGAAGAAGATGGGTCGCGGTGTGATACCGAATACTCATCTGGGAATGATCGGCAAGCCCGCCGGCAAAGCGTTTCTCGGCGCCTTGCCTTGAAAGCTCTTGGTGGTGCAAAAACTCCGCTTTAAATCCCTCGCGATCGATCGTATAGCCTCGTTCCTTGGCGATCTCCTCGGTGAGCTCCACGGGAAATCCGTAGGTCGAAAAGAGTTCAAACACGGTCTTGCTATCAATGACGCGATCGCTCCTTCCCTCACTTGCAGCCAAAAGCTTCGCTATCCTCTGTAAACCTTGCGCAAGCACGCCTCGGAAACGTTTTTCTTCTTGTACGGCGACCGAGACGATATCGTCATGACGTTCCGTGAGATAGGGATACTCTTCCTTATAGGTGGCAATAGTGGCCTCGATAGGAGAACGAACGAACGAATCAGCCATACCCAAAAGTTTTCCGTAACGAACTGCGCGACGGATAAGACGGCGGAGCACATACCCCTGATCGAGATTCGAGGGTGTGACGCCATCAGCGATGAGAAAGGTAGCCGCTTTAAGATGATCAGCTATAATTCGTTCAGAGCGGGTGTCTCGTTTGGCAAGCCGTGGCACGAACGACGCAAAAATCGTTGAAAAGAGCTCGGTATCAAAAACCGTCTCCTTGCCTTGCAAAACATAGGTAACCCGTTCCACTCCCATGCCAGTATCCACATTCCTTTGCGTGAGCGGCTCATAGCGGTACTGGTCGGGGGTCGGGGGTCGGGGGTCGGAGTTTCTCTTACTGTTTCTCTCCGAACTCCAAGCTCCGGACCCCGAGCTCTTCACTCGGTTGTATTCCATAAATACGTCATTCCAAATTTCAATAAACCGGCCACAATCGCAATTGGGATGACAGGTTGCGCCGTATCGTGCCGCGTCGTGCGGCGATGGGCGTCCTTCACCGACCGTAGCTGTATCAATAAACATTTCAGTATCTGGCCCACACGGTCCAGTCTCCCCTGCTGGTCCCCACCAATTCTGCGCTTTGGGATAGAGATAAATACGGACGCCCACGTTCGCCTCAATTCCGGCCGACGCAAACTCACTTTGCCAAAGGTGAATTGATTCATCGTCACGTGGCGCATCGGCATCACCCTCAAAGACCGTCACGTAGAGATGCTGTGGGTTAAGACCAAGTTCTTTGGTGAGAAACTCAAAACTGAAATGAATCGCTTCTTTCTTGAAATAATCACCAAGCGACCAATTGCCGAGCATCTCAAAAAAAGTGTTGTGACGATTGTCTCCCACCTCCTCAATATCGCCAGTACGAATTGCGCGCTGCACTCCGACAAGGCGTTTCCCTAACGGATGCGACTCACCAAGCAAATACGGCACCAGTGGATGCATTCCCGCGGTGGTAAAAAGCACGGTAGGATCGTTTTCGGGAATGAGCGACGCATTCGGGATGCGCGCATGACCCCGCTCTTCAAAAAAGCGGATAAATTTTGCCTTGATCTCTTTGGCAGTCATACACAGGAAATGAAATTGAGGGACAGCTGTCCCTCATTGTAGCGGCTTTCTCCTTCACTTTCCAGCGGGAATTTAATTGGACTAGACTTTTACTCTCTCTGCCCGCCGTCTGCACCGCAGCCTATACCGACTCTGCCACCACGCAAAGAATGGCTTATCGAGGTAATTGAAATAGAGGAAGAGAACGTTCGCAATCAGCAAACCGGCCACAAGAAAGCGCAATAACTCATTCTCAACCACTACGAGTCCTCGCTTGTCGAGCGCTTCGATTCGCGTCTGTAGCACAAGAAACGACAAAGCAAAGACGCTGAAGGCTCGCGCTGAGGATGATTCTAATCGTGACGAATGCCACCACTTGAAAAACAGAAGATAGTCAATACACGCGACGGAAAGGAGAACCGCGCCCGCAATCACTCCGCCTTCCTCGAGGCCCTGTATCAGCTGTTCCAACACGATACCCTCCTTCTCTCATAATGAGGTGGAAATCATCGTTTACGTATATCGATCGGCAACTACAAACGCGCCATAGGCCTCGGGCTTTACCTTCACCGCAAAGCCACTGCCGCGGATCATGCCGACCACTTCTCTGATCATCTCGCGGGTGGGACCGTTTTGCCCTACGTCAACATGTATTTCAACATTGTGAGCAATGGCACGCTCGCCAAGAAGTTTCACCAGCTCTTGCGCAAGTTCCATCGAACGTGTCGCCTCCTGATAGATACGCTGCCTAAGGGGAAGATTCTTCTCGTCATGCTGACGAGTCCAGAAATACCTTCCACCCCGCCCCACATGGTGGGCCACAATCGCGGTGACATAATCAGTCCCCACGTGGTTTTGTGAATCGCTTCCCACAATGAGTATAAACCGGTCGTCGGGAGATTCATCAAGGTACGCCATAACTTCCTCTACGACTTCTCGTAATGAGAGTATTCCCTTGGTGGGGCTATTGAATTGAGAATCGAAAAAATTCACGCTGGTTGGTTTACGTACGATCGCAGAATATCATAACAAGCACAAAAGTGCAAAATCATTATGCCGATCCGAATGATACGAATTATATCCGAATGCCCCGAATAACTAAGCTCTAATTACCAAAATACGTCATCCGTAGATGAAGATCGCTTATCCCACTACCCTCACATAATAGCACTTAAGGTAGCGCCCTTCTGGAAACGAGGGATTCACGGGGTGATCGGGAGGTTGATAGTTGGTACGGATCACCTGGATACGTCGCCCGGCTTTCACCGACGCTTGCATAAGGATACCAAGGAAGTCATCGGGGGTTATGTGCGCCGAGCACGAGGTGCTCACCAAAATCCCGTGAGTTCGTAAGAGCGAAAGCGCCATCCGATTAATTTGGGTATAAGCGGAAAGCGCTTTGGCTACCGCACTGCGACTTTTGGCAAACGCCGGCGGATCGAGGATAATCATATCAAATGATCGTTTCGCCCTTACGAATTGGCGGAGCGCCTCAAACGCGTCCTCGGCGCGGAACTCGTGATGAGTAAGATCGAGGTTATTCGCTTTAAAATTCTTTTTCGCCATGGCGAGCGTCTCTTCCGCGATATCGATACTCAGGGTCGAAGTTGCTCCTGCGAGCGCCGCCATAACCGAGAATCCACCCGTATAGGCAAAGAGGTTTAAGACTAACGCATCCTTTGCATACTGCGCTATCGCTTTACGATTCTCGCGCTGGTCAAGAAAAAAGCCGGTCTTCTGCCCCTCTCTCACGTTCACAAGAAACGTCGCACCATTCTCACGAATGGTAATCTCATCGGGCACCATCCCATAACGAAGTGTGGCAGGCGCATCGGTGAGTCCCTCGTGCTTGCGTACTCCTACGTCGCTCCGTTCATAGATCCCCGCCGGATGAAGTAAGTCTACCAGTACTTCTATAATCTCATCGCGCATTCGCTCTATTCCGAGGGTGTGAATCTGAATCACAAGATACGTATCATAGCGATCAACAATGAGCCCGGGTACAAAATCGCTCTCCCCATGGACGAGTCGGTAGGCGTTGGTGTCGCGGGAATCAAAATACGCATCACGCGCATGTATCGCGTCGTCTATCCTGCGTGTAAGCCAGGCGCGATCGATTGCCTCACGTTCGTCACGCGTGAGGATTCGCACAACAATCTGTGAATGAGGATTATAATAGCCGCGCGCAAGAAAATGCCCACCGCTGCTTTGCACCTCGACGATATCGCCCGGCTTGGGTTCTCCCTCGATCTTTTGAATAGCCTGCGAATAGATCCAAGGATGGTTACGAAGAACGGGAATTTCGCGATTATGAGCAAGACGGAGGATGGGAAGTTTTTTCATACGTGCTTAAGAAACAGAAGGGCCTTTTCGAATATCACTTTGGAGTTACGGAAGGTGGCCGAATCCATAGTGGCATGAGCGTCACCCCATTGAAAGCCTCGATGCTCTCGGGAAAGCTTCACGAGCGAAGAGAAAACTCTTACTACATGGTATGAGACAATCTTAAAGATTAACGTATCGCCATTTTGGAACGTATAATGGCTCTCTTCGCGAAAACCGGGCACAATTTCAATATCGGTAAGACCCGTCTCCTCGTTAATTTCGCGCGTAAGTGTGGTTAACTCGTCTTCGCCGGCTTCGACATGGCCCTTGGGGAAATCCCAATGCCCTTGCGGATAATGAAGTAGCAGAAATACCCGTCCTTCTGGTCGGTCATGAAAAAGCACCGCTCCTATCGAATGCTCCGTACGCATATCTTCATCTTATCGTATACGAAAATCTGGGAATCTGTTACTCGCTTGGGTTCTCTCGACTTCCATCGATTCAATCTGCGCAAAGCGTGGCCCCCGCCGCATGGTCGTCTCAAATTCTTTGAGTGACCTCTCATCACCCTCCGCGACTATGGTGATGGAACTATCGGCGTTGTTCTGGGCCCAACCAGTAACGTGGAGTCGCTCTGCTTCTTCCTTGGCACGCCAGCGGAAACCAACTCCCTGCACGCGCCCATGGATGATAAGATGGAGTTGCATATTCATGGAGGATGCGCTACAAAGAGTATCTCTAGCCAAAGTGGTTTCAGTCACTATGATACCAAAACCGCTTATCTCGATCATTCTTCCCGCCTACAACGAAGAGGCACTCATCGAACATACGGTGCGAAACGCGTCCGAGTTTCTTGCTCGTCACCGGCTTCACGGCGAAATTGTAGTGGTCAATGACGGATCAAAAGATCGCACCGAGGAAGTGCTCCGGCGTTTGCAAACGACCTACCCCGAACTCCGCGTCGTCTGCCATCATCCTAACGTCGGCTATGGAGGAGCGGTAACCACCGGACTCTTGAATGGACGTGGGGAGCTTCTCTTCTTTACGGATGGCGACGGACAATTCGATATTGAGGAACTCTCTACCTTTCTTCCCTACCTCGATCACCATGATCTTGTGATCGGGTATCGTAGGCGTCGCGCTGACCATTTCATTCGTACCCTCAATGCAAGGATTTTCCGCCTTGCGGTGCTGGTACTCTTTGGTTTCTTCGTACGCGATATTGACTGCGCCTTTAAACTCTTTCGGCGGAAGGTATTTAAGGAAGTCACCCCGCTCACCTCACGCGGCGCACTCTTCTCGGCCGAATTCCTTATCAAAGCGCGCCGTCTTGGCTTTCGGATCAAGGAACTCCCCGTTTCACACTATCCGCGAAAGGCGGGCCGAGAAACAGGGGCAAGCCTCGCGGTCATCCTCAAGGCGTTTCGTGAACTTCTGACACTACGGGTAACGATGTTCTATTGGCGGCCGAGAACCCCTCGGTAATAAGGAGTACCAATGCCAGTCCATTAGTCAAGACAAGGAGATTCACAAATCCCTGCGAGAAAATCTCGATGAAGTTTCGAGTAAGCCAGTGGTACGAAAAGAGTAAGTTGAGAAGATAGGTAAGCGAGAAGAGCGCATAGGCGATCCAGAGCCGCTTCCCAAAACCAGCCGTAAGCGCAAGGAGCGGAAGGAGCGGTAAGAGGTGCCGCTCGTGCACACGGGTAAGGAAAAAGAACATCGAAGCAAACGTCACCGCCGCGTACCACAGCGTCTCGCGCGTAGCGATGCGCTGATCCGCAAGGGTGGGGGTACGAGACCATGAACGGAAGATAGCGACCGTGAGCAGCGCAAAGAAAAAGATCACTCCCCACAGTTTGTAAGAAACTCCTAAAAGCCACGGGTCTCCGTCGAAGATCCACCATTGATCCCCCAGCGCCCAGAAATTAAAAGCGTTGAGGCTTGTGTGCGAGTACTGGTTTAACGTGGCACTCACTCTTGTGAGAATTGTAGCAAAGGGCATCCCACCGGCAAATGGCAAAAAAAGCAGCGATAGTGTTACCACAAAACTTGCGGCGGCGCCGATACCTAAGCGCAGCCACTTCTCATCGTGAAGAAATCGAAACGCAACCGGGAACGCCGCAAGCACGCTTTGCGGTTTTACTACGGTTGCCAAGGCAAGGCCAACGCCGGTTTTCACCTTTGATTTCGTCAAGGCATACCACAACGTCAGCACGATGAAAAAAGTATTAAGGCTATCCACTTGACCCCAGAGGGTTGAGTTGGCGATGAGTGCGGGATTAAAACCAATAAGCGCTACGGCGACAAACGCCTGTTTCATTGAGACATAGGGCCTAAGAATTCTGTAGCCTATCCACATAATCCCTATATCCGCAAGCATGGCAGGGAGTTTAAACCACAGGGTCACGGGTATCGCGCTATTGAGCCACGAGACGAGCCGCATGAGGCCAATTCCCCAAAGCACATAGATATACCCAGGAAGATAATCCGACCATTCGCTATAAAAGGCGTGCGCCCCCACCTTCGTAATCCTCTCGCTCCACCCAATAAAGGTATTGAAGTCGTTTAAGTAGGTACCGTAGGATGAGAGGGCGACGCGGAGGAGAAAGGCACCAAGAAGGATAACTACGAGGATTGATTTTTCGTTGCGAGAGGGCATAGGT
>JACQLU010000017.1 GCA_016203935.1 Parcubacteria group bacterium | reverse complement strand
TTCATAGATACTTATAGATACTGATTGTACTTTTTATTCTACCATAACTTTGGAAATTACAAGTCCTTCAATATGGCGAGGTATTCTCGCACCGAGATACCGAGGACTCTCAAATTATTACGAACAACAAAAACCGGCAGTTGGTCTTCCCGAGGGATCACTACCGGCCTTTTAAGGTCATTTCGCCAATAGATGCGATGATCGCCGTGCTCCCGCTCCAATCTACATCCCACTGCCAACAAAAATTTCTCAAAGATCCTCCAATGGATCGGAGCGATACGAGGCATGAACGATTATAAGCGGAGTGGTACACGGAGAGATTGCGACTCACGAGATACCAAGAGCGGCGGTCTCCATTGCCTCTTAGCTTTCTGCCAACCCAACTCCGAAAGTACCTCTTCGGTGGTGCCTTTTCGATCGATCTCTTCAAAGAAAAGCGTGGCCGCTTCGACGATTCTCTTTTTTGCTATTTTGACTGTTGTGCCTCCCGTAGATAAATCTAACGCCGGGGCATACGCGATAAACCGCGTCCCCTCTTTGAGGATAACGATGGAGAGAGTGAACGCCAGCTCTTGCTTTTTCATAGTGAACTCAATCGTATCACACTCCTTGCTCGGTAACAATATTAAGCAGTTTGCCGGGAACGAAGACCACCTTCTCTACTTTTTCCCCCTTTAGGTACTTGCTAATCTTCTCGCTTTGCTGGACAAGTTTCAGCGCTTCTTCTTCGGTGACTTTGGAGGAAGTTATGATCGTATCCCGCACCTTGCCATTCACCTGAATCACCAGTTCAATCTCCTCATCACGAGTAAGTTTGGGATCATACATTGGCCACGACTCGTGCATGATACTTTCGGTATGCCCAAGCCGTTCCCATAACTCTTCGACAAGATGCGGCGCGAAAGGCGAGAGAACTTTGAGAAACTTCTCAAAGTTCTCTCTGCTCAAAGCTGAAAGCTCAAAGCTGAAAGCATTGCTATCGTTATTTCCATCTCTGGTTCTATCATCGTTGAGCCTTGAACCTTGAACCTTGAGCAGTTCATTCGCAAATATCATCATCGCGCTAATCGCAGTATTGAATCGGAAGTTCTCGATGTCTTCGGTGACTTTCTTAACCGTCTTATGCAACAATCGTTCCAACGTCTCCGAACTTCGAGCTCCGAGCTCCGAGCCTTCAGCTTTGAGCTTTGAGCTTTGAGCAATTTCTAGTCCCAACGTCCACACCTTATTTAAGAACCTATACACTCCCTGAATACTCGCGGTGCTCCACGCCACCTCATCGGTGAAAGGCCCCATAAACATCTCGTACATGCGAAGGGTATCAGCGCCGTAGCTTTCCACAATCTCATCAGGATTGATGACGTTCCCAAACGACTTACTCATCTTGCGGCCGTCTTCGGCTAATATAAGGCCTTGGTTACGCAGTTTGGAAAACGGCTCTTCAAAGGTGAGCTCGCCGCTATCAAAAAGTACTTTGGTCCAAAAACGCGCGTAGAGAAGGTGAAGCACGGCATGTTCGGCGCCGCCCACATAGAGGGTGACCGGAAGCCATTTCTTAAGAAGCCTGGGGTCGGCAAAGACCTTTTGGTTGTGTGGATCGGCGAAACGGAGAAAATACCACGAAGAGCCAGCCCACTGAGGCATGGTATTGGTCTCGCGCTTGGCTGGGCCTTTACATTGAGGGCACCTCGTATTGACCCATTCGGTAATAGCGGCAAGCGGCGATTCACCGGTGCCGGTTGGTTCATAACGCTCTACCTCGGGAAGAAGTACGGGAAGATCTTTCCCTGACACTGGCACCGGTACCGTACCACATTTCTCGCAATGGAGGATGGGTATTGGTTCACCCCAGTAGCGCTGCCGACTAAAGACCCAATCGCGCAATTTATACGCCACACTCGCGTTTCCCTTTCCTTGCTTCGTCAGCCACTCGACTATTTTGATACGCATCTCGGCTGAAGCGAGTCCACTGAACTCACCAGAATTGACTGTCACACCATCGCCCACAAAAACCTTCTCGCCATCAACCAGCGCAAAATCGGTTTCAGAGACATTGTGTGGCGGTTCGATTACCTTCTTTATAGGAAGCTTATATTTCTTCGCAAACTGATAGTCGCGGGCATCGTGTCCGGGCACTGCCATAATGGCGCCAGTGCCATAACCCATGAGGACGTAATCGGCGATCCAAATGGGAATTTTTTCATCGTTCACTGGATTCAACGCATAGGCACCAGTAAAGACACCTGTCTTCTCCTTTTCGAGGGCCGAGCGCTCCATGTCGGTCTTGGTTTCCGCGGCGTGGATATAGGCTTCAATTTCCTTGGCGTGATCGGGGGTAGTAATCTCGCGTACCAACGGATGTTCGGGCGCGAGCACCATGTAGGTGGCGCCAAAGAGTGTGTCCGGTCTCGTCGTAAACACCTCGATTGCATCTTTCGACTTTGGTCCTTCAACCTTGAACCTCACGGTCGCACCGTGAGATTTACCGATCCAATTCCGCTGCATGGTAACGATCCTTGCCGGCCAATCGAGTTTTTCTAAATCATTAAGGAGCCGCTCGGCATAGGCGGTGATCCTTAAGAGCCACTGCCGAAGTCTCTTTTTTGTCACTAACGTCCCACAGCGTTCACACCTCCCATCGACTACTTCTTCATTGGCAAGACCAGTTTTACACGAGGGGCACCAGTTGATCGGCACTTCGGCTTCATAGGCAAGTCCCCGCTCATAGAGCTTTAAGAAAATCCATTGAGTCCAGCGGTAGTACGTAGGATCAGTGGTATTGATTTCGCGATCCCAATCATAGCCAAGCCCGAGCGAAAGTAACTGGCGTTTAAAGTTAACGATATTCTCGGCGGTCGTAATTTTGGGATGAATTTTATGTTTGATCGCGTAGTTTTCCGCGGGCAACCCAAACGCATCCCACCCCATAGGATGGAGTACTTCGTAGCCTTTCATGCGTAGGTAGCGGCTATAGATATCGGTTGCGAAGTAACCCCTCGGATGGCCCACATGGAGGCCAGCACCAGAGGGATAGGGGAAAAAATCAAGACAATAAAAAGAGGGCTTCTTCGAATCGTCAGAAGCTTTAAAGGCTTTCATTTCAGTCCAGCGTTTCTGCCACTTGGGTTCGATTGTCAGATGATCATAGCGCATAAAAGCGATCCTAATCTACGAATGCATCCGAATGCCCGAATAACTATTCGTAGCGATAATTAGGAGCATTCGGAATGAACCTCCGCGCTGCAGAGCTGACGCGGAATAGCCAAGTTCAATATAGACTCCTTATTAGCCAATTTCAAATCAGGAAATCGATGAAGTCTCCCGTCTGCCACAATGTCTTCCTGTTCAAAAAATCGTCCTCCCCATCTGATATTCTCCCCCTATCTGTGAAACCGAGATGACATCGGTGAAGCGGTAACCGAGGTTCAAGAAAGCTTCTTGCGATAGAAAAGGACGTGTATAGTCACCATCGATAAGATAGATGGCAGGATCATACGGAGTTTTCATGAGTGTCCCTGAAGGGAATTGGGAAAGAGGCGCTCCCTCGGGATAGAGATCAATGTTGGTGGTCGCTACGGGAGTAGTCTGAAAGTGAAAGGCAAAGAGGAGTTCGAGGGAAGGTATGAACCTTCGTCGCCCTTGCATAATACGATAGACATTGGGACTGTCAGGAGCTTTAATAAGCGCTCCCTCGGGGTGAGAAGGAGGTAGGGAGGATTGGAGAGGATAACGATCAAGTTCGCTGGGGGACACAGAAACAATAGTGTCACGGGAATAGCCAAGGGTGGCAAGACTCGCTTCGGAAAGAGGATACCTTCTCCCTTGGGAAATCACATAGATCGCACGATCATCGAGTGAAGAGACGAGAGATCCGTCAGGCAATCCTAATGATCGATCATGGAGAGGAATTTCGGTAAGGATAGCTGAAGTAGGAGTGGTGATGATGCGTTTATCACCATAGCCGCGCAGAGCAAGGAGGTCATCGGGGACTGGAATGCGTTGGTCTTCTTCTAAAAGATAGATTGTTGGGTCATCTGGTCCTCTCACAAGAAGTCCGTGGGAATAACCGAGATTCAAAAGCGTCCCTCCGACGGGAAGGAAAAGTGATGGGGTGGTGATGGGAAGAAGTGGGGTAGGAGTGGGAGAGAAGGTTGGTTCCGCCCCGGCAGTCTGAGAAGTGGTGGAAGTTGGTGAAGGAGAAGGAGTATTGGGTGGCGAACCAGGAAGGGTAACATTTAAGCTAAGGATCTGGTTGTCAAAGAAAGAACCAGTACTGTCAAAAGTGTCGGTAGCGCGGACAGTGAAGGTGTACGTTCCTGGGGATGCCGCGCCGCCTGAGAAGGTACCATTACTATTAAGCGTCACCCCGGCAGGCAATGCTCCTGATGAAATGGAGTAACTCCTGGTTCCTCCCCCACCGCTTGAGGAAAGCGCCTCTCGAGGAACAAAGTTGGTAAGGATCCCACCAAGTGAAGTAGTAGTGATACGCACCACGTCAAACAC
This sequence comes from Parcubacteria group bacterium, assembly GCA_016203935.1. GTDB lineage: Bacteria > Patescibacteriota > JACQLU01 > JACQLU01 > JACQLU01 > JACQLU01. The sequence continues at coordinate 3,560 of JACQLU010000017.1, read as the reverse complement.
CATGACCCGTCTATTACCGTTATCTACCACGAATATTCGGTTATTGGCTGGATCGAATGCAAGACCTGAGGTTCCGTCCATTCCAGCTTGAGAAGTTGCCGACGAACTTGCGGTAAAGCTTGTTTGGCCCAATACTGCGATGGCATTCTCACCGTTGGTAATAGAGGCAACGTCAAAGATGAGAACACGGGAAGCTTCACCACTTTCGCTCATGAAAAGGAGATTGTTTCCCCCATCAAATGCTAAACCTTTGGGTCCAGTTATGCCACTTTGCGTCACTGCTCCGCCGGAACTAACAAAGTCCAGCTGGCCAAGCACGTTCACGGCACCTTCCCCATTCGAAATGGTAGTAATATCAAAGACCAATACGCGATTGTTATCGCGATCTGCCACAAAGAGACGGTTCGTATTCTGATCAACCGCTACACCGCTAGGATTATTCATGCGGTTTTGTGCGGTAGCTGCCGTCCCACTTATGAAATCTCCCTGCCCCAGGACATTCACGGCATTCTCACCGTTGGTAATAGAAGCAACATCAAAGATGAGAACTCTATTACCAGCCGAGTCTGCCACATAGAGATGACGAGTAGCAGTATTATACGCTATACCACGAGGGTTATTTAATCGGTTTTGGCTCACCTCGCCTTCATTGCTTATGAAATCGCTTTGGCCAAGCACGTATGCCGCGTTCTCCCCATCGGTTATATTGGCAACATCAAAGACGAGGATACGATTGTAGTTGAAATCTGAAACAAAAAGTCGGCTGTTCACCCCATCGTAGGCGAGTCCTTGAGGAGAACTCATGCCGCTCTGCGAGAGCGTAACAGATTTACTGTAAAAATTATTTTGTCCCAATACATTATCCGCAATCCGATCAGCGGCACCAAAACTATTATTGGTATCGAGATTAAAAACTAATACCCGACGATTGCTCGTGTCCGTCACAAACAAACGATGCCCTACTGTATCAATGGCGACCCTGCTTGGATTATCAAAACCTTGTGGGTTAGGTCCGCCGTTTGGACCTTGCTGAGTATAGAGGGGGTTTCCCAATCCATCGAGTTGTCCCACGGCATCCACCGCGTTTTCCCCATTGCCGATCGTGCCAATATCAAAGACCGTAACGCGGTGATTACTATCCTCGGCCACGAAAAGACGGTTCCCTGCGGCATCGACGACGAGATCGACAGGGCCGTTCGTACTGTTCTGTAACGTGGTGGCAGCACCCGAGGTAAAATCGCTCTGTCCGAGGACATTGACCGCATTTTCGCCGTTGGTGATGGAAGCCACGTCAAAGATCATAACCCGAACATATCCAGAGTCGCCAACGAAAAGATAACTATTGCTAGAATTATACGTAACTCCTTGGGGTGAAGCGAGCTTGTTTTGTGAAAGACCTACGGTACTACTCACAAAGTCCAGTTGACCAAGGACATTAACAGCCGATTCGCCGTTCGTAATCGTACTGACATCAAAGGTGAGGACGCGATTGTTAACAGCTTCACTCACAAAGAGGCGTTGTCCCGAAGCATCGTACGCAGCCCCTTGCGGCCAGTTCATACCACTTTGTGATGTCGCGGCGCCACTCGCGGTAAAGCTCGTTTGTCCGAGCACGTTCACGGCATTCTCGCCGTTGGTAATGACAGCGATATCGAACACGAGTACACGATTGTTATTAGCGTCCACTATGAAAAGACGATTCCCCGAAGCATCGAGTGTGAGCCCCAATGGAAACCATAGCGCTGCGGGGGTGGTAGCGACGGTACTGCTTTGGAAATCGCTCTGCCCGAGGACGTTGACCGCATTTTCACCGTTGGTGATTGTCGCGACGTCGAAGACAAGGACACGGTTATTGCTGTTGTCGCTCACAAAGAGGCGGTTACTAGCGGCGGCATACAGAAGATTCCGTGGTCCGCTCATGCCATTTTGTGTCGTGGCCGTGGTATTGGCAAAGAAGTTGGCCTGACCTAATACATAATCGGCAATCCGGTCTACGCCAGTAAACGTATTATCGGCAGCTAAATTAAAGACAAGCACTCGGGAATTCCCTGTATCAGAAACGAAAAGTCTGTGATTAGTAGCATCAATGGCGATACCCGAAGGACTGTTAAATCCGCGGGTATTCGGTCCATCATTCTGACCGGATTTAGTATAGAGAGGACTTCCCACCCCATCGAGTTGCCCCAATAGATCAGAGGCAAGAAGAGGTCCTGCCACCGCCTGCGACACTCTATTTTTCGATGCATGGAAGATGGCTACTACCACTCCAATGAGTAAGAAACCCAAGAGTATCAAGGCGTACGAGAAGTAAGCTCGCTTTGCCATAGAGAACTTATAAGCTACCGTCAATGGTTTACTTACATTATAGCGGATTGCTAGTTCTCCAGATGAAAGAGTCTGTAGGCATTCTTGGTGGTAGCTTCTGCGAATTCCTGAAATGAAAGGATACGTAACTCGGCAATATGCTCGGCAGTATAGCGCACGAACGCTGGCTCGTTTTTTTTCCCGCGCATGGGCTCTGGCGCTAAGAATGGCGCGTCGGTTTCGACGACCATTTGGTCGAGCGGAACGTACTTCGCAACTTGCTTAAGCTCCTCCGCATCGTCAAATGTCACAATACCACTAAAGGATATGAAAAACCCGAGGTCAAGAAATGGCTTCACTTCTTCGACCGTACCGGTAAAACAATGCATCACGCCGGGAGGATCGGCTGCCAAAAGACTCTTGTGAGCAGTCATGAGCTCGGCAAGCTCTCGATAGGCATTGCGCGAGTGGATTGAAACCGGAAGTCTGCGCTCGTGAGCGAGGGTGAGATGACGCAAGAAAAGTTCTTGCTGTACGTCGTGTCGGCGCTTCACCTCCTCGCGAGACAAATCCTCCTCCCGATAGTAATCAAGTCCGGTCTCGCCAATGGCAATGACCTCCGGCGCTTGCGAGAGGGATTCGATCTTCTCAAAATCAGCCGCGGTGGCGGCGATCGCGTGATGAGGGTGAATGGCAACCGTGGCATAGCAGTACCTGGGGAATTCGCGCGCGAACTCAACCGCCCGTTTGCTCGTCGGCGCTTGCGTTCCTGAATTGACAATCGTACCCACTCCGTTCTCCTTGGCGCGGGCGATGGCATCGCGGTAGCTATCCGTGAAGGCTTTAAGATTGAGATGACAATGGGTATCAATCAACATGCAAATGACTAATTTCTAATTACTAATGTCTAATGTTATCTTAATTTGGCATTAGGAATTGATTAGAAATTAGGAATTAGTCATTAGTCATTTTTAAAGTTTTTCTATAGAAAAACTTCCGCACCTCCTCCACCACCACGACCGAGGATGCGACCGTGATGATGATAGCCCAGTCAACGGCGCCAATCGGAACGGTGTGAAGCAACCCTTGCATGAAGGGTGTATAGAGCGCGAGCAGCTGAAGAACGATAACAATAGTGGTCGCACCAACTAAGTAGAGATTAGAGAAGGGGTTCATGCGAAAGATCGACTCCTTCTCTGAACGGCAATTCCAGGCATTAAACCACTGGAAGACGGCGAGGGTGGTAAGAGCAATAC
>JACQLU010000018.1 GCA_016203935.1 Parcubacteria group bacterium | reverse complement strand
GGATCAGGAGATACCGTCTTCAATCTTGATTCGGATACCAACATCCAATACGCACTCTCCGGAACCTCTGGCGCCATCACGTATCTCACGGGTTCCTATGGATCAGGAGCAACCTTAGCTGCCGCAGCCTCCTTAACAGGACTCTCCCTTGATCTCTCTACCAATGTGACCGCAGACGCAGGAGGCAATGGCATCACCGGACTTCTTCTCACCATCCCCAATGGAGGCGCAGGGACTACCTATGGGATTGATATCCAAGGAGCATCGGACAATGGGGTGAGGATTGCGGGAGCGACTACGGATATCACTACGGGTACCAATGAAGCATTGACCATCACCGCGAATGGCACAGGGGATATCACCCTTGCCGGAGACTCTGATACTGACGTGATCTTCTCTGGAGGAACCACTGATATCACCACGGGGACGAATGAAGCTCTTACCATTCAACCCGCGGGCACAGGGGATACGATATTCAACATCGATGCCGATACCAATCTTCAGATAACTGCAACGGCAGCGCCTACCGTGGACATGGTTTCCCTCACGAATGGCAGTTTTGGCACGACCACGAATAACGTTGATGCTCTGGGGATCAATATCGCAACCACATCCGACGGGGGTGCTGATACGAACTACGGGATCAGCGTCACCATCGACAATACCGCCCAAGATGCAAATGACACGATTGGCGGGTTAACGGTGATTGGCGCAGCCAATACAGTCTCCTCCACCACCCAGCGATACATCGATATCAATGCTCCTTCGGGAAACACCAACGGTACCGTGGTTGGTGTGTACATCGGTTCCATTGGCACCCCCGGCGCAGCATCTGAATACGGCATTCGCTTTGGTTCTGGGTGGGACGAGGATCTTGTCTCCACCTCTGGGAATCTCAACATCAGCGCCACGTCAACGGGGGACATCGTCTTCGATACTGACGCTGATACCGACGTGCGTGTTACCTCAAGCGCGGGAGATACGCTCCTTAAGGTCTTTCGTCCTAATGACATCACGACGTCTGCGTTCTTACGCTTTGATCAAGACACTGCCGGAGGGAAAGAGTGGGATATCGGGCTCTTTGCGAATGATTCAGGTGGCGACCTCTATATCCAAGGTTACGATGACACTGCGGTACAGACGCGACTTGTCATTGATCGACCTACGGGTAACGTGAGTATTGGAGGTGATACCTCACCCGAGTCACTTCTCGACCTTGAATTCGCTACTGCTGGTGGCCTCGCCTTCACGATCGAAAATGGCACCACCAATCTTCTTGGAGCTCGCTATACCGCGGCCAATTTTGGTCTTGCGCTGAATGCCGGCGCCTTTATTGACCGTAACTCCACGATTCAAGAGGAGTTCTATAAGGTGCAAAACGGCGGCACGGCGGATACCAGCGGTGTTGCGGGCGCCGGCGTCGGTGACGGCGGCGGCTGGGGTTTTTATGAGGGCGGCGGGACTCCTGATTGTAATATCTTTAATCTTGGCGACGTTGCCAATGGCATCCTCCGTATCCTCTCTCAAACGAGCGCTGATAACGGCTGTCTCGTGATGGTGGATAGCGCGGCTAATAATGCGCAACTCATTCTCGATGCCGATTTTCTCCCTGTCCTGCTTATGAAGGTGAGTGCCACCGTAACGGGGGTGAACAATGTCCTCTTCGCAGGGATGGCAGATGCAACTGATGGCGCTAATACTGATCCTGCAAATTTCATTGGTTTTACCAATAACGGAGGTTCCACCTGGACTGGCCGCACCACCAGCGCGAGCACCTCTACCAATGTGGCCTGCACGGGGAATGCCATCAGTACGGTGGATGGCGTCTATGCCCTTCTCATGGTGGAGGTGCGCTCCACCACCAACGTGAGATTCTTTGTGGATCCCAATACAAGCGACGGCATCAGTTTTAGCGAATGTGGCAGCGGAAGCTCAACCAACATCCCCACCGCAGCCCTCGCTCCCGAGCTTATCTACCAGGTGCGTACCGGTGGCACGGACACAACAAGACTCGACGTTGATTTCTTCCGCGCGTGGCAGGATGATACGCTCGCCGAAGGCACAGCATCGGCGCTCGATCTTAGACAAGTGGAGATGGATCTTACCGGTCGATCGAGCATTGCGCAATTCTTCCCAGCAGATAATCCCCATCTTCCGGAAGGAAATCTCGTAAGTCTCTACGATGCAGACGGTTCGGTAAAGGTGAGACTCACCGAAAAGGCGGCTGATCCCAATATGGTAGGTATCGTGGTGCGAGATCCCGGACTAGATATCGCCAATAACACCTTTGATGGCGTGCGTGTGGCGATTGGAGGAAGAGCATTAGTGAGAGTATCAGCGGAAAACGGCGCGGTCGCCATAGGCGACTATCTTACTTCATCGTCGACACCGGGCGTTGCCATAAAAGCGACAGGGAAGGGGATGGTCATCGGAAAGGCACTTTCCGCTTTTGCTCGGAGCTCGGAGCTCGGAGCTTTGGGCCTGATCCCTGTATTTATTAATCTTACCTATTATGATCCTGCAAGTGCGACGGTAGTGCAGGGCAGTGATGCAGGAGGTCTCTTCGCTAATCTTAATGCTTCGGGGTTAACCACACTTGAACGGCTGGTAGTGACTGGTCCCACGGTTTTACAAGATACCTTAATCGTCTACGGCACCGCCACGTTTGAGAAGGAAGTCTCTGTAAAAGGAGTACTCACCGTGGGAACCGAAGCAGAACCAAAAGGAGTAACCCTCTATGATACGGTGACACGAGAACCATACTGCATCATGATTACCCAGGGAGAATTTGCCAAGCACCGCGGTCTCTGTGGTACAGTAGAACATCAAGAAGAAGTTGATTTACCCACTCCACAAGCGACTCCGACTCAGGTAGCAGTCCCACCCGTGATATCAATATCGGATAAAGAGGAGAACGCGGTCGAACCTCCTCAGGCATTTCCGACGACAACTCCCGAATCAACTGGCGAACCCGAATCGATACCACCACCTTTGGATGTCGAAGCGGCCTCACTCAATTGAATGAATTCTCTCCCCCTTCATTCTCAAACATTAGTCATTAGCAATTAGACATTAGAAAGTTTATTCTCTATTTCACCCTTTATGCCTTCCTCTAGTCGACAGAATGCTTCTCTCTGGGGAGTCATTATACTTCTCGTCCTCCTTATCCTCGTAGGAGTATTTATCGTATTACGAACAACCGGAGTGCTCGAGCCGATCTCGAGTGGGAATCGAGAAAGTAGTGAACGTTGGCAGGCGGTATTCCTCTCGAACGGCCAGGTCTATTTTGGTCGTCTTTCGGGATACCGCACCAAAAATCCAATATTACAGGAAATCTATTATCTCCAGATCTCTCCGGCGCTCCAGAGTCAAGACCCTAATGTTGCTCAGGGTCAACAACAGCAGTCAAACCTTACACTCGTAAAACTTGGTAACGAACTCCACGGACCGCTCGACGAGATGCGGATTAATCCCGAGCATATACTTTTTGTCGAAGATCTCAAAGAGGATTCGCGTGTCGTGCAGGCGATCCAGCGCTATCAAAGCGGCAATACAGGGCCGACTCCCTCTCCCGCACCAACAAGCGGACAATAGCTCCTGTTAGAATTTATAGAAAGCCAGTCGCGTCGTGACGCGACTGGCTTTCTTGTTGGTATTGATTATTTTGGCCAATTTGATACTCTCATCTGAATGAAGATCGGATATATCGCCTCTTACCTATGCGCAAAAATGAGGAAAAGCCGATATTATTTAAAATAGCCGATATTTATCGCCAGACCCCCTATGGTCAAGAATACCTTAGTCTTTTAGTACGCAGGGGAAAGATAGAGGGTGAGAAGATCGGCGGAATATGGTACATCGCTCTCGATTCGCTCAAGCAATACTTGGAAGAGCAAGGCAAGGTGCTCAAATCTCAGACCATCGGGTCTGAGGCTCAAAGCTCAAAGCTGAAAGCCGAAAGAAGTAATTTTAAACCTTCAGCCTTCAGCCTTAAGCTTTTAGCAAGGTACCTCCGAGGTCCTATTCCCGCACTCGCCGTCGCTGTATTCATACTTCTAGGAATAATCATCTTTCTACTCCTTAGACGGTAGATCACGAATTTCCACGGATGGAAACGCGAGGTGCTACAAAAGTTGCTCCCCTACGGGAGCTTTTGTTATAATACCGAGATTTCTTTCGCTCACTATGCCAAGACGTCTTGCCTTCATACTCATCATCGCGCTCCTCGCGGCAACTGGAACGCGGGTATCCCTTCGAGCCTCCGCACTAAACGAGTGGACCACCATTGGTCCCGAGGGAGTAACCGTACGCCAGTACCAGATTGTTCCTTCAAAACCAAACCGCATCTATGCGCTTACCGATGATATCGCTCACCCTCTCTACCGAACCTTAAATGGGGGAGAGACTTGGACGGCACTTTCCCTTCCAGGAACTATCACCTCGTTCGCGGTTGCCGCAGGCGACCCTGATCGAGTGTATGCGTACCACACTACCGAGGGCCTTTTGGTATCGTTTGATCGCGGCGCTACGTGGACACTCACTGGAGAGAAATTCTTAACGAGCGGTGATTATCTCACCGAACTAAGAGTACATCCAATTGATGCCACACTACTTTTTGGCACTAATCTCAATCGGGCAAAATTATTCCGTTCACGCGATGGCGGCGCTACGTGGTCGGGGAATATTCTTCCTGATAGCGGTAGAGTCTTTTCATGGGAGTTGGATCCTCGTGATACTGAAACTCTTATCGTCGGCATTGGTAAAGATGCCGTCACGCCTTATCGCAATCGTCTTATGCGCACGACCGACGGGGGAGTGAGCTGGACTGAACTTATTCTCGGACGATGGTTTCAGTCGATCGCGGTCACCGCAGGCGACCCTCGGTACTGGTACGCGGGTATGCTTAGCTTTATCAATACGACGCGTCTCTATCGCTCGGTTGACGGCGGGATAACGTGGGCAGTGGCGCCGCAAAACCAATCAAACGTTGCCTCAATTGCCATTGACCCGCGTGATCCACTCCATATCTACATTGAGCGGCGTTCCAATCTCGGTCCCTTTTTTGCGGAAAGTCGTGATGGTGGCACTACCTTTACCTCGTATCAATTCCAGCCATTCTTTGATGGTATCACCGGACTTACCTTTGATCCTTTGGATGGACGCTCACTCTATGCCATTAAGAGCGGGCTCTTGGTTCGTAGAGGAGAAGCGCCCGACACCGAAGAAACGCCGATCATTGCCGCGCTTCAAGTCGCGTCAACTCCCTTTGATAACTCTGGCGACGCCGACACTCGCGGCGCTGACTTTTGGAATCCGCCTGAGGTCGCTACCCTTATGATTTCCTTCGAGCTCGCGAGCAATGGTGATCTTGGTACACTCGCGATTGAGGATCAAGACGGTGATGAACTTTGGCGGCGTGGTATAGTGGGAGACGTAGGCATGCACGAATGGGAGTGGGATGGGATCAGTGATGAAGGAAACATCGCCCTGGAAGGAACCTATCACGCACGACTTCAATTTGGCGAAGAAGTAAAGGAAGCGGAATTTGAGATAAAGTGGCATACACAATGATTGATACTCATAGATATTTGCTCCTCCGACCGCGGTCGGAGTC
>JACQLU010000019.1 GCA_016203935.1 Parcubacteria group bacterium | reverse complement strand
TGTTTTAATTGCACAAAAGAACTCAAGACAGAACCGCTGGGGTTGAAAATATTGTAGTCGCGCGATTCCTCAATGTGCGATTCTGGAAAAACGCCCTGAATTATTTTCTCAATTGCGAGAACGCGCCGGCGCGGAACAGCAATATAAAAAGTCATCTCTTCTCCGATTGAAGGAATGGCAAGCTCCAGCACAAACTGCGGCCGGCCGTAAAGCAGTGAGCGCCACCACTTGTCGCGGATTACAGCGAGCTGACTCAAAAGTTGCTCCATGAGTCCGATTTTTTCACGGACCTGCTGGAGCGATGGTTCTTGGGGAGAGGGCGCGGGTGTGGGGAAGCGGATGGCAAGCAGTACCAAATTTAGCGAACGGCTGATGAGTCCTCGGCGCAGGAGTGTTTTCCAAATCAATACCAGTACAAGTGCTGCCACAAGCACCACGATTGTTCCAATATAAAGAGAGAAAAGCGAGGGCTCCATTTATTACAGCGGCTTTATTTTTCTCAACTGTATGAGTTTATCATAATAATCATCCACCAGATGATCATGGAGTTCATCCAAAAGATAGGGACTTTCATCCTGCGCGATTTTTACCGCATCTTTTATTGACTTGGTCAGCGCATATTCAACCAAGGCATGAATTTCTTCCTGCCGTTTTTCGTCTTGCTTGGCTTGGGTCTGGGTTTGAGGGGCGCCGGTAATTGGTGGAGTAATCGTAGGATGCGGGATTTCGGTGCGGCCGAGAGACACGCGTTCTTCCTCGATATGCTCTTTGAGTACTTCCCGAAGGGCCTCCTTTTCCTGCGTCATGCCCTGCCCTTTTTCCGCAAGCGTACGTTTTTTCTCCTCAAGTTTTCGCTCCAATTGCCGAATTTCCTCCTCGGCCGAGGGTGTTTGTTCTTTCGTTGATGAGGGGTTGATAGCCATATCCATAGTATATCGCACCAGCGAGTAAAAAAATAGCAGGGATTCCCTAAGGGAATCCCTGCATTTGGTTTACACTTTATTTTGGAAAAAGATCTAATTGGCAGGAATCCTTTACAATTCCTGCCCCATGCGCAGTACCGCGGGGTTATGCGTGACGCTGTCTTGTCACGAATCGCCGAAGGACGAACGGCCTAGCCAGGGTCTGCGGAGTCTACTAATTTTGGTGGGGATTTTGAAGCAACCTCACCCCGTGTACAGGTGTGGGCGGCGATATCTTGTCTAACTGTACCCCATCAGGCCCAGCTGGGTTCTATTTCTATATGGTAGGGGTTGGTTGTTCCCTACCCCATGGCATGGTGCAGGTTGGCACGGTGAAATGAGCTATACAGAATTGGGCCTTGCCCGATTTTTGACAGGAGATTTATTCGGACCTCCTATCCTATGCTGGAATTGGGGCCGATCAGCACGATTCAGACTGAAGCAGTTAAAGAGCGACATGTTGAGGGCTTCAACTCGTACCACTACGACCTTGTTTATTCTCACCCCAGCAGGTCACGATCTGTCCCCAGTCCAGTCGGAACACCGCGTAGAGCGCTTTCTTCTTGAAGGTGAGTCGGTAGAGTGCGGCGTTCTGACCTCGCGGTTGGACAAATTTCACTTCTCCGGATTTAATTCTTTCGCACAGTCGATGGTACTCGCGGTCAGACATCTCCACTCCCACTTTCTCCTCGCAACGCATGCGGGTATGGAGGCGGTAGTGTCCATCGATTTTAATAAGGTGCATGCAGCCTCCTTTCGTAGTGAGAAACGCAATTCCGTATTTACGTTGAGGTGGATATTGATGGAGGAAAACTATGTTTTCCTCCATCCCGTGGTGGGGTGAGGGGAAGAAAGCGTTGTTTAGGTGTGAAATGACGAGCAGGATCAGGCCATACTGAACGTTGCCGTGCTGTGAAGGTATACCGATCATCTGCGTAGAATCTTTTGTGCTTCTTCCACGCAATGCTCGAATGTCCACTCACCGTGGTAGGCAGATTGCAGCCATTCTGGCAGTGAGGCGAATACGAATCGGCGAAACTGCTGTGAAATGAAGAAGGTAACGCCGAGGTCAGTGGCACTGCGTACGTTGCGACCGCGCACCTGCAAGCCCTCGATCATCACCCGCCACGTCCACAGCTTCCAGCGCATACCACCGAAGCGTCGTTCCTCGAACACCGTGCCGGGATCGGTCGGGATAGGGTATCCGGGTCGCAGGAAGAAGATGATCGGCGCCAACTGGTGGGGAAGATCGATTCCCTCGCCGTAGTTGGCCGCCGTTCCGACGAGCGTATCGCCCTCGCCATCCTTGAATCGCCGCGCCGCCTCTTTAGCCAGAACACCGTTTCCGTAACTCATGGCAGTAAGTCCCTCTTCCTCCGCGAGCCGGAGGAAGCGATTCCGTTCCTCCTCGGACACCACGACAACCAGTGATCGCTTTCCATCTGCGGCAAATGTTACGCAGGCGCGGGCGACCCGTCGCAAGGTACGTGCGAGATCCTGCCGTCGACGGGTATCACGGGCGAGGTTCGGAGTGTCCGTGGGTAGGAAGATTCGAGTGTTCTCCACAGGGAAATCCGAGGGGAGTGAAAAGAATGGGGCATGGATACCATTCTCAAACCCAAAGACTTGCGGATCTCCGATCGTGGCAGAGTACGCCACCGTGAAGGGAGAAAGCAGTCGCCGCACGATCGGCGCTACATAGTAGGCACGGATCACGAGACGGTACTGCACCCGCTCCCTTCCTTCCTTTTCCTCCTTATAGAAGGCGTAGGTATAGTTCAGGGGGAAGTGTTCCCTGGTCTTTCGAGAGTATTCCAGGGAAGTGATGTAGCGCACGAGATCGTGGATTAACACCTCGAGCTGCTTTAGGGTTTCCCGTTCTTCCCGTGGATCGATCACTCGTTCCCGTACCGCTTCTGTCACCCGATCCAAGAACGCTTCCGTGTCTACCTCAAGTAGAATATCCAATAGGGATTGGATTTCATCGTTATCCAAGAGCGTGGCGGCTCGAGCCGGTTTGCGGCGGGCGATACGGGTCATCTGGCGCAGGAATCGCTTCAGGATCTTTGCCTCGGGTGCATCGATCTCTTCGAGGAGCTCCACTGATCGCCCAAGATGGTAGTCGGTAATCTCGTAAGAGAGACAACTGCGTATAGTGTTGGCGATCCGGTGTGCCTCATCCACCACGAGTCCGGCTGGCGTTCCCCACTCTTTCGAGAAGAGTTGGGTGAAGAGATAGAAGGCTGTCGTGGAAACCACGATGCCGCCCTGCTTGGCGCGGTACTTCTCCAGAAGATAAGGACAGGGAGTTGTGCTTTGTCCGAACGTCTGGCCTGTTTCCTGATCTACCCGATGCGGGCAGTCTTTCAGGAGCGAACAAGGAATCTCGTCCGCCTTCAGATCCTCATCAGGATAATAGAAACAGGGGTACTCACTTCGTCCATAGACGACCCTCACCTCGGGATGCAGGCGCTTAACCTGGTCCACCAAGGTTTTCGTGGGAGTGATGTAGAAGAGCGGGCGATGACCCGCATCCTCCAGTGCCCGCAGAAAGGTGTAGCCGATGGCGGTTTTGCCTGAGCCGACGGGCAGTTCCAGAAGCACGGAACTCCGTTCACGATTCAGGATCTCGAGTGCCCTACGTTCGCTCGGGCGGATCTGCGGGTAGACCGCATACGGAAAGCTCTCGAGGAAGTTGATCTGATCAATCGGGGTAGGCATTACTGATCCCTCCTCTACATGGGTTGTGAATCGATGAATTATGTACTTAACAAAAATGTAAAAGGTCTAGCTCTGCCATTCGTACCAGGTTGCTTTAAAGATGTCAAGTTTACGTTTATTGATTTCAAATATCTGGAGAATAAAAATGGCAGGAACCGTGGTGGTTCCTGCCCCATGCTCCGCCAAAGGCGGTCTTGGTACAAGCGATTGCGACAAGTAGGGTTCTGCAGCGCCTAACTCTGATAATATTCACTATGGCAGTCCTGTTTATAAGGACTGCCCCGCGAAGAGGTGGATCATGCTCGTGGTATGTGAAGCTCCATCTAGTCATGATGGGGTGAGATGATTCCTGTAGAGATTTGACGGAGAATGGAATCCTCTCCGTCCCATGCGTGGGCTGGGGACTGCTTGAGGGGGGTGGGCTCTGTGAAGATCCGGATTGCTCTATCCTACCCAAGTCTGCGGTGCAAATCTTTGATAATGGTGGAGATAGAATTTCTCTCCACCCCGAGCAGTGAACGGATGTGAGATATCCAGGGCAGCGAAATTTGGCGACGCAAAACCTCGTGGATTACTTCTGACAGCGAGTTTTTTAGACTCGCTGTCCCGTGCAACGGACGGTTTAGACCCATATCGTTCTGAAGAAGAAAACAATAGCGCGACGAAGAATAGAAATAGTGGGAGCTTGGATGAGCTCCCACTCTGTTTTCGACGCCGCAGGGTCTTCTAACCCGCCGCGGCCTCACTCACTGTTTTTTCTTCGACTTTTTCCCAGGTTACCACCTCATAGCGGCCGAAATCCCCCTTCTTACGGAAGCCGCCGAGGCCTTTGTAGGCACCGGCCTTGGCGAAGAGCTCCTGAATACGGTTGAGGTTGATCTCGCCTTCGTTCACCTGGATGGTGACATCGAATCCCGTACCGGCTTCGAACCGCGGTCGCACGATGCAGACCGCGACTCCATCCTTGGGGTTGTTGCCCTTGCGTTTGTCCGGTCTCCAGGGTACCTCGCCGACGTGATTCCCATCGCCATCATGGAGAGGGATGAATTCTTCTTCGATGGTGAGGAATCCAGGCAAGAGAGTTTCCTCCTTGGTGGAGATGTTCCTCTTGGCATCGTACTTGGTGAGGGTTCCGCCTTCCCGGAGCGATGCGAGGAGGTTGATGCCGGGAAAACCGATCCGTCCCTCCTCGTCAGGGTAGAACTTCGCCTCCGCTTCCTGCTGCACGGTGAGGTCCCGGCGTTTGGGCTTGGAGGTTTTGGTCCGGAGGCCTTCCAGGGTGTCGTCGTCCATCGGTTCCATCAGGAAGGGCTTGAAGAACCTGCAGCGGACTCGGTAGCGGACGATATTTTTCCTGAAATTCTCGAAACTGAAGCCGCCGGTTGTAGTGGTTGAGCTGGGTGCTGCTGGCTTTCGTGCCACGGTAGTGCTCCTTTCTGAAAGAATTGTTGTGGATGATCCGCGAACTGATAGGGATCACCAAGGATCCCTATTCCTTGCAGAGTCTTATTGTATTATCAAACTACAGCGAATAGGTCACCTCCTTTCGGATTATGGCGCAAGCACAGAGCTTGCAGCCCCACGACGGGACGGGACACGGTGCGCACTAACTGGGGTCGATGAGAAACATTCAGCAACGCCGTACCCGCAGTGCTACGCCGAAATAGGTTTATTTCAAAGATCTACCTTCGACCTGGAAAGGCCGTCCCTTGTTGGAATTCTCAATCTGTAGCATATGGGTATTTTTCTGTCAAGTTGGTGGAAAAAAATGGCAGGAACCGTGGTGGTTCCTGCCCCATGAGGAGCGACACACTGAGCGGATCGGCCTAACTATGTCCGGCACAGCCTGGCGCTGCTGCGAAGATCTAAGTGATTGGCGGGAATTCTATAGATTCCCAGCCCCGTGTACTGCTCTAAAATAAGGGACCTCTGTGAGGAATGGGAAGAGAAGCCACACCCAGCACCGACTGACGACGCCCTGTGGCGAATTCACCCTCGGTTACAGAATCATCCATTTTTATCATATTGTCAAGTGCGGCATTGGATATGGAAATGGTATATTGGAATTGATGCAAAGGTATTTCTCAATTTTCGTCCTCCTCGGTATTCTAACCCTTGGTGTGTTTCTCCGTTTCTACCAGATTGCGGAAGTGCCGCCCGGGTTGTATCCGGA
>JACQLU010000006.1 GCA_016203935.1 Parcubacteria group bacterium | reverse complement strand
TCTTAACTTTGACCCTGATCAAAATTTGCGTGAAGCGCAGGAAAAATTGCACGAAGCGAGCGAAAAGTCGTTGGAAGAAACAAGAGGGTCAGCACAGCGATTTGATACTGGTTTACGAGAAACTTACGACGCCACGTTTCGTGAGATTTTCAGGCTTGCACAAAGTAATAGTCTTAGTGAGAGAAGACTCGCTCTCCTTCAAGTGCGGGCAGCAAATAGACAGTTCGAGATAGGTGCTGATGACAAAGTTGGAAACATAGCAAGCGAATGGCAAGAAGGTTATGGAAATGCGGCCTATCAATATGATAGGCTGAGAAATCGAAGAAACTCACTTGGGCAAGATGAGCAACTTCAGATGGCACAGTTAGCGGATGAATTACGGGGTGCATTAGAAGTAGCTGCCTCTGAAGTTAATGTGCTTCGTGGTGAGGAAGAAACTATCGCAAGAGGAATAGAGCAACTCCGGCGGATGAATGAAGAAGATAAGCAGTTCCTGGAGACTGTGGAAGACTGGGAAAAACCGATTATCGAAGGACGAATAAAGGAACGCGAAGCCAAAGTCCCTACTTTAGAAGAGGCTTTAAGAGCAAGGACGGAAGAGCGACTTGCTCGAGAAGAAGAGCTTAAACAGATGACCGAGAGACTCGAGAAGCTTAGGTTGATTGGTAAAAAACAAGAGGGTCAAAATGAACTCGCCTAATGTGAGCTCATTTTCAGTCTATTCTTTTCGGAATATTTTAACATTTACATTCTATGTCAAATTCAGAAAGCGAAGCTCCTCCGCAAGAGATGGGCGAGACTGGAAGGGACCCTGAGGCTACTGTAGAGCAACTATGGAAGGAACGGAGTGAGATCCTTGCGCAAACACGAGCCAAATTTCAAGAACTTGAGCGTAATGCGCTGGCAGAGTTAGGACCAAAATTAGCAGAAATGTCACCTGAACAAAGAGAGGCAGTGATAAACGTAATCAAATTAGAGGTATCTGCGGTACTGATGGAGTTTAATGAGAAAAATGTACTGCCTTTTATTCAGGATACGGCAGCCAGATTAGAACAGTGGGGGATCAGTCAGGATATCGAAGAAAGAAGCAAGCGGCAGCAGGGAATTACATAACGGTAGTTCGGAAACTAGAAAAGAGTTCGCGGTCAGCGAACTCTTTTCAGTTTCAATCAATTTTTGTAATTTCAATACATTTCGACGTTATTAGTTCACCTGCGTCCTCTTATCCACCACGTGCACAAACGTGGCTTTTTTGAGTGAGCCGTCGAAGTGGCGGATGGTACGGTGGGTGAAGTGCACGAGTCCGGAGCGAAGCGCGAAGAGGGTATCATCCTTACCTACTGCTACATTGGTACCGGCGCGATACTTCCTGCCGCGCTGGCGCAGAATGATACTTCCTGGTTTAGCAATCTCACCATCGTAAAGTTTAATCCCAAGACGCTTCGATTCACTGTCGCGTCCTAAGGCGGTTGAACCTTTTGCAGTTTTGTGGGCCATACGTTTTGTTAGGAAACTAGCTTCGTTAGCTTCAAAAGCTTCATTAGCCTTTTAGTGTGAACCGGAAGATTTCGCGGGCTACGAATTGATCCTCACGGCTATAGATAAGACTTCCTCGCCCGGTACACGAGAGAAACGGCACAGAAAGTATTGTATCCCATGCGTGAGCAATAAGACAATCCGTATTGTATCCCAGACTCCTTAGATCGTCAATATAGGGATAGGGGAGCACCCTACCTCGGATTTTATAGGCAGGAAATGTTATCACCACCCGTCCACCAGTTGGTAGGAATGCACGGAAGGCTTTGAAACTTCTTTGATAAAGTTCTCTTAGCTTATTGAACTCTTCTCGGGCTTCGCCGACAGTCGTCTCCCGTTCTAACCGTGGCCCAAGCGTTCCTTCGGTGACGATGGCCGCTACTTCACCTCGCCTAAGGTGTTGTGGCAATGTTTTTACATCAGACTGAAAGAGATGGTAGCTCTCGTCGTCTACCCCTCTTTCCGCCCGAGGCGGATCCGCCTTTGGCGGAAAGGTAAGAGGGGTTAGGGGAGTTATGAAACGGGAATACCAGACGAGATTTTCCTTGGTGTCCGCAAGTGCTTTCGCATCGCGGTCACTACCGATTACCCTAAGCCCCATCCGTATCCCTTCTATAAGAATTGTTCCCAGCCCGACAAATGGATCCAAAAGCGTTTGACCCTCTTTAAGATCGGCACAGTTAATCATGATTTGCGCGAGCTTCGGCGGCATCATGCCGGTTTTCATGCTGCGGTGCGGTCGCTCAATGTCACGGATACGATAGGAATCGATATCCTGCACCGCCTCGGTATGACCAATGAGAACGGATTCTTTGCTGCGGGCGAGGATTAACTCGACACCGTGGTCCCCAAGTGATTTAACCACCTGCGCCGCATTGAGTGTGTGGCCATGAATTGGGAGGATGACGCGTGCGCTTTTTCCTTCCTGCGTGAGGAATCTTTTTACTGTGAAGCCAAGGTTTCTTCCCGAAACGTTTCGTGGCCAATCGCCATAGAGAGAGATACCAAACTCGATCCGTGGAGAAGGCGTTGCGGCAAGTAGTTGAGCTATATGGGAAACAAGCTCTTCCTTTGATATGGCGCGCTGGGTCACACTATCAACCTTTGCAATTTTGATCGTGCCGCCGAGACGGTCAATCAGTTTTTGCGCGTGAAGCGCCGTGTCGCTCTCGAGCCACAGCCATTGCTCGGCTGCGCCCATAAGTGTATAGTGGGGTGTCAAACCGGGAATGACGTGGGAGAGTTCGGCAACCGATAGTGCTGGGTTGCGACCCAAGATGAAAAGATGAGAAAACATGAAAAATGACTAATGACTAATCTCTTTAGTCATCGTAAGCCATGCTGACAATGATCTCTAAAGTTGCAGGAATAGTGACACCTGAAATGCGTAAGCGCATGATCGATTCGTTGATATTTTTGTGTGCGGCGCTTGTCGGTTTCTACGCAGGCTTCATTACCGGTAGAGAGGGGAACGAGGAGCCGAAACTTATTACCGTACAAGGTGAAGGGATTCACACTCCAGAAATTGGAGTAAAAGGCTCTGCTCTAGGCGCTACCACCGTAGCTACCAGCGGTCCAGGAACAATCATCACTACCATATCACCACAGCCGATTGCGTCATCTTTTGGGACGACGAGTGATATTAAGCGACGAGCAGCGTCGCGGACAGAAGGAAAATACGTAGGCAGTCGCAACAGCAATAAATACTATCCACCCACCTGCTCCTACGCAAAACGCATAAGCCCCGAAAACCAACTATGGTTCGAAAGCGAGGAGGAGGCCAAGGCGGCGGGCTACGTCAGTGTAAAGGTTAGCAAGGGTTGCCGTTATTGAGTGATCTTTGTCGTATAGACCACGGGAGGATATAGGATCCTAAGTCTCCTAAATAGACACGAATATTAACACGAATAGACACTAATATAACCTTTTTGCCGGATCTACAGGGGATAGGAGGACAGGGACGTCATTCTATTATGTCGCATAAGTTTCATTATGCGACGTTATTCTATCACATTCCCTTGTTCCCCTCTCGTTAGATAAACATCAAGGGATTGACGTGCACGCCGATCGGTAGTAACCCATACCACATGTCGCGCGTCTGGAATTCTACATAGACCGTAAAATGGAGATGGGCGCCAGTCGCGAAACCTGTATCCCCTTGATAGCCTATGAGCTCTCCCCGTGCGACCTTTTGTCCGGCCGTCGCATAATTAAGATCGGCAAGGTGCGCATAGAGTGTCGTGAGGGTCAGCTCCCCTATCTGGTGTTCGACGGCTACCCAGTTGCCGTACGCGTAACGGCCATTCGTTCCTTTCGCTTTTACTATACCGTCGGCCGCCGCCATGATCGGTGCGCCCGCGAGACCGACAAAATCGATCCCGTTATGGAAGCTATAGACGTTGTTTTCAAACCCAGTCTCGCTCGTCGGCCCATACCCTTGCGAGAGCTCCGCATTTGCCATAGGCCACATGAAGGTGCCGGGCTTAGCCCCCGCGAGGGCTTGCGCACGCCGCTGGGCCGCCTCCTTGGCAAGCTCGGCCTCTAGCGTCTTCTCCAATTGATAGATTTGCCGCGCGATCTCGCGGCGGGTCTTTTCGGTCTGGGAGAGCATCCGTTGAAACGCTACCTCTCTCCCCTTCGTTTCAGTAAGTAACGCTTGCTTGAGCGACCGCTGTTGGGCCAGGAGCGCCCGTTGCCCTTCTTGCGTCTCTTTCTCTGCCTTTCGTTTCGCCTCCTCCTCTTCAAGCGTGCGGCGCTGGGAAGAGAGATTCTCCTTAAGAACTTCAAGGCGGCTCACAATGGTGCGCGCGTGATTTTGCAAAGTGGTAAGGGTGCGTCGCTCGGCAAAGAAGTCCGAGAGGCGCTCCTCTCTCAAGACGATCTCAAATGGCGAGCGCGCCTCGTACATGTAGAGAAAACGCAGATAATGAGCGATCCGACCGCGGGTGGCTTGGATCTCTTCCTCTGTCTCAATAATGGTTTCAGTGGTGAGCGCGATCTCAGCTTCGGTCACTTCAATGGCGAGGGTAAGCCTCTCGATCTCGCGTTCGGTTCGCTCGATGCTAAGATCGTACGTGGCAATCTCATTAGCAAGGGTACGCGCTTCTTTTCGTTTTTCAGTAAGTGCAAGCTCTAGTTGCTTGACTTTTGCTTCCAAGGCGGCGGCATCATGCTGGCGCGCCTCGATCACCGATTTGAGTTCGTCGCTCGTTGCCCCCCTCCCTCCCATGGGAAGACCCATGGCGCTTACGATCATGATAAGCGCAAGCACTATTCGGCGGATACACATAGACGCTTCTTTACGTTTCAAGACGCGAGAGGGCTACACGAAGCCGCGTTTGTGTTTCGGTGTTTCCCAGTGCCATCATCATCTCGGCGGTACTGGGCGACTGGGCTTTACCAGCAAGGGCTACACGCGTGGGCCAGAAGAATTCTCCATTGGAGATACCGAGTGCCGCCGGTTGGAGCTTTAAGAGGTCGGTGAGAGACGTAAGGTCACGAGGATATTCTTTCTCGGTGAAGGTGAGGAGTATCTCTAAGCTTTGTTTCGCCGTCGCTTTACTCCCCTTCTCGGTAAGAAGTGCTGGGTCGTACGCGGGAAGCAGAAAAAAGAAATCGGTAAGTGAGGGAACTTCGGAGAGGGTCCTTATGCGATCACGCACCACGGTGAGCACTCTTCCCACCATTGATCGGTCAGTTGACTCTGCCACCAAACCCGCATTCTCAAGATATGGCCAGGAAAGTTCGATAAGACGGTCCAAAGGCAGTGCTCGCACGTAGTGTTGATTAAAGTAATCAAGTTTTGCCCGATTAAAGATCGCGCCCGCCTTGTTGACCTGCTCAATATGGAATGCGCTGATAAGTTCAGGAAGTGTAAAGAACTCCCGGTCGGTTTTTGGATTCCAACCAAGAAAGGCAAGAAAATTGATAAGCGCTTGAGACAAGTACCCCTCATCCCGAAATCGCAAAAGTTCCACATCGCCAAAGCGCTTACTCATCTTGCTCTTGTCGGGATTTAAAAGCAGCGGTAGATGTGCAAAAACCGGTAGCTCCCATCCCAAGGCACGATAGAGAATGATCTGTTTAGGGGTATTGGAAAGATGATCCTCTCCCCTGATCACATGGGTGATCGCCATGGCGTGATCGTCGATTACTGCGGTGAAATTGTAAAGCGGAGTATCGTCGGAACGCACGATCACAAAGTCATCCAGTACTTCGGCTTTTGTAGTGACGGCGCCATGGATGAGGTCGGTAAATGTGATATCCTCGCGCGGGACTATGAGGCGTACCGTAAAAGGTTGACCCTCGTTTTGTAAGCGCAGGCGCTCGTCTCTTGATCGCGTGCGGCACTTCCCACTGTAGCGCGGTGGTAATCCCTGTTGGGCGCTTTTCTCCTTCACCTTTTCAAGTTCCGCTTCGGTACAGAAACATTGATAGGCAAGCCCATTATCAAGAAGCCAGCTTGTCTTCTCGCGATAGAGGTCTAGGCGCTCTGATTGTCGGTAGGGGCCGTAGTTGCCGCCGAGGTTGGGTCCTTCGTCGAATTCAAGTCCTAGCCACTTAAAGCCCTTAAGAATTTCAGCCTCATATTCGGGCTTGGAACGAACTGGGTCGGTATCCTCGATGCGGAGGAGAAAGGCACCGTGGTGAGCTTTTGCAAAGAGGTAATTAAAAAGGCCGGTACGTACGGTACCGATATGCATGTGCCCCGTGGGTGATGGTGCTACCCTGGTGCGTACGATAGCCATGTAAGCAATTAGTGTAACTTCGTGTTCATATTCGTGCGGGGAGTTTTTTACTCGCTTCACGAGTAATTTTTTCCCTCACTATCCGAACAATAAATTTCGGCACTGCGGTGAGGATACGCTTAAATCGCCACGGCTGAACGATAAACCTAAAGAGCCATTCAAAGCCAAGATTTCTTAACCATCGTGGCGCTCGCATGACATGCCCAGAGACAAAGTCAAGCGCTCCCCCTACCCCCATATAAACGCGTGCCGGCGCGATCATGCGGTGATCAAAAATCCATAGTTCCTGATTGGGTGCTCCGTACGCTACGAAGACTATATCAGGTTTTGCTCTCGTAAGGTAGTCTAAGATACGTTCTCTCTCGGTAGTAAAGCGGCCGGGATAAGTTCCGACAATACGGATTCCCCGGTGGCGTCTCTCAAGCGCGGCGCGCGCCTTCTCCGCCACACCCTCCTCTCCTCCCAAAAGGAACAAGGTATATCCCCTATGTGCCGCGAGCTTCGCTACCTCTTCGACCATATCCGAGCCTGCTACCCGAGTGGTGAGAATGGTTTTTACGCGTCGTGTATTGATTGCCAGGGCCAGCAAAAGATCAATCGCCCGCATCCATGCGCGCACCGTAAGGGGAAGAGGCAGCTTGGGAAGGGACGACTCAAGATAGCTTGCTGCCCATACAAGGCCGATGCCATCCGAGATGGAAAGGTCAGCGCCGTTGAGAATGGTCCGAAAGCGCTCGTCGAACTGTGCCCGCATGATAATCTCGGGGTTGGGCGTTACGATATAGTGAAACGCGCCATTCTGGATTAATTCGTCGATCCTCGTAAGCGCCTCGTTCGTCGTAACGCGGTCGACGCGCACCCCTAATACGTACACCGAGCTTAAACGGCTACTCACCTCGGTAGTTCCATTCATGGGCTGGTTCTTATTTCAAATACCATCGTATCATTTTTCTCGTCGTCAGTATTGCGGCGTGAGTACTTTTCTTGCTACCCTTAAAGAGAGTCTTTTCTCATACTATGTCACCGCTCGACGTTCTCTATCTCACCCTTGCGCTTGTTATTATAGTCGTGGGTGCTGCGTTTAGCTATTTTCTCGTGTCGGTCACCCGCACCGTGCGCATGATCAATGCGAGAATCGAGGAGGTAAGTGTTTTGCTTAAGGAGCTCACCCATCTTAAAAGTGCCGTGGGAGAGCTTGGTAGCGCGGTTCGGTCAATTACCAAGCTGGTTGATGTATTGCCGCGGCTTCTCTCCTCGTTTCTCAGGCGTAGTGAGTCGCCCAAGGATCCGCCGAGCGCAGTATAGTATTGAGAGTTGTGTCTCTTTGCGTGAGAGGGGTATGATAAGAAGTCCCTCTTTTTTATATGGAACCACGTTTTCGTTTTGTCAATGTTATTCCCGAGGTACCAATTCTCTTCTCGGGGCGACCCGCTGGGGGTGAGGAGGGGCGCCCCATGCTCGGATTTACTTATCGCGTACCAGAAGAATTTCATAATCAAGTAGGCATCGGCAGCATTGTCACCATACCATTTGGGCGGCAAGAGTTACGAGGTGTGGTCGTGGCGGAAAAGGCTATCCCCCCTTCTTCGGTGGTACCAAAGGAAATCGTGGGAGTTGATCCTTTAATTCGCTTTACACCGCCGTGGCAAAAGCTTATGCATTCGCTCATGGAGGAGACACTCGCTCCTCCCGGCTTGGTCGTCCATGCTATGCTTCCGCCACAACCCGGACGTCGTCTGATACGGAGCGCGGAAGCGACGCCCCCCATGATGGATACCGCTCGACCGGCGTTCGCTTTCACTTCCTTTTCTCATCTACGATTGAGACCGGGCGGGTATTCGCTTCTTCCGATTCCGCTTGGATTTGAACCTTGCCTAATCTATGAAGCCATCGCCCGCCGGGCAAGCGAGGAGGGAGGACAAACGTTGATTTTGGTTCCCGAAATTGAGCGTGGAAAGGAGATTATGGGACTCCTTGGGAATCGATGGGGAGCGCGTCTTGGCTTTATTCATTCGAGACTTCCACGATCGGAGGAACGCCTGCTTTGGGAGGGGGCCGTACGCGGCGCAAACAATGTCGTCATCGGTACGCGCAAAGCGCTCTTCGTTCCCTTTCCCAAACTTTCTGCCATCGTTATCGATAGCGAGCATGAGAGTGGCCATAACCAATACGATCAGGCGCCGCACTATGATGTGCGGCATGCGGCGATCATGCTCGCGCGGGAGACCGGTATCCGGCTTCTCATAGTAAGCCATACCCCTCGTATTGCCGTGTGGCATCAGGCGCGAACAGCGAAACGAATAGCCTCTCTCCCTACGAAAATCGAACCAAGCGTATCACCTTCCGGCACAGGCGATGTCGCCGTCATTGATGCGCGTCCTCTGTGGGTGGCAAAAACATCTACGCTGCTTGCCCCCAAGCTGGTTGAGGTCTTAAGGGAGGTGGTGCGTAAGCAAGGCCGAGCGCTTCTCATTACCCACCGCCGCGGCTTTGGCGCTGCCTATCTTTGTGCCGCCTGCCATCGGGTAGCTATATGTCCCCGCTGTGGCATCCCGCTTAAGGTGGTTCGAAACCAAAAGCGTATCCTGCTCCATTGCAGTCAGTGTGATAGCGAGTACCCACCGTTTACGCGCTGTCAATTTTGTCAGGCGCGTACCCTCCGCACCCGAGGCGCCGGCATCGAGAGAGTTATGCATGAATTACAAACCGTCTTCCCCGGCGTACCACTCGCGCACTTCGATCGAGAGAGCGTAGCCTCACCCGCCTCACGCGGCAAGCTCATTACCGAATTCCTTAGCCGTCCGAGCGGCATTCTAGTAGGTACGCCGATGCTCGTGGGCGCACTTCCGTCACTCCCCGTTCATTGCATTGCCATGCTCGCCATAGACTCAATGCTCTCCATCCCCGACTTCCGCACCCACGAACGGCTCGTCGCATTCGTCCGTGAGCTCCGTCACCGCGCGTTACAGCAGGTGCCGCCGCCTAAAATTGTCTGGCAGACGTATATACCCGATCATCCCGCGGTACGCGCCGCACTCTCTTTTGACCCCACGTCCTTCTATGAAAGCGAATTAAAAGAACGCAAAGTCCTTTACTATCCTCCATTTGTGCGGCTTATACGCGTAAGGTTTTCACGGGGTAAAGGGAAAGAATCGTTCAAAAAAGAGACAGCCATCTTGCGAGATCTCGCTTCCTTGAAGAAAGAAGGAATTCGTGACATACTAGGACCTAGTCCCAGCGCTACTCGTGGGGAGTTTGCGATACTTATAAAGATATCACCAAAGGAACCTCGGATACTCGCGAAAGTCCGAAAGATACTCCCCGGTTCGTGGCGCATCGTGGTCGACCCTGAATACGTATAATTTCTATGGCCATTCTGACGTTGATATCATCTTACGATCGTCTACTCCATAGGCGAGCCGAGGAAGCGACATTTCCGCTTTCGAAAGAGATGCGACGACTCATCGTCGATCTCTTCGAAACGCTTGCCACCACCCCAAGTGGTATTGGTCTCGCCGCGCCGCAGGTGGGGGTGGCAAAGGCGATCGCGATAGTAGCGCTTGGCGAGGAGCGGTTTGCGATGGTGAATCCAAAGATCACACACTCCTCTAAGAAGAGAATGATTAAGGAAGAGGGATGTCTCTCCTATCCGAATACATGGGGGGAGGTACGTCGTGCCTTTCGCATCACCGCCGAATATACGAACGAAAAAGGAGAGAAGGTACGAAAACGTGCTACCGATCTTCTCGCGCGCGTCATTCAGCACGAGATTGATCACCTTGAGGGTAAAGTCTTTCTTGACCGCATGGAAGGAAAACCGCACTATATTCCTCAAGAAAAATAGTATGACCTCCTCGCCGGTAGGGATCGTCTTCTTCGGCAGCTCCAGGTTTGGTGTTCCGGCGCTCATGCGCCTCCTTGGTCAACCTTCTGACTACGAGGTAATGCTCGTTATCTCGCAACCGGATAAGCTTAGGCAAGGTCGCCTCTGGCGACCGCAACCAACACCGCTTAAGATAGCGGCACTCGAGGCCAAAGTTCCGGTTGTTACTCCCTCCGAGATTATGAGCGAAGAGTTTATCAATATTCTTAAGCGTAAGGAGCCAGAGCTCTTGATTGTCGCCGCATATGGGAAGATCATACCAAAAGCACTTCTCGATATTCCTCCGCGCGGGGCATTAAACCTTCACGGCTCGCTCCTTCCCAAGTATCGAGGCGCCAGTCCCATTCAGGCGGCGATTCTCGCCGGCGACGCGGTAACCGGCGTTACCATCATGGAGATGGATGCCAAGCTTGATCATGGTCCCGTCATAGGAAAAGTGGAGGTCCCGATACAACCCGACGACACAACTGCGACTTTGGAACCGCGGTTGGCAGATGCAGGAAGTGAACTTCTCCTTCGAGTTCTTCCCGAGTATGTTGCTGGTCGCATCAAGCCAGTGCCGCAAAACCATAAGGATGCGACCATCACTCGCGTCATCAGCAAGGCAGAGGGCCGGATCGCTTGGGATAAAGGTGCGGTCGAGATTGAACGGATGATTCGTGCCTTTACCCCTTGGCCAACCGCGTATACCTTTTGGAAGGGGAAGCAACTTATTCTCCATCGCGCGTGGGTAGGAACAATTCCAGTGTCGATTCCCCTTCCCCTTCGGACCCCGGGCAGGGTCGTCCGAGATGAAAATCAAGCAACCGGAGTAATCGCTGGTGGCGATTCATTGCTAATCCTCGACGAAGTGCAGCTCGCCGGTAAGAATCGTATGGCAATCCAGGATTTCCTCCGTGGCGCTCCCGATGTACTCGGCAATATCCTCGGATAAAACTATTGAAGTCGGACTTCAATAACTTCCATTGAAAGCTGAGAACGACTTTCGAAAGGAGGGTTTGGAGATGAAAACCGTGAGATACCTTGCTTCGTTACTTACCGTTGTGATTGTCGCCGTTGTCGTTCTTATCGCAACGCCGCTACTGTTCTGGGTCATATACCGAGCCTTTTCAGCTCTCTTCTTATAGGCGCGAGCGCCCGGTCTCCTTCCTCTGCACGCACTCGCGTGCAGTCTTCTTTGAAAAGAAAAACGCCGCGAGCATGATGCCCGCGGCGTCGGTGACGATGGTCTCAATACCTTACGGTACCGAGGGTAATGAAAAGACGGCCGCGGACAAAGAGAAGCCCGCGGCCATTTAAGGTTTCCGCACTAAGGCACAGGAATTACCATCACTGCATCATGGGCGGCGAAACATTTTTACTGCTTGATGAAGTGCAGCTTGCCGGTAAGAATCGTATGTCAACCCAAGATTTCCTCCGCGGCGCACCCGGTATGCTGGGGAGCGTACTCGGTTGATTCTTTCTCGCGTGTACTTTTCCATTTTGGATTTTACCACGGAACCATCTATTCACTCGTGAATAGATGGTTCCTCCTACCTCAGTTCGCTTAAAGAGTATTCGAGTCAAAAAGAAGAGCCGCTCGTGAGGATTCACAAGCGGCAGTGATAGAGTCTCTCTTCTATCTAGAACGCCGGTAGAACGGTAAGGGTATTGGTGAGTGCATTTATCACGTATACCCTTCCGCCATCCGGACTGACTGCGACGTCCGAGAGACCATTAGCTATTTCTCTCGTCGCGACAACCTCGTTTGTCATGGTATCAACTACGGTGAGCATCCCGGTCGTGAAACTCGTCACGTAGGCACGGTTGCCCAAAGGGCTTACCGTAATTTTTGTTGGATTCGAAGGAATACGCTGATCACTCTCGGGAAGCTCGCCAGCAAGGGATTTGGTCGCAACCACATCATAGCTTGCCGTATCGAACACCGATAATGCGTTGTGATAAACTGATACCGCATAAAGGTAGCGGCCATCGGTGCTTAACGCGAGATCAGTGCTTCCCAAAGGAACCCTAATAGGCGTACGCCCCCTCCGTGCTGTAGCAAGAACCGACAGCACGTTCTCGTAGGGGCTGACCACGTAGAGCTCGTACCCGTCGGGACTGAGGAGGATAGACCCATCGGAGGCATCGACATCGATGGAGTCGATCATCCTCAAGGTTGTCAGGTCGATTACCACAACCCCGTTTTCCTGACCGGCAAGAAAGTGAGGTAGGACATAGAGGTGTTTCCCTTCGGGATCGATTGCTATATCACGCGGTTCCAAATTCGCCCACCGCACAAATGCGATAAGCTCGTCACTGACGAGGTCCAGAAGATAGACATTCCCTGAATCAGTTGGAATGTACGCCATGAGCGTAGTTGGTGAGATAGCCACGGCGAGTGGGCGATCTTGAGACAACCAGACTCTCTGCGTCTCTCCAAAGGTTCCAGTCTCCACTATCGAGATTGTTGAGTCGCCACTATTGGCTATGTAGAGCGGCGAACCACTAGGATGAACCCCTATTGCAACGGGGTAATCAAAGTTTCCCACCGATGCGATAACTTCGGATTCAATTTGGCTAGCAAAGCCGTTTCCAAGAAGTATCGCGAGCATGACCAGACCGAGGTATTTAGCCACGTTACCCTCCTGATTTTAAATGGATTTGCTCTCGTATAAAGAGCATCTTATTATACTATGTTTTTGGCGAAAGTCAAAAAGGAGACGGCCGCGGACAAAGAGAAGCCCGCGGCCATTTAAGGTTTCCGCACTAAGGCACAGGAATTACCATCACCGCATCGCGCGTAGCGTTGGCGAGGTAGATTCGATCGCCAAGTGGATGGGTGGCAATGTCGGTGATGCCAGTACCCACTTCAACTTCACGCGTAAGCGTAAGAGTCGTTAGGTCAATCACCGAAAATACCGTCGCATTCGTATTGGCCACGTAGAGTTCGTGCTTGCGGGGATTTTCGGCGATGCCTCTCGGTGTGTTTCCTACTCGGATTGCCGCTTCTATCTCAAGTGAGGCAGTGTCGATAACCGAAAGCGTATCGGCCGGGACACTACTCACAAAGAGATGCCTTCCATCGCTGCTCACCGCCATGTCGCTCGGGAATTCAGCGACCGCGGTACTGCCGATCACCAAGTTCTGTGTAGTATCGATCGCAGCAATAGCGGAGCTGAAGATACTGGCAGCATATGCATAAGAACCCGCAGGATCCATAACCACAAAGCCGAAGTTGCCTGCTACCGCGATGCGTCGCTCCTCTACTCCAAGAGTAAGATTCACAAGCGAGACATCGCTCGTGAGACCGTTCATGATGTAGAGATGGTTGCCGTCGGGAGCAACAGCAAGGTCAGTGGGACTGATGCCCTCCCACCATAGTGTAGTGAAAAAAGCATGCTCAAGTGCATCGAGTACCGAGACGGCGCCACTTATGGTTACTACAAACGCAGCATCACCCTTGGGCGCAAATCGTATTCGGATCGGTATATGATCGACCTTGATGGTGACAATCGCCGTGTTGAGGGTCGTATCAATGACAGTGACCGTATCGTCGCCCATGTTCGCTACGTAGAGGAACAAGCCGTCGGGGCGAAGGGCGAGGGCGTAGGGATCTTCTCCCACAGGGATAATGACCCCATGCGGAGTAAGGTCGATAGGGTTTCCTTCTACTCCCTCCGTTTCCGCTCCCGAGGGGAACAAGAGAAAAGCTATCCCAAGCGTGAGTGCGATTTTCATGTATTCCCTCCTTGTCTACTTTCTTATTTTACACTTCGACTGTAAAGCGCGGGGGCTTGGTTCCACTAAGGTCACCACTCGAAGTGCCGCCGCGTACTTCACTCCAACCCCAGAGTCCTATTAATAGGCTAATTCGCGCGAATTAGCCTATAAGGATGAAAAGAGAAACTCATTTCCCTGGGACGACACTGACTGAAAATGTTCGAGTTTCAGCTGGACCTACATGGAGTGTAAATGGATACGTGCCAAGGGTGTCTATATGTTGGGGTAACTCGATGAGATCACTTGAAAGCGACATACCGACTCGCTCGCTTGTCGCTTTAGCGATCGCCTTGACGTCGATACCGCCGAAGAGATTCCCCTTCTCATTAGCTCTCGCTTCGATGACGAGTGGCGAGGTGGCAAGCGCCTCGGCTCCCTTGAGCGCCGCTTCGTAATTTTTTGCTTCGTGCGCTACCGCGTTCTCGCGCATGGCCTTGAAGCTCTCGAGCGTTGATTTGGTCGCCACTACCGCGAGTTTCTGGGGAATGAGGAAATTGGCGGCGTAGCCATCGGCAACCTCTTTTACTTCACCGCGTTTCCCTGTGCCGCGGACATCTTTTAATAATAAAATCTTCATAAGCAATTCTAGACTCAAACTCTAAATCCTAAACAAATACATTGGTAATTTGAATTTGTTTAGAAATTAGAAATTGGAAATTAGAAATTTCGAGAAAGTAATTCTATTGCTTTCTCAAGTTGTGGATCTCGATCGGCATTAATATCTTCGTCGGTTCGCTCAACCACGACGTCGGGTTCAAGCCCCACTTCATTGATTTGGCGCCGCTTGGGGGTGAGCCACTCGGCCACGGTAACTTTGAGCGCGGTTCCCTGCGGCAGCGTTTCAAGCTCCTGCACCGATCCTTTACCAAACGTCTTGGTTCCTACCGCCGTTCCGCGCTTATAATCCTGAATCGCGCCGGTGACAATTTCCGATGCCGACGCCGACCCTTCATTTACTAAGAGGACCAGGGGAACCTCTAAGAACCTCCCTTTGCCGTGTGCGGTGAGCGCCGAGTCCTCTTGGCCCGGGCGGTGATCGATCACAATCACTCCCTCACGAATAAATTCTGATGCCATCACTACCGCGGCATCTAAAAACCCACCCGCGTTGTTGCGTAAATCGAGTATGACGCCCTTGATCTCTTTTTCCTTCGCTTCGCGTGCCAGCTCATCGAATCGTGTTGCTACGTCTTCGCCAAACCGTGAAGATTCGATGAGGAGAATATCGTCGGGGCGGAATGTCCAGCTCACACTCGCAACGCGGATGGTGTTTCTCACCATCGTAAGCTCAAGAATTTGGTTACGGTCGTGATTACGCATGAGGGTAAGCTTGACCGTGCTCCCTTTGGGCCCGCGGATCTTGGTTACCGCCTCTTCGAGGAGAAGGCCGGTGGTATCCTCATCGTCAATGCGTAGGATCACGTCCCCCGGTTGGACCCCCGCCTTTTCCGCCGGCGAGTCCTTAAGCGGCGCAATGATCGTCGTCTGATCATTGCGAATTCCTATCTCGGCGCCAATGCCATCGAAGGTTCCGGAGAGTTCCTCGTTAAACGCTTCGTTGGTCTTAGGATCAAGAAAGACTGTGTAGGGGTCGCCGAGTGCTGCGACGGCGCCTTGGATAGCACCATAGAGCAGCTCTTGTGCCGGAAGGGGTTTTCTCAAATACTTTGTCGAAAGTACATTCCACGCCTGCCAAAAGAGCCCAAAGTCAACCTCCCGGGGTGCCCCGGTGGTATTGACGATAGTTGCACCGTCGCTGGCGCGGGGAGGAGTAGCGAGTACCTCGAGTTTGGCTTCACGGTAGCCAACAAAAAGACCGGCGCTAAAGAGCGCGATCGAGAAGGCAAGACCAAAAAGTATTTTAATTACTCTCCTCATAATAAGAAGACAAACTCTACCCACATATCCCTATTCTAAAGATGAGGCTCGGGATATGTCAAAACGTAGCCGTAAGGGTTTGATTTTGATTTAAGGTGGCGTGGTAGGTAATGAGTGTGCCGTCCTCGGAAAGTTCATACAAATCCAGCGTCCTTACCGACTCTACCATCCTAGGAAAGCGTACCTTCACGGTTGCGGGATAGCCGAGAGTGCCGGCTTGCTCGGTAAGCGTAAGTGTGTAGGTACCCTCCCTGATCACCTCAGTCGGAAGGTCGTAGCGAAAACGAAGGGTGCGTTCCTCGCCTACCGGCACAGAAAGGAATGTCCCAAAGACCTTGTAGCCCGATTCGTCGGTGTAATCCGGCTTGGCTTCTCCTCCTTCCATGAGGGTAAGCCACGAGCCTCGCGGCGCATAGAGTCGGACGTAACCCCGCCACGCGTCGACCAATTCATTCCGTGTGCCGTCGTGGGTATAGGTCACCGTTAATTCAGCCGATGGTGTGGGAGCGGTAAGATCGACCGTATAGGTAAGGGTACGCGCGACGTGAGGATCCGATTTGCGCCCACCAAGATTTGCTTCTACCAACATGAGAAAATCCTGCGAGGTTTGGGGGAGTGCTCCGTCGGCCTCGGCGAGCGCGGCGAGTTTTTGGAGTTCGCCATCCTTAAACCATACCTGGATATCTTTACGATCGAGTGCGATACCAAGGGCAAGCAGTAAACGGAGTTGCCGTTCCGCCGGAGCGCTGCGGATTTTGGCAAGCAGGGTTTCAGCGATCACGCCGATAATTGCCTTGCGGGTTCCTTGGCCTTCTCCCCGTAGCGGGGCATCTACCCCTACTTCGCGCTCGATGAAACTCGTAATAGTTTCGGCGGTGAGTTTCTCGTCAACACCAGGAATCGTAAGTGGTCCCACGGCAGCGACCATGGTCTCAACCACTCGTGGGGTAAGGGCGATGACGGCCTCAACGGCAGTGCCGCTCTCCGCTCGAAAAAGATCGGCAAGGAGCGCTCCGGTTTCAGGGAAATTGGGAAGCCAGTTGGCGTCGCGCACATAGAGACGATCAATGAGATAGCGCGCCACCGGTTCTGGCGGTCGCACCGAGGAGCGCACCCGGTTATCGAGATTATAAATGTTATCGGTGGCGAGCGAGGTGATGGTGCCATTCTCGCTGGTTACCAAAGCATACGAACCAATAAATCCTCCGGTAGGTCGTAGTTCATTGCTGTTTTGGAAGAGCAAGAGGTACTTTTTTGCTCCGTCGAATCCGAGCAGTTTAGGAAGGCCGGCCTCAAGGGCAATGAGCCGCTGGTATTCCCGCTCGGCGATCTGTAACTTCGGGAGGAGCGAGGTATGGATGCCTTGTAGGATTTGGCTTACGGGAAATGACGGTTCTTTTATTTTCCCAATCGTTTCGTCAAACGAGGTCAACGAAGCAATGAGATTTTCGTGCGCATCTGTAAAAACCGTGATGACGCGCCGGCGGGTCTCGGGCGGCATATTCCCTACCTTGAGAAGATCGGAGGTGGCAATCCCCGAAATTTTCTCGATGAGGCGAAGTTGGAGTTTGCCCGCTTCGACTGCCCTCTCTCCCACTGCTAGATAGGTACGAATATCGTCAAACGAGGTAGCAACTGACGGAATAGCCTCAAGCGGGCGCAATATGCGAATATCTCGCGCAATGCGGTTTAGGCTTCGCTCGATGCGCGTGATACGATTTTCGATAAGCTTAAGACCGTCCCCATTGGCAGGAATATGCGTAGCCGAAGCCGTTACTATCCGCTTAATACTGGCCGCTGCGAGCGCCATGTCAGCAAGCAAAAGACCCGCTACTATAGCGAGAATAACAACAAACCACCCCAAAAGGGCAAGGTTTTTCTTTAGTTTTTGGCTTGCTTGAGATGCCATTCGCTAGATTTAAGAACGACATAATATATCACACAAAATGATATTTATCAAGGCCACGCATAAGAATTGCCGTTCCGAGATCTCGGAACGGCTATTCTTATTGTTTCCATTCGTGTTGCTTCGTGTTCTTATTAGTGTAGTTTCGTGTATTCTTATCGTGCTCCCCTGCCGGTGAAGATTACCTCAAGAGTCTTCAAAATGATAATGAGATCAAAAAGGATCGACCGGTATTTCATATAGTAAAGTTCGTACTCGAGCTTCTCGCGGGTATGCGATTCGGTAAAACCATAGCCGTGCTTGACCTGTGCCCAGCCGGTGACGCCCGGCTTCATGAGGTAGCGCTCGCGATAAAAAGGAATCTTCGCCGCGAACGTTTGGGCAAGTCCGCTTCGGTCAGGCCGGGGACCTATAAAATTCATCTGTCGAACGAGGATGTTCCAAAGTTGTGGAATCTCATCGAGCCGCGTCTTTCGTAAGAAATTTCCCAAGGGCGTGATTCGCTTCTCGTCTTCCTTGCCCGACGTGAAATCGGCACCGAGAGGGAGGTTTCTCATAGTCCTAAATTTGATGAGGTTAAAAGGTCTTCCGTACTGGCCCCACCGCTTTTGAATAAAGAGAATCGGCCAACCATCGACGGCGAGAATGGCGATGGCAGTGAGGAGCGCAAGCGGAAGAAGGAGAATCCCTAGCACTAACGCCACGATGGTATTGGCAATTCCTTCCCATGCGAGCCTTAGCGGTGAGGCCGGTTTAAAGAACGAGAGAAATTCCGTACTCTCGGTTAAATAGCGAAGCGGGATGCGTCCTTCGAGCGAGCTATAAAGTTCAATAAACGGGAGTACTATCACTCGCTCGCGCGTGAAGCGCAACAGTTCACGGGCGAGGTCACGCGCGAGCGGTGGTGTAGCAGCGACGATGATCGTCTGGATCCGTTCCTTGCCTATCACATCGCTGAAATCGGATACGGCATAGACGGGTAGCAGGGCTTCACCAAAGGTATGGGGAGCGGGCACTTGTGGATCGAGCGATACAACCCCTACCGGCCTAAGTCCAGCCGATGGCGCATGGATAAGCGCATCGAGGATGCGGCGCGCTTGCCAATTGGTGCCAAGGATAAGAGTCCGCCGAGTGAAGCGAGGAAGGCTGATAAGGGCGGCAAAGGACGTCCTCCACAGGAAAAGGAGAATAAAAACAAAGAGCCCGTGGGTAAAGAGGATGCGGCGTGAAAAATCAGTGCCGGGGATGGAGAAGAAGAGAAAACCTTGTAAGATCAGTACCACTACCGTAACCGTAGCCAAGATGCTGGCCGTTCGCGATCGATCTTGTACCTCTTCAGTGTCGTACCCTTTCGCGAGAAAAATAACGATTGGCCAGAGAAAAATCGCAATCAACGTCGTCCACCAGAAGGTGCGAGTGAGATACCAAAACCTCGCCAGGGGAAAAAACTGGAGTCCCGCCAGTACCAACGTGATGCTGACGATACAAAGATCTCCCGCAATGAGGAGGAGTTTACGGCGTGATATGTTTCGCAAGAGTGGTAGCATAGAAGTTACGCAAAATGTCCCGGGCGGCGCAAAAGACCATTCCAGAGAAATGCGAGAGTACCCCTCAAGAGAATCGCAGCATACACGAATGGCCGAAGCAATACAAAGGTCCCGGCAGCAAAATGTTTATTATAAAAGAGCCACATGGAGCGGTAAAAATGGAAGATGCTTTGCAGCCGGCGTTTTCGGGAACTCGCGCCATGCACGTGGGTGATGGTCACCGCTCCCACATAGTGTACGTTATACCCCGCTTGGCCCGCACGATAACAGAAGTCAATATCTTCGGCGTACATAAAAAAACGTTCATCAAAACCGGAAAGCTTTTCGGCTACCACGCGTCGCACGAGCATACAGGATCCCGAGACTATGTCAACCGGATAGATTCCGTCAGGGTCAAGGTAGGTGAGGTTATAGCGGGCAAAGGTTTTGTGACGCGGAAAGAGTCGCGCGAGCCCGATCATTCTAAAGAACGCAACGTTGGGGGTGGGAAGTGTCTTCCGAGCCCCGAGCTCGAGGCTGCCGTCAGGTTTTATGATTTTGGGGCCCACAATGCCTACGTCAGTGTGCTGCGCAAGGTAACTTCCGAGCGCATCAAGCGTAGTGGGAGGAACTTCGGTATCGGGATTGAGAATGAGAAGTGCCTCTCCCCTGCTTATTCTCATAGCCTGATTCACTGCTTTGGCAAACCCGCGATTCTCCGCATTGGTGATGAGACGTACGTGAGGGAATTCACGTTTGATCATCGAGACGGTTTCGTCCGCCGAGGCGTTATCGACGACGATAATTTCGTCGGGCAGCTTGGTTTGCAGAGCAAGCGACATTAAGCATCGCCTGAGATGCTCGGCGACATTGTAACTGACGATGATGACGGAAGTAGTCATACATTGATAGTGAGCCATGTCATTCTTGGACGCAATAGCACTACCGACACCATAAATGATCCTAGGGATTTGAGCACAATCGCCACACGAATCACGAACGTCTGCCACCACGGCTTGTGTTTCATGAAATACTTGATCATGCTCTCGTAGCGATAACGGTACGAGCTAAGACCAATCTTTTTAGAACTCGTTCCGACGGTGTGCACCACGACCGCAGCGGGAAGATACAGGTGCCGAAAGCCGGCTTCATGCGCGCGCAGAAAAAAATCAATCTCCTCATAATAGAGGAAGAACCGTTCATCAAATGTGCCGATCGTGTCAAAGAGTGAACGGCGGATCAATAGGCAGGCGCCGGTGGTGAAATCGACCTCTTGAGTCGCTTCCGGATCTCCCCATTGGGCTGCTATTCTCCCCAATCGGCCCTTTGCCATTTGGATCATTCTCTCATCAGGAGGGAGGAGCGACTTAATGCGGAAGAGCGACGCGAGACTCTTCGCGAGCGTGGGGAACGTTCCGCGAGAAGGCTGAAGCCGACCGTCGGGATAGATGATCTTGGGACCGACGCTCGCAACGTGAGGATGGTCACGCACGTATTGAATCATGGTGGAGAGAGCTCGGCCTTGGAAACGCACATCCGGATTAAGGAGTAAAATAAATTCTCCACGCGCGATCCTTAGTCCCTGGTTTACCGCCTTGGCAAAACCGAGATTTGTTTGGTTGGCGATCACTTTGAGGTTAAGCCTCGATAGGTGAGGCTTAGCCTCAAGTTCTGTAAGCGCCTCGACACTTCCGTCAGTGGAGGCATTATCAACGACAATTACCTCGCTATCAGTAATCCCCTGTCCCTGCAATGATTGTAAGGCCTCTTTAAGGTCATCGCGGGTGTTGTAATTAACTATAATCGTCGAAAGCTGCATATCTTTTATGTCAATAAAAAACCGCTTAACCATCTACTATAGAGGTTTAGCCTCTATAGTACTAGCATAAGCCATTTTTTGGTCATTTCTATCGATGGCAACAGCAAGCAGTCCCAGCAAGGCGATATTATAGACACCCGTGATTACTGGATTGAAAATTCCCATAACGGCAAACGCGATCGAGGTGCCGAGGAGAACTGCGAGAAGGTAGCGATGACCCTCGTCTTTTTCGATGCGAAAGCGACTCACTCCTCGCCACCAGAGAATACCCATAAGACCAAACCAGAGAAGTAATCCAACAAGTCCGGTCTTAAACGCAAGGTCGTGATAGCCGAGCTCGAAAATGGAGAGCTGTTTCCCACTCCCCATGGGATCGGAGATGGTAGCGCCAAATCCGGCTCCGAAAAGTGGCCGCTTCGCAATTTCAGTAATAAGGGCATTCGACTGTAGAAAGCGCGTGCTATTAGGCAGGAGCTCCTTCTCGCGGAGCGCCTCACCAATGATAAGTAAACCTATCGCAATTACAAGGATGGCCGCGACGAGTTTCACCCACCGTTTTACGGTTAAAAGTCCGAAGGTAGTAGCAAAAGCGGTTGCCGTCCCCAAGAAAAGCCCTCGCGAGCGGCTCACCAGCAATGCCAGTATTAGTAATGTCATCCCAGCGAAAGCCGGGATCCAGGAGAGTTGCATTCTGGATCCTGAATCGAGTTCAGGATGACTAACTTTTTTTGTTGGAATTAGGTTGATTAGAAAATACAAAACAGTAGGAATTAAAAGGATTGAGCTTACAAAGAGCACACGTGGCTCATTGGTAGCGGTAATGCCTATCGCACCCGTTACTCCCAGTCGTTCACGCAAGATAACGTCGGCAAGATGAAGAAGCGAGAAGGACGAGAAAGTTGAGATAATGCTATGCGCCACAAAGAGAAGCAAGGTAACCACTGCAAGAATGGTGAGTACAGAGATCCCGACTTTTTGTGCGAAGCGTGTAAGCGACGGATCCTTAAGAATAAGCCAAGCCCACGGGATGAGAAGAAGTCCGGAAAACCCATCGATATCAGCAAGGATACGAGACGGTTCATTTCCTTGAAAATAACCATAGAGTCCCCAAAGAAGGATCATGCCAATCAGTACAGCTGCCGTCATGCGAACAGTCGCCTTCAATACTTCACGATCGTGAAATATTGAAGCATCTGCGCGCCATGCGGAAAGGGGCGCCAGTATAAGGAGCAGTGACCGAAACGGGAGCACGCCGCCGATAAGGATCATCCTCCCGCTTCCGCCTAATACTAACTCAGTGATGAGTAAGGTGAGGAGGGCACGTGGCTCCTGCCATGCGAGTACAATAATGAAAATCGCAAGGAGCGCAGTTGCGATCTGGTACCAAAGTAGGTCGGGCCGTGCCACGTCGAGTGCGCGGAGGAGAACCAAGATTCCTACACTCGCCCAAACCGCAATTGGAAGAGAATTTTTCGTAACCCAAGAATAAACTTTCGCCATGGCTTACGGATAAACCGTCGCTCGAGACTTTTAATGATTTGTCGCTCTGATTCGATGATACGTTCGGTAAGTTCCCGATTGGAAATGACTTTCAATTTCATGACCTCGCGCCGCTTCTTAAGCATGTGAGGCAAAGAGCGAATACCACGTCCAAGTCCGACAAGGTAAGCTCCAAACGCACCCGAGACAATCGCAAGCCTCGGCAAACGCAGCAAGAGATTGATTAGAATACTAGGGAGTGCGCCAACTATGAGCGCGGTTGGCAAGTCCTTCACTATCACATTGATCATATTTTGTGTCGTCTGTCGTATGGTAAGCGGACTAAAGCGAACCCCGCCGGAGGAGGCAGTACCCCAATGATAGACCGTTACTTCTGGAATCGTCACGCATTGGTAGCCAGCAAGATTCGCACGAAACCCAAGGTCGATATCTTCATAGTACATAAAAAAATCGTCATCGTAGGCGCCGATTTTCGCAAGCACATCGCGGCGATAAAAAACCGCGGTGCCAGAAGCGCTGAATACGCGGCGAGATGTATCATACTGTCCCTCGTCAATTTCTTCAAACCCAAGTGTATAAGCAAGCCCGCCGCGCTCATACGCATCCCCTATTCTATCAATCATTGCCGGTTTTTTTGCGGAGAGTACTTTTGCTGCCGCCACGGCACAGTGCTCATTACTAAGTATTTCGTATGCTCTTCGCAAAGATCCCTCCTTAAGATAAGCATCGCTATTGAGAAGAAAGATGTATTCGCCGCTCGCCCTCTCGATCGCTTGATTGTTGCCCTTTGCGAAGCCGAAGTTTCCGTTATTTCGGATAAGAGTAATCCAAGGAAAAGTGGCTTGAATGGCGTCAGCGCTGCCGTCATGCGAATTATTGTCAACGACAAAGACTTCAAACGGCACCTGTGTCCGCTCCCTTTCTACCGATTGAATCGCTTGCAACGTAAGCTCTTTCGTGTTGTAACTCACAATAATGACCGAAAAGAAAGGGTTCATCGTATTTTGAGCATCTCCTCCCCTTAAGATAAGGGGAGGCAGGGAGGAGTTATGAACCGCTGTAAGGATCGTAACTCCCCTAACCCCTCTTACCCTAAGAGGGGGATAAACTGGTTCTCCTTTAAGTCTAGCGGTTTTCGCCCGCTTCTGTCATTCCTGACTATGATCAGGAATCCAGTATACAATTTTCTAAGAGTTTTACCCTTCTAGACAAAAGAAAAGATGACCCTGTAAGGGTCATCGGCCCGAGGTCTTTAGTTTGAGAATTTGCGCCTCAAGGCGTTGTATTCGGCCTCAGCTGCTTCGTATTCCGCCTTGGCTCTTCGATACTCCTCAAAGGATGCTA
Source organism: Parcubacteria group bacterium (assembly GCA_016203935.1). Lineage (GTDB taxonomy): Bacteria > Patescibacteriota > JACQLU01 > JACQLU01 > JACQLU01 > JACQLU01. The sequence goes on along the minus strand of JACQLU010000006.1, from coordinate 18,932 downwards.
CATAGGCATCGTGTATCGGCTTTAGCCTTGCCCACTCCTCTATAGTGATGGGACCATTACCGTCATACTGGTCGCGCGACAAGATTTCAATAAGCTCATCTATCTTCCTTATCTGTTCGGCAGTCAACATGTAAAACCCTCCCCAAGACTTCCTAGGTGAATTACCTCTCGTGAGATCCTAGGAGCTCCGTGAATGTAATATTCCACGCATATTAATATCCGTCAAGTGTCGTTACAGGTAGTTATGTGATAGAGTAAGAACGATTTTTAGTCTCTATTAGTGTCTGTATTCGTGTTGATTCGTGTAGAAATCGCGAGTAAGGAATATGTCCATTCGTAACTACTGGGACTTGGTGAGGGAGTTGGCCATTACGGACTTGAAGCTCAAGTACAAATCCTCGGTCTTGGGCTATTTTTGGTCGCTTGCCAAGCCGCTTCTTCTCTTTACTGTCTATTACCTCGTCTTCGCGGTTTTTCTTAAGCTTGGCCGCGGCAACGTCAATTTCCCGCAGTCTTTGATTTTAGGTGTGGTGCTCTGGATCTTTTTTGCCGAGGCCACGATGATGGGTATGAATTCACTCCTCTCTAAGGGTGATCTCATTAAAAAGATTGCTTTTCCACGCTTCTTAATTCCCCTCGCCTCCTCGCTTACCGCGCTCTTCTCCTTGCTTCTTAATCTCGTCGCGGTCTTTTTTATTTTCGCGGTGGGTGGATTCGCGATCTCGGGAACTATCTATCTCTTTCCTCTTGTGCTCCTTGAGTTATACCTTCTCGCCTTGGGTCTTTCGTTCATTCTTTCTCCCCTTTATCTTCGTTTCCGCGACTTCGCCCATCTTTGGGAAGTGGGGCTTCAGATCATCTTCTACCTCTCCCCCATTATCTATCCCGTCGCCCTTGTACCCGAGCGATTTCATTCGCTTCTCTTTCTCAATCCCATCGCTCAAATTATTCAGGATGCGCGGCTGACGAGTGTTGATACGGGGACAGTTGAGCCGACCTCGCGACTTTTCACGATCATGCTTACCATTGCTATTTTCGTCGTCGGTCTTTTGCTCTTTAGACGGTCTGCGCCGAAATTTGCAGAATGGATATAACTACTTTGATACTGGTAGATACTGATAGATATTTATAGATACTGATTGCTCCGTACTATAAGTATCGATCGCCAAAGGCGATCCAGTATCTACAAGTATCTATAAGTATTTATGGATATTGTTCGGGTTACTACCCTTACTAAAACTTTCAGAATTCCCACCGACCGTAAGACGACCTTTAAGGATTTGATCGTTCATTTTACGTCTGGCGGTTCTTCGACGTTGACCGCGCTTAACGATGTTTCATTTTCAGTGCCGCGTGGACAATTCTTTGGTATCATCGGCCCGAATGGAAGTGGCAAGTCAACGCTCCTTAAGTGTCTTGCCGGAATTCTTGTGCCGACGAGTGGTCATGTGAAGGTCGAGGGCAAGGTGAGTCCTTTTTTGGAATTGGGAGTCGGGTTTAATTCTGAATTGACCGCAGTTGAAAATATCGTACTTAATGGCACGATCCTCGGTGTGCCGCGACGAGAGATCTTGAAACGGGTTGACACGATTTTGCATTTCGCCGAACTCGAAAAGTTTGCCCAGATGAAGCTTAAGAATTTCTCTTCAGGCATGCAGGTGCGGCTCGCCTTCTCGGTCGCGATCCAAGTGGATGCGGAAATTCTTCTTATGGATGAAGTTTTGGCAGTCGGCGATGCGCGATTTCAAGAGAAAAGTTTTTCGGTCTTTAACGAGTTTAAGCGGCAAGGGAAAACAATCATCCTCGTGACCCACGATCTGACCGCGGTTGAGAAATACGCCGATCGGGCGATTCTGCTGGATGCGGGCAAGGTTGTCACGTACGGAGAGCCGATTAAGGTAGTGCGGACGTATGAGGAACGTAACCGCGCAAGAAACGGAGCGGCGGGAGCACAAAAGTCAGAAAACCGCTGGGGCACGCGGGAGGTTGAGATTACTCATGTGAGCCTTCTTGGCGCGCAAGGCGGATCTCACGATACCTTCTCGACTGGCGAATCGCTCTCTATTGAAGTCTCCTATCGAGCCAAAAAAGCCGTGCCTCGTCTCACCGTAGGGATAGCGCTCTATCGTTACGATGGCTACTATCTCTACGGCACTAATACCGAGGTGGATGGGGTCTCGCCGACCAACGTAGCCGAGGGCGAGTATACCGTTCGCCTCACCTACCTTGCCTTGGATCTTTTGGAAGGAATCTACAAATTTGATATCGCACTCTACGGGGAAGATGAATCGAAGGTGTATGATTACCTTTATCGGCAGTATAGCTTTAAGGTGACAAACGCTACTGGAGAAGAAGGAACGTTAAGATTACGCCACCGATGGGAATTTAGTTCGTAGATACTTATAGATACTTGTAGATATTGATAGATACTCATTGTGACAACAAGTATCGGTCGCCATAGGTCGTAGAGTCGCCAATGGAGACCACCAAATATCTATGAGTATCTATAAATATCAATGTCTGTTACTATCGTTTTACCAACCAAAAACAGTGAAAAATACCTTCGCGAGGTTCTCGCTGCCATCTTTCGCCAAAAGACTGATTTTGCTTTTGAGATGACCGTGATTGATTCTGGGTCAACCGATGGAACACTTTCAGTCGTCAGGGAATTTCCTCAAGTGAGACTGGTAGAGATTCCTCCTGCCGAGTTTGGGCACGGTAAGACACGGAACTATGCGATGACACTCTCACAAAGTGACTACATCGTCTTCCTTACCCACGACGCTACCCCATCCACTGATTTTTGGCTTGCGAACCTCGTGCGTGATGTAAAGGGTGATGAGAAGATTGCAGGTGGTTTTGGCCGGCATATTCCAAGACTAGACTGCGATCCTTTTGAAGCGCGGACGATTGAGAATCATTTTAATATATGGCTGGGAGGCACTCGTCGAGTAAACGAAATAGTCTCCGGAAAAGAGTATCCCGAGGAGGAACTTCATAAACTTAAATTCTTCTCTAACGCCAACTCCATTATTAAACGCAGCGTGTGGGAGAAGATTCCCTTTAAAGATGTGCGCATGGCCGAGGATCAAGAGTGGGCCAGTGACGTGCTCGCCGCTGGTTACAAAACGGTCTATTCTCATGACGGCGCAGTAATTCATTCCCATTCCGAGCGACCATTCAATATCTTTCGTCGCTCGTTTGACGAATATAAGGCACTTAAGCGCGTCCATGGCTATACTGGCATGAAGTATCCGTGGCAGATTTTCCCGTGGGTAGCGCGTCTCACCTACTCAGATCTTAAGTATCTTTGGAGGCAACGCAATGATCTCTCAATTATTCGAAGACTCGGCTGGTCATGGTTCGCGTGTGCGAAGAATGTGGGGAAGAAAACCGGAGAATACTTAGGAACTCACCATGAGCGGTTACCCAAATCATGGCAGGAGAGAATTTCATTTCAGGAGAGGCTAACTAACAAAAAACAGACCTAGCTGTCATCCCAGCGCACGCTGGGATCCAGACTAATTTAGGACTCTGGATTCCGGTCGCCTCAGGCGACCGGGATGACAAAAAAGAGGCCATGAGAAATATGAGTACTCGTCTTCTCAAAAAAATTCAACGCATTATCCGCGAAGAAGGTTTTGAAGCTCTTGTCCGTAAGGCGGGACAGCGGCTGCTTATGGATCTTGGTCTTGCGCCGCGCGGAACCAAAAGCAGTATCGATTTTTTGCGTACGGTTGATCTTCCTAGTCAACCTTCGAATCGAGGGTCACTTTCCGCGCCACTGCGTAGCGACGGCAAAATGGTCATCAATTGGCTCATGCCCGATGCGGGTCGTGGGTCTGGCGGGCACACCACTATTATGCGTATGGTGAAGCACCTGGAATCATTCGGGCACCAAAACCGCATCTACCTTACCGGCGCTGGCTACATGGGTGATCCAAGGCATCATACACCGGAAGAGGCCAAAAAATTCTTTGATACCGCCTTCTTTCCCACCAACGCCGAATTTTATCTGCATCTTAAGGACGTTCGTGATTGCGATGCGCTCATTGCCACTGCATGGTGGAATGCGTATCAAATCACCCAAATCAACAATTGTCGCAGGCGCTTTTATTTTGTGCAGGATTTTGAGCCATTCTTCTATCCAGTAGATACCAATTATCTGCTTGCCGAACGAAGTTACCAGCTTGGTCACTATCACATAACGATCGGGAGCTGGCTTAGCGAGAAACTGCCCAAAGAGTATGGAGCACGCGCAGATTGGTATCCTTTTGCGTATGATCGTGAGGTATATAGTCCTAAGTCGAAAGTCGTAAGAGATGGGAAATTCCGCATTTTTTTCTATGCCCGCCCTGTCACGCCACGACGGTGTTTTGAACTGGGTGTAAAAGGAATTGAGATTTTCCTTGAGAGTGTGGGGATGAAAAACGTAGAGGTAGTGATGGCGGGATGGGATCTTGGGAATTATTCCGTACCGTTTCCTTATATTGACCGCGGTGTGGTATCACCTCAAGAACTTGCCGAGATCTATCGTGAGACCGATGTTGCTATGGTCTTCTCGGCGACCAATCCCTCGCTCATTCCCTTTGAGGTGGCCGGTTCTGAACGGGTGGTGATGGATTTAGATCTGCCGAACGTACGAAGTGTACTTACCCATAAAGAGAACGCCTATCTGGTTACTCCCCTTCCCAAAGCAGTCGCCGATGGACTTCTGGATTTATATCGCCATCCAGAGCTTCGTACCACCCTCGCCAAGAGTGCCTATGAATCGGTCGAAAACCTCTCGTGGGAGGATTCGGCAAAGAAACTTGAGGCAATTCTACTTCGTGAGCTATTTCCATAGGTGTCATCCTGAGTGAAACCATGAACCTAAGCGTACGCATGGTTCATGGTGAAACGAAGGATCCCGCGCTTGACTGGCTCCTTCCGTCTGCTATCGTATGGTCGCGGCAAGTTTACCTGCCAATCATCTTTGGCCCAATAGGGGTGGTTGAAAGGGACCTGCTGTGATGGTTACGGCAAATACCGTGCGTTGGCATCGGCCATAACCATCGGGGCTGCTTACGGCGCTAAATTTTTCTAGTGCCCAAGCAGTCCCATTTCTTTTTCTTTGTTGACCATGCCATTGAAAGAAAGTATGATAGAGTCACAAAAAGGTTTCGCCTTGTGGGTCATAGAAGAATGGGACATGTAGGCACACTGGCCTGCAGGCGAAACCTAGAAAGGAGGGAGGGACGGTCTGGAGACAGACCGGTGCAATGGGTCGCTGTGGAGTATAAAGTGATGGTGCATTTCGTATTCCGTAGTGACCTTTTTCTTTTAAGGACTTACGCGCTTTGGTCTCCCCTCTTAGAGTAAGAGGGGCAAGGGGAGTTAGAACGATAGAGAACTTATAACTCCTCCCCACCTCCCCTTACTTTAAGGGGAGGAGAGATGCTACGATAGAATTGCATCCTGAATAGTACGACCGTTTTCCTCGACTAGAAGCCTGTTGCCAAGAGACATGTGCCCTGGGGTTAAAACCAGCATCAGGAGAGCGGTCGTCATGCGGGAATGCAAAATGTTCTCCTCTCTTTGGCGGCAGCCACTCACGGTTGCCGCCCCTTCTTTTTTTCGTGTGGTTTCGTGTTCTTATTCGTGTATTTTGAGAAAATGAAAAAGCGGCGCTGGCTCCTCCACCAAACACCGCTAGCTACGCGCCCGGTCAATCAGATCTTTCTTTTTCTCCTTGATTTTTTCTCGTTTCTGCCGCCGCCATTCGAAAAAACCTAAGACGGCAGCGCCGGCGAAACAGAGAATACCAAGGAGAATCTCGACTTCCCTACTCACTTTCCCTCCTTCCGGAAACCAAATGGTGGAAATAAAATATCCCAAACCGCCATGGCAGCTACAATAGTCATCGTAACCGTCATCGCCGCCGAAGGCATGTTTAAGATCCGCAGGAAGATTATCCGAAATTCCTCCATTTTTCACCTCCAGCAAGATATATACAACATAAATTGCAATTTGTCAAAGTGTTGTTTTTCAGAACGACGACCGTCGTTCCAAAAAGACAAATCTATTTCTAGGAGGAGGTTTAAGATTTAGCTAACAAAACAGGCCGGGCTGATGCCAGCACGGCCACACTCTATCCCAGATACTAAGACCAGATGTTTACCACCGTGTCTAAAAGGCGTTTTACTGTTCTCGCACGCTTGGCGGGCGGAAGCCGGTCGAGCTCCTGCTTGAGGCTAAGCGCTGCTCGCTTAGCCGTTGCAATGATTTCCCTGATTTTCTGTGCGGACTTATCTTTGAGGTCTTTGACTTCCCCTCCCTTCTCTATACTTCCAATCCACGTTGGTACTCTTGATTCTGGCCCCATGGCTGCCTCCAAGTGATCCAACCCAATGTTGCTCATAACCCTCCTTTGACATTGGCTAAAGTAACACACTAGGAAAACCGTGTCGAATGTTGACAATATCCGACTCTCCAGTATTATTGGATCGTCGAAGGAGGGAATTATTTATGCAAGAATTCATCAGAGCAACGTTTGCGCCGGTGCAGTACCTTTGGCGTGAAGGCCCAGAACTGCGTAGAGGTCGGGGAATGAGTGCCTCCATCACAGTAAGATGTCCTATCGTGGGGTGTGGTGGAGAAGTAGAATGCCTGCCTCTATTTCTTGGCAGAGGCACAGGGGAAGAGTTCGAGCCACTACCAGTCTTTAGTTCGGCTAATTATCTTAGCGGTGGCAGTCTGCCCCCTCCTGACGGCGCATGTCCTAATTGTGGAGTCATGGTTAGGGTGACGTTTCAGGTGGCGATGCAAGTCTTGTCATTCGCCCAAAGGCGCGGTACTTCCCTGTCTCGGGTATTAACTGCGGCAGAGACATAGCATCCGATAGAGCCGTGTAGGATTATAAAACAGGCCCTCGCAAAGGGCCTGATTTTTTAGATTTGGCAAGATAAGAGAGGTAGTGCTTCAAAGTTTCACGATCGTAAACATTTGAAGCACTCACTTTAAAGAAAATAAACAGGTCGAGTTGTTGCCAACCCGACCCTTGGTCTTCCTACTCGTCAGCCTCACGAGCTTCACTCGTGGGACTTCTGAGTAGGCGGAACCGTCTTTGCGGCATTCGCTGTCGCAACAGCGGAAGCCACACCTCCAATTCCGCATCCGTAAACCTATCAGCAAGCTCGCGTAGCTCGCCGATTCGCTCCTTTCTCAGCTTCGCCTGGCCCTTGCGGAATGCCAGCACCGCACGCTCGCGTGGCGTAAGCTGTGCTAGCATGGAGTCCAGTTCCTTCGCCATTTCCTCCTTATTTCGTCTCTTTGTCATTCCTCCTCCTTTCAAACAATCGGGAAGATAACATACATTCAAAATTTCGTCAAGATTTGACATCGATACTAGTTCAAGTAAGCTAGCTGTGACGTAGTTGGGGGCAATGACGCTTCCTACGCAGGAAACCCCTAAATTAGAAGGAGGTTACCAATGTCAGGAGTCAAGCGTAGAGCAGTTAGAATAATCCTTCCGCAAAAACTGAGGACTTTGGAGGGATTGGATTTCGTGGCCGAACTATGCCGTATCGCGGTTCGGATCTACTTACAGAAACCATCCACGCCCTCGTTTGTGAGGACTCTACTCACAGTGGGCATGAAGGAGGGTAAAGTTGTCACGAAGTCTGCTGAAGATGGAGTGGCACGCTCTAGAGGAAAGCATGAACCAACCCATCTTGATTTAGTGCATCGACTTCTCCCCGGATTCTCTCCAAAATTTACCTCAGATTCATTCTTTAAGGGTGTAAGCGAACTCCTTCGTGAAGCGGTTCAGGGCTATCTACGCCAGTTGGCTGATCCCGATGAAACGATTAAGGAGGTCGTTCGGCGGGCTGGGAATGCTGCTACTCTTATGGCCAATCTTGCTGGAGTAAGCTTAGAGATGTTGCAAAACACTGACGACATTATTATCTCGACCCGGAAAGGCGCGATTAAAATATCCTCGGAAAAGGTTGCGTGCCTTGTGCAGGAAAGAAGCGACGAGCTCGATGCTCCCAGGGGTGGTCATGGCGGAGGATGGTCTACGGGCATGGGCACCTACTGGGACCTGAAACGGCTGATTCCTTTTAGAAAGGAGGTGTGGAGAGCGCTTCAAAAGGCGGTTAAATCCTCGAAGAGTCCGACCGGTTGGCGCATAAGCGTAGCCCATCTCGTCGCCTTTATCGTAGAGGATATGCTCGAAAATGTAGTGGGTGGACCTGCTAACAGATCTTCAGCAAGAAAGTAGCGGTAAGCATGACTAATCGAGTCAGGCTCTCGCAAGGGGCCTGATTTTCTTTTCAAAACGATCCAGACGTAATTTTTTGTTGAATAAGCGTTTATCCTAGCACTATAGAGGCTAAACCTCGATAGTAGTAAATGGAGCCATTACTTCGCGATCGCGAAGTAAGTGTCGCGCGCCATGCGAGGCAAGTATGAACGGCCAAGTGGGGACTGTCCCTGCTCCGGCTAGAGAGGTACGCCGATTGGGTGGAGGCTTATAATCCTATCCGGAAAGACGCGGAGGGATTTGGACGGGTAGCCGAGTTCTAAGAATCGCTCGATCGAGGGAATCGGGCGGAGCGCGCCGTTTTGTACGACGTAGAGCGTCGCTGTCCCCTGTCCTTTTATCAAGAGACCGTCCGGAAGCGTCAGATCAACCCCGCGCGGGTAGGTTGCTAATCGCGTATCGCTTATGGTCACAATTTGGTTCCACGCAAAGTGTGCAAGAAAGATTTCTGGATTTGGGATAACCCGAAGCATACCGTTTTCGAGCAAGTAGACCTCGGGCGCATTTGATGGTTTTAAGAGTACGCCGTTAGGATGATTGGTAAGGGTCGTGAGGGGCACTCCTGTGGGAAGTTGCGCAAGTAAAAGTTGATCACCCTTCACAAGCTGTGATTCTTTAAATCCAAATCCAAAAAACGCCGCCATACTTTCAATCGGTCGCTTGGTAGTATCCGAGATCGCGTAAATCGTTCCGTCCACTCCCAAGACGAGCGTCCCTTCGGGATAACCAAGGATCTGCCCCGTGGTGTGATTAATAAACACATCATCGCTCACTGTAATCGTCTGTTCCAATGGTAATTTTCTTAGCTCGGCTATCTCCATTGAATAGACGTGTCGTTTCCCTGTTCCCGCAATTTGGTAAATATCAGGGCTCTTTGCAAGTTTGATAAGTGTCCCATCAGGATAGCGCCCGCTCGGCAGTCCCTGCGGCTGCGGGATGGGTGTAGGCGAACTCGCGACTCCCTCTGTATCGGCAGTAAATTCTCCCCTGCTCTCACCATTTCCCACTCGTGCGTTGGCATTAGGATCGGCAAACGGCGCAAACTGATCAAAGGTTAGCTTGGCTTGGGCGCGAATAGTGTCAAGATCGCTATACAAGTTCTGCCCGGGGCAAAGGGTGGCGTCGACATCTTTATGCGCAAAGACATTGGGTAAGATAGGACTCTGGTAACCGCCCACCGCTCGAAACGAGCTCGTAGCAGTAGGATCAACTTTTGGCGCGAGTGTGCCTAACTTGTAACCAATGAGATCGGAAAGCGCCTTGAGCGCCTCGGGTGTGGGAAGGGTGTTCTCAAAATTGCCAAGCAGCGCAATCCCGATGGTGCCGGTGTTATAGCCAATGCGTTCTTTGTCATTATAGGTATGTGCTCCCACCACCCGGTCACCGCCATAGCGACCCTCGTAGATCGTGCCAAATGGATCGATAAGGTAGTTATAGCCAATATCGCCCCACCCTCGGGTTACCGCATGGAACATGTAGATGGCGCGGACGACTTCGCGCGCCCGCGCGGCTGAATCAATGGGACTTGTGGTGGCGGTGTGGTGAATGATCACTTTTTGCAAGGGCGCGTAGGAAGCGGGCCATAGTTCAACCCGCTCGCTTGTGAGGGGGTAGCTCGTCATCTCGCTTACCGAGAGAATCTCCGGAGTTCTCCCGGGGTACAAGAATTCCCGGACCGCATCACTGGCAAAGGGTTGACGAACACTATTCTTAAGGAGGTAGATAGCGCCATCACCTTCCTCCGCGACTAACCGATCGTTCGTGGTCGGCGCCGTGAGCGGAGAGCCCTCGGGGTAACTCGTGAGCTCGGGAGTTGTAATAGTTACAAGCCGATCGCGCGTTAAACCGTTCGCGGCGAGAATCGGCTCATCAGTAATTGGGCGTCTTACAAGAGTTCCGCTTACGTTTTCAATCAGATAAAGCTCACCGGTTGTCGAAAGGCTTATAAGCGTACCGGCAGGATGCTTAAGGAGTTGCGCGGTGATAGGCTCGCCACTCGCATAGAGCTGGACATTGCTTTCACTTATGGGTTGGATATGGGAGGTGGTGTAGCCCATCGCATCCAATGCTCCGGCATTCAAAAACCAGCGTTTCACACTGCCGTCGATGAGAAAGATCTGCCCACTCGTACTTTTTACCACGGTGCCGCTGGGATAGAGCACGGGCTTAGGGCGGAACCTGAGCGATTCGTCAGCAGCCCATTGGGAGCGAGCGGTAATCGCTGGGGCATTATTCTGTGCGCGCAGCGTCAACGCATTACGAAGAGAAGCGCCGAGCGACGCGATGAGCGAACGAAGCGTAGAACGGTCGCGGCTATCGATTGCGATTATATCAATGGTGCCCTGTGACGCAGAGGGACCCGTTAACTCCACTTCTGTAATTTTTTTGCCAAAGACTAGTTGACTTGTGGCGACACCGTCGTCGTTCCCAAGCGGAACGTCATCAATATCGTACGCGATCGGAAACCACGGCTGCCACGTGGTTCCCTCGCGTATCCGCGCCCGATAGTGTTCCAGCGCCGGATTGAGAATTGTATCCCAACGAAAGCCGATGGCGGTGGCTGGAAATGCCAACCTAACGAGGTTGGGCGTGAGCTCGATCATATGCTCGTCAATCCTCGGAGGCATGGAAGGGGATCGGGTTGCGTTAGGTGAGCTCGCCGACATGATTATCGCCAAGCATAGCAAAGCAAGACCGACAAATATGGTTATTCCTCTGCTCATTTTGTCATTCTGGTCGCCTGAGGCGACCGGAATCCAGAGTCTTTTTATCTGTTTTGAAAGAGTCCTGGATTCCAGCCTACGCTGGAATGACATCAAGATTTGAATTCTTCTCATGCTGTCTATGATAGCAAAAATAGAAAGCCCAGTCGCATTATGCGCGGCTGGACTTCTATCTTCCTTCAAGGCTCATAGGTGATTATTTACACATCGGGGTACTTAAGAATATCAATGGTTGTAATGAGCCTTTCACATGGGAGTGTCTTAGAAAATAACAACTATATTATATAACGATAACGAGCGTTTGTCAATTTAGCCGGGGTGATTAGCTCCAGTCTCGGCAATGAGTTTATCCACCCGACGGAGCGATTCATGGGTGCCAGCATCCGACCACCAACCTTCAAGGATCTCGTAGGTGAGTTCGGCGCGCGCGAGATAGGCGTTATTGACATCCGTAATCTCGAGCTCTCCCCGGGCTGAAGGCTTCAATGTTCGTATAATGTCATAGACCTCTCCGTCATACATATAGATGCCAGTCACCGCCAATTTAGAAGGAGGGTCTTGCGGTTTTTCAATGATGCGGATAATCCTGCCATTCTTAACTTCGGCAACACCGAATCGCTGCGGATCCTCCACCTCTTTAAGGAGAATCTTGGCGCCCTTTGGCTGCGTTGAAAAATCGTCTACCGCATTTTTAATATTTTTTTCAATGATGTTATCGCCCAATATCACGATTGTCTTGCTGTGATCGGCAAAATCTTCGGCAAACCCAAGCGCTTGCGCAATACCACCCGCTTCTTTTTGCACAAGGTAGCTAAAGTGAGTACCGTTAAATTCTGGTGAGCTAATAAGGAGTTCCATAAACTGCCCCGCGTGTCCCGGCCCCGACACGATAAGAATATCCGTAATCCCAACATTGAGGAGCGTCTGGATGGGATAAAAAATCATTGGCTTATCGTAGACACGCACCAGATGCTTATTGGTGATGCGAGTGAGGGGATCGAGTCGCGTGCCTTTACCGCCAGCGAGGATGATGCCTTTCATAGTCGAGCTTCGTTAGCTTATTAGCTGTATTAGCTTCTTAGCTTTAGAGAAGATTTGGATCTAGTGGTGCAAGGTCTTGATTTTGTATTATTGGCTGCAGATACTCTGCCAATGCTTCCTTCCACGGTCGCAGGGGCGGGAATTTTGTATTGAGAAGAATAGAATACGCTGGGCGCTTGGCCGGACGCAGAAAGTCGGACGATGGAATAGGGTGAACCTGCATGGGAATCTTTGCCTGCTTAAAGATCTCCACGGCAAAATCATACCACGTGGTTGCCTCTTCATTTACGAAGTGGTACACGCCAGGGGTGTATTCTCCCTCAAGAAGTCGCCTTGTCGCCTTGGCAAGATCAACCGTGTACGTCGGTTTGCCGTGCTGATCGTTGACTACGGTCAACTCTTTTTTGGTTTTGCCGAGTGACAGCATGGTATCGACAAAATTTTTTCCATAGGCCCCATAGAGCCACGCGGTGCGGATAAGATAGAAATTGGCGCCAGAAGAACGTAACGCTTGCTCACCCGCGAGTTTCGATGCTCCATACGCATTGACAGGATTTTTCGGTTCGTCGGTCTCTAAATAACCCTCCTGTTTTGTCCCGTCAAACACGTAGTCGGTTGAAAAATGGATAATCGTGGCGCTTATTCTCTTAGCTGCCTCGGCGAGGATGCCAACCGCTTCACCATTGACCTTATCACAGATCGGTTTGGTGGCTTCGTTTTCACACTGATCCACCGCGGTAAACGCCGCGGCGTTGATAATTGTTTTTGGTGTAAGGAGGGAAAACTTAGCATCAACCTCGATGCTATTGGTAATATCCAGTTCATCTCTATCAAGCCCGGTCGGCGCAAGGTCAGCAAATGTATCCATTAAAGCATGCCCCAGCATGCCTTTAGCGCCAAGGATGAGGATGGGGGTTGGAATAACCATAGTTACACTAAAACGAGCCACGTCCATATCGTATCATAGAGAAAGAAAAAGAGAATAGAAATGAATAGAGCCGTCACACTTCTGAGAGTGACGGCCCGCATCCTACCTGAGCCACTCATTAAGCGCAGTCTCAACTCGCTTGATCTCTCTGCTGAGTTCTTGAGACTTGGCGCGGCCCGTGCAGGATTTCTTAGCAGCCTCCAGCTTGTCAAGCCGTTCGGCTGCAGCAACAGCGTGGCTGATCCACTGCATGGTATACCCCACGTAACCTGTGTTGTGTCCATTCGCACAGGTGTGCTTAGGCTGCCCTTTTAGCCACCTCAAGGGCTTCCCACACTCCATGCATTTAGCAGAGTGAATCTTTTTGACTCTTTTCATGCAATCTTTAAGAGTTCTCCTCTGCCATGGTCCCATGTACCCCCACTTGAGCACCTTTCCCTCCTCCTATCCCAGCACATTCCGTGCCCGGAGATAGCATATAGTTTATAGAATTTTTAGAATGTTTGTCAAATCCTATGATTTGACAAGACAATAATATTCTGATATATGCATTTGTAGGAGGGAAAATATGACGTGGGAGACAGCAAAGAGACTTGCAAGGCGAGCTACTTTCGACAAACACAAACCTTGGGATAAGTATTATCGCATGAGCATATATTTAACCCATGAAGTCAAGGAGGCGCTTGATAAGCACCTCAAGGAACGATGGCAAGGCGCGAGACCGCCCTGGGGGTATATTACTGAATTGGGCAATGAGGCACTTCGAAGTTTGCTGCGTCAACTTCAAAGTCAACCTCACCTCCCGCTGGTAGGATCACGACGGCAGAGAACTCCTGACAGTAGTATGTACTATGATGCACCCCCTATAGAGACTCTGATTCTCTATGGTGCCGGTCTACCTGTTCTTTGGCAGTTTGACTGTGGTTGGCACGTGATGAAGGAGGCGTTGCAGAATGGTGCCGATCTCACCTTTATTCTTTTGCAGGCAAGGGGTAAAGGTGGTAAACCAACAAAGACTGTGGAGTGTATGGCGCATCTACAAGATATGGATCCACAGTCGTTCTTAAGGGATCTTGATCGTGCGACGATTGCCGTGCGCTCTCTTGCTACAGTGGTTGGCCCCGCAGCAAAAGTCAGGCTCTATGAGACTGACCTTCCTATCAATCATACTACGGTTTACTTCAAGTATCGGACTGGCGAGGAGGTCATTCATCGTTATACACTGTTCTCCGAAATTCCTTTTCTCGATACGCCTGCAGTCGTATTGCGGAAAGAGGATGTTAGCTTTGACCAGCACTGGCAGAGACTCTCAAAAATCGTCGAGAGATGCCAAGCAGGGTCAGCCGAATTCACACCCGTCTCTCTTCATTAGAGAGATATGAGAAAGTTGAAGCCACCGACATTGGAGCCGGTGGCTTGTTCTTTCGAAAGAGTGTGCCGGCCCTGTTGAATAGCAGAGCCGGCAGGCCATTGTTTTCAGACCTTCCTACGCAGCAGGTCGAAACCTGCAAAGTTTAGCAGTCCCCGAACCTTGGCTTGGCTGAAGGCGAAGTGTTCGAAGGCGCCTCGGACGTGGTAGGTGCGACTCGTGCCATCCGGTAACTTCTCCACGTAGTGCTCTGCCGCTAGGATGGCCTCGAGCTCGGCGGGCGTGAAGAAGATTTTGCCGCCGATGGCTTCGGCATACTCGTGGGCCGTCGCGCCTTCACCAATAATGCGTACAAGATAGACGGGCACAGAGCTCGAGAGGATACCGTTATCTGGTTCGAGATCGCCGAGATAGAAAGCCTCGCCGACATCGAAACCTGCTTCCTCTTTCACCTCCTTGCGGAGAGCATCGAAGATGCTCCTACCCGGCTCGGTGCCGCCGCGTGGAAATTCAAGCGTCCAAGTACGAGTGGCATGCCGGTAAACCCGAATCAAGGCGACCTTACCATCGGGCATAAGCGGCATGCCACAGGCGGCACTGACCTGCCCGAATAGTGCATCCCAGTACCAGGTGATATAGGTACCGAGTGTGCCACCCGGGAACTTGACCGGGAAGCGAACGATTCGAGCATACTGGTCGCGGTAGACCTCCCCTAACCGCGTCCAGTCGAAGAGTGTCTCTTCGGTCATGCCAGGCCGCTTGGCAAGGCGCCCGCGCATGGCGAGTACAGCCGCCTTGGCTTGCTCGGGGTCAGTCAGGATTTCGATTTCACCCTGACCCGCATTCCCGAGCGGCTCCACCTTCGCCCGATGCTCCGCCATGAAGGCGAGATACCCCGCGAGGAATTTCTCATCCCTCGCCGTCCACTCCGTCATTTTCTCCTCCTGGCTTGCGATGCTGATTTTGACAGGAATTTTCCAGTCGCATCGCAAACACCGCATTTATATCAAAATATAAGGTACTTGTCAACATCCGCAATTTCTGCTATAGTCCTCTCTATCAAAGTTAATAACAAGGAGGGAGAAACATGGAGTACCAAACTGTCAGACTATGGCTCGACAAGGGCGTACCAATAAAACCTGCGCTTGAGGACATCTACCATCTTGAGCTTGGCGAGGTTGCTGTAAGCGAGGAGATTATGGAGGGAGAACGAAGAACCGTAGTTGAAGTTAGTACCTCCGCTCATGTTGGATTTGACACAAGAGGAGGTGTGGTCCTAACTTTACCCCCTTTTGGGTCATTAGTGCTTTTTCCTCCCCTTGCAGTACTTGCCATGCATGTCTCATGGAATCGAGGCAGTGGTCGTACATTCAGGAATCCATACGCGTGCGAACATTGCGCTGAAAATTCCGGGGTAATGACCGGCGTCGACTTCCATAAATTGAGCGTTAACGGAAAGATGCCGTTTCACGCGTTCATTACATGCCGCTACTGCCTTCTTGAGTGGAGTGCCCCTCTGTTGTAAGAGGGTTGGGCTCTAGAAATGATATGAGACCCAGGGTTTCCTGGGTCTCCTTTTTTAGGTGTGTCGTCCGCAGGGTAGCTCGGTGATCTCCCGAGATCCTTCACTTCGTTCAGGATGACGTAGAAGGTCTTTGAGTCTTCTCTGTCCGTTACTTCGTCAGTTGATACTGCCTCTCGTAATACTTCTGATATTCCCCACTTTTCACGCGTTTCCACCACTCGACATTGTTGCGATACCAATCGATCGTGCGCTTAATTCCTTCCTCAAAATTTACCTGCGGCCGAAAACCTAACTCGCGTTCGATCTTGGAAGCGTCGAGTGCATAACGGCGGTCGTGCCCGGGGCGGTCCTTTACGAATCGCTTGAGCGTCGCCGGTTTGTTGGTCGCAGCGAGGATGACGTCTGCAACTTGAATGCCATTGGTTTTGTTATTTCCTGCGATGCAATACGCCTCTCCTATCCTACCCTTCGTAAGGATAAGATGGATTGCACGTGAATGGTCAGAAACATAGAGGTAATCACGAGCACTCAACCCATCGCCGTAAATCGGCATAGGTTTATCCTCCAAGGCATTGGTGATAAAAAGTGGGATAATCTTTTCTGGAAAATGATACACCCCATAGTTATTGACCGAATGTGAAATCGTTACAGGAAGTCCGTAGGTGGTGTGATAGGCATATACGAGGTGGTCAGACGCTGCTTTCGATGCCGCATAAGGACTTCGCGGTCGGTAGGGACTCTCTTCATTGAATTTCTCATTGGCCTCGAGATCTAGCTCTCCATAAACCTCGTCGGTCGAGACATGGTGGAATCGCTTTACGGTGTGTTTCCGTGCAGCTTCAAGAAGGATATGCGTTCCAAGAACGTTTGTCCTCACAAACACCGAAGCATCCATAATGCTGCGATCCACATGAGTCTCGGCAGCAAAGTGGACCACCATATCAACTCCTTCCATGGCGCGATCAACTGCTTCAGGATCAGTAATATCTCCTTTTATGAAATGATACGTGGGATGAGAGGCGATTTCGTTTAAACGGCTAAGATCCCCTGCATAAGTGAGTACGTCAAAATTAATAATCTCCCAGTCAGGATGCTCCTTGGCGAGGTATCGGACAAAATCTGAACCCATGAAACCGGCGCCGCCGGTGACCATTATGCGCATATAAACTACGAATGGACACTAATATTAACACCCAAAACCACTAATGACGAAATATGAGGATATAATTTTCTGAGCGAGTTGTCAAGAGTTGCGGAAGAGGTTTAAGAGAAGATAACCACCCACCGCAACAATGCCCGCGATTACGACGAGCGCCCCACTTACCAGAAAAAAGAGAATCGGTCCTTCCCAGAACGCGAACCGGTCACGCTGGGTAGAGAATTGAAGATTAAGCCGGTACCCTTGAGGGTTTTTGCGCGCTGCACGCTGAAGCAGTTTAATAAGGAGCGCAATCCCCATGACACCCACGATCACCCCCCAAATGAGTACCCCGGGAGGAAACGAAGTCGGATTCGATACATTAGCGAGCATTACGGTATCCATAGGGGTGTTGGGAGTGCCACCGCCACGCCGTCTCAATGATCGTGCGAAGATCGCTATACTTCGGCTGCCAGCCCAAAACTTCGCGCGCCTTTGCAGAGTTCGCAATCAGTTTCTCTGGGTCTCCAGCTCGGCGCGGCTTTACTACCATTGGGATCTCACGGCCGGTAACGAGGATCACCTCCTTCGCCACTTGTCCCACCGAGAAGCCGGTTTCACTCCCTAGATTAAACGCGTTGAATGTTTCCTTTCCGCTTGCGAGTGATTCAAGTGCCAAGCGATGCGCGTGAGCCAAATCGGTTACGTGCACGTAATCTCGGATCGCCGTGCCGTCGGGCGTGCCATAATCGTTGCCAAAGATTTCGAGCGCGGGCCTAAGCCCCAACGCAACTTTGAGTGCGACCGGAATGAGGTGGGTTTCGGGTTCATGATCAAGCCCCAGCTCACCCTCGGGATCGCAGCCCACCGCGTTGAAATAGCGAAGCGAGACCGCTCGCACTTCGTGAATCCGGTGGTACCAATGGAGCATCTCCTCGACAATCAGCTTGGTATGCCCATAGACGTTGGTGGGCTCTTTGGGTGCGTTTTCAGTAATCGGAATAACCTTGGGGTCACCGTAGATAGCCGCTGATGATGAGAAGACGATCACGCGGGTTTTGGTCGCCAGCATCGCGGAGAGAAGATTTAAACTTCCCCCGACGTTATTCTCATAGAATCGCCCCGGATCGCGCATCGAATCGCCGGCCTCGATATAGCTTGCAAAGTGGATCACGGCGTCCGCGGGGTTAGCGGTGAGGGCGCGCACCACGTCGTCTTTGCGCCGTAGATCGCCGCGGATCACGTGGACATTGGTCGGCAGCGCCTCGCGATGTCCAAACTCAAAGTTATCAAAGACGGTGATGCGATGACCAAGTTTTTGGAGTAGCTTAACCGTATGCGAGCCAATATAGCCGGCACCGCCTGTAATAAAAATATTCATAGCCATAGCGCAATGAGTATCGATCAGTATCTACCAGTATCACGTGATATTTATGGATACTTGGTCGCCTACGGCGACCGATACTCATAGATACTCATTGGGCGAGAAATGTTTTTATTTTTTCTGTCATCGCTTCCCGCTCCTTCGCATCCTTATACTCCTTCCCCTGCCAGTGACTGTGCCCGTCGGCTTTATGGCGCGGCATGATGTGGAAATGAAGATGCGGAATAAGTTGTCCCGCATCACGGCCGTTATTGATGCCGACGTTAAACCCGTGGGCACCCGTCGCAAGCAAGACTGCCTGTGCAATCGAGGGAAGGCGTTCGACGAGTTCCTTTAAGACCTTAGGTGGCGCGTCGAGAAGATCGCGATAATGGTCTTTACTCACAAGGAGGGTGTGTCCGGGATTTATGGGTTTAATGTCAAGAAAGGCGAGCACACGTCTATCTTCATAGACCGTGTTCGACGAGAGTTCACCGTCGCGGATTTTGCAAAATAAGCAGGTTGGATCGGTGAGATACG
>JACQLU010000021.1 GCA_016203935.1 Parcubacteria group bacterium | reverse complement strand
GAAATAATAATTCAAAATGAAAAAGGAAAAAGTAAAAATGAGAGTGAAACATTCAAAGGAGAGACGAGAATCATACCAGTTTCCGAATTAAAAGAAGGAGACCATGTACTCGTCCGGCCGGGGGGAAGAGTTCCCGCGGATGGGGTGGTCGCGGAGGGAAATTCGGAGGTAAATGAAGCGATGGTAACCGGTGAATCAGCGCCGGTTACCAAACGCGCTACGAATGAAGTGATCGCAGGCACGGTGAACAGCGACGGTTCGCTCACTATAGAGGTGACCAAAGTCGGCGAGCGTACCTTCCTTTCCGGTGTCATGCGCCTTGTGGCTGAAGCGCAGGCGTCAAAATCGCGACTGCAAATGCTCTCTGACCGAGCCGCCTATTATCTCACCCTTATTGCCATTGCGACCGGAGGTATTACCTTTTTTGTCTGGATCGCCGCTTCCGGAGGCTTGGGGATTGCTCTCACACGAACCGTCGCCGTCCTCGTGATCGCCTGTCCGCATGCGTTGGGACTCGCGGTCCCACTCGTCGCCTCGCTTTCTACCACCATGGCGGCGCGACAAGGATTTCTCGTGAAGCAGCGTCTCGCGCTCGAGGCAGCACGTAATGTTGGCGTAGTGCTTTTCGATAAGACCGGCACGCTCACGAAAGGAGAATTTGGCGTTGATACTATTATCTCCGCCGAACCAGGGGACGAAGCGGAGGTGCTTACGTACGCCGCTTCGGTCAATAGCAAATCAGAGCATCCTATCGCCCACGCCATCGTGAAAGAAGCAGGAAGACGCGCGCTTGCATTGCGGGCGGTTACGGGTTTTCAACGGATCGCTGGCAAAGGCGCCAAGGCGAACATTGATGGTACAGAAGTCTTTGTCGGAAGCAGAACACTCTTACACGATCGCGGCGCAATCCTCGCTCCCGACGTACAGGCACACGTCGCTACCCTTTCAGAGCAAGGGAAAACGGTGGTCTTTGTAATCGCAGGTAGTCGCGCCGTCGGGGCTATCGCGCTTGCCGATATCATCCGCGAGGAGTCACGCGCGGCGGTTGCCTCACTCCATGGAATGGGAATTAAAACTGCGATGATTACCGGCGATAGCGAAGAGGTGGCTACGTGGGTTTCGCGAGAACTGGGCATTGACGAACACTTCGCAAGAGTGTTTCCTGATCAGAAATCGGGAAAAGTGAAACTTTTGCAGGCGCAAGGTAAGAAGGTGGCCATGGTAGGAGACGGTGTCAACGACGCGCCGGCGCTTACGCAGGCTGACCTCGGCATTGCGATTGGCGCCGGCACCAATGTCGCGATCGAATCGGCTGGTATTATTTTAGTGCGCAATGACCCGCGCGATATTGTGAGAATTATCAAACTCTCGCGGGCTACGTACACGAAGATGATCCAAAACCTCTTGTGGGCGACTGGCTACAATGTGGTGGCGCTTCCACTTGCCGCCGGCGTACTCGCCTCCCGCGGGATTCTTCTCGAACCCGCGCTCGCGGCACTCTTCATGTCACTCTCGACCGTCATCGTCGCGGTGAATGCGCTCATGCTCCGGCGCATGAAATTCGCTTAAATTCCTTTGACGAATCGCTTACAATCATCTAGGATGGTACAATACTGCCGTTACTAAATATCAAGAAAGGAGGTGAGAGAAGATGAAGATTTTTACTTCTCAAAGCGTATTCGTTCTGCTTACTGCGCTTCTCGCATTCACACCGATTACTTCCCTCGCGGCTGCCTCAACGCTCAACGTGACGATGCAAAGTCACATTGAGCTCAACCTTCCCGAGCAAGATGTCTTCATTGAGAGAAGCGATCTTGCCGCAGGACAAGTGGTGCGGGTAGAAGGGGAAGAAGCGAAGACGGAGGAGAACCTTGCCAAGACCGTCTATGCGTCTTCGGGGGCTGTTGAGCATGATCCTTTCAAAGTGGGAGCAAATCCCCTTGGTCCGTTTGCGAAAGGCGCGTCGCTTGGTTTCACGTTGCGAGACTGGCTTGCCGCTTCAGGCAGCGGCACCTATACCGTGGATGGTGATTCGGCGACACTTAATCTTTCCTTTGCCAAGTTGGTGCCGAGTGGCGTCTATACGCTCTGGTGCTCGCGCGTGACCTTCCCGCCCAATGTAAATATTGTTGATACGCCGTGCGGTGCTGCGGATGGCTCACAAAATAGCTTTAAGGCCGACGCCAGCGGCAATGGCACGTTTACCCTAACCATGCCAGCACTTCTAGAGAGCACGAGCGCAACCGCCTCGGTGATCGCGCTTGCTTACCATAGCGACGGCAAGACCTATGGCGCGAATCCGGGTGATTTCGGCAAAACCACGCATGTAGAGCTTGCCTATCTTCTTCCCGCACCCGAGTCGAGTCCCACCGCTTCGGCATCACCCGAGGTAGTGGCGCTTGAAGAGGGAGCAGAAACGGCCACCACTGCTCAACCACTCTCCACCACGTGGCTCATCGTCATCGGCGCCGGTATCTTTATCGTCGGCTGGTGGCTCGGCAAGCGCACTGCAAAGGGACAGTAGCGTACGGTTCTCTTTTCACCCATGAAAGCCGGCTTCCTTCAGTCGGCTTTTGTGTCTCGCGTGTGAGTCCAAAAGAAAAAGACCCTCTCTCTGTTATATTTGAGGGTCTTCGAGGCCGTGTGCGTGCTAAAGCCGGCATGCGTAGCACCCTTCATTACCCTCCTCGTCTGCCTCAGTGATGCGACTAATTGGATCGCCGCCAAAAAAGAAACGAGAAGAATGAACCTTGACTTTCCGACCCGTAGCTTCGAGCGCTTCAATGAATCCAAGCGAGAGGGGACCGTCGACACATTCCCCCGTCGCTTGCTGACAAACAAAGCGAGGAAAGTGCAGAGCGCAGATCCTCCTGACACGAGATTTATTACCTCCGTATTCGATCTCGATTTGCAAAAGCGGAGGCAGCTTACGCAAATCTACCTTAACCTCGGTAGTAACAACCATGTTGATCCCTCCTTGATAGGAATGTACGATGTACGAGAGTAGCTTGCAAGCCTAGCATACCTTTTCCATTTACGCTAGCGAGTATTTCCATGTTTCGCATCATAAAGCAAGATCCCTATTCGCGAGCTCGACTAGGTTTACTCGAAACCAACCACGGCGTCGTGGAGACACCGGCTTATACCATCGTGGGAACCCACGCCGAGGTGCGGGCGATGAGTGTAGGTGATTTAATGAAGGCGAAGACCCAACTTCTTATCGTCAACACCTACCATATGTGGCGCAAATTGGGGGACGACGGTGTAAGGAATTTTTCCGGACTCCATAAGGCAATGGGCTGGGAGAAGACAATCATGACCGATTCGGGAGGTTTTCAAGTCTTCAGCATGGGTGCTGCGCGTGAACACCGAGTGAGTAAAACGGGCATCAATCGAAACAATAACAGCGCACCATCGGCGGATAAGAGTCTCGTTACTATTACTGAAGAAGGTGCGTTCATTCGTGATTGCGGCGAAGTCTACCTCGACGCCGAGAAATCGATCGCAATCCAAGAACGCCTCGGCGCCGATATTATCTACGCCTTTGATGAATGTACCTCACCCTATCACGATTACGAATACACAAAAGCGTCACTCGTTCGTACCCATCGCTGGGCTGAGCGGTCGCTCAAAGCGAAAACCTCGGATCAACTACTCTATGGTATTGTGCAAGGTGGATCGTTCGAGGATCTACGCAAAGAGAGCGCCCACGTGATCGGCAGTCTTCCCTTTGATGGCTTCGGCATCGGCGGAGCATTCAGCGATTCGTTTGGCAGTACCATGACTGAGACGATTCGCGAATTAGATTGGGTTATGCCGTTACTCCCCGAAAATAAACCTCGTCATCTTTTGGGTATCGGGAGGATTCGCGATCTTTTCTATGGCGTTCAAGCGGGGATTGATACCTTTGACTGCGTAGTACCGACGCGAGAAGCCCGGCACGCGCTCCTCTGGACGAATCAGGGAAAAGTTGATATTCGTAAAGGGATCTACGCAGGTGATCAAACCGTTCTTGATATTGAGTGCGGATGTCCGGTCTGTAAAGCAGAACGTGTCACCAAGGACGCCCTCCATCATCTCTTCAAGTCCAAAGATCCAGAGGCAGGGCACCTTGCTTCGATTCACAATGTCTATTTTTTCAATGACCTAATGCGGCAGATACGAGAGGCGATTACCAAGGAGAGATTTCCAGCATTCAAGGAGACCTATCTACGCGCGTATCCACTATGAAGAAGAATACGAAACGAATGCCAACCATTGCCGTAATCGGCGGCGGAACTGGTGTCTATACCGTGCTCGCCGGCCTCCGTGAATTTCCGGTCAAACTCTCTGCCATTATCTCGATGGCAGATAATGGAGGATCGAGTGGAACTCTCCGGGAAGAATTTGGAATCTTGCCACCCGGCGACATACGCCGCGCGCTTGTTGCTCTATCCCATCGTGATCGCAAGCTCCTTTCCGACCTTTTTAACTTCCGATTTCCCAAAGGAGCTCTTAAGGAGCATAGCTTTGGGAATCTCATGCTTGCCGCGCTAGGGGAGGTGATGGGGAGTTTCGAGAAGGCGGTGGAGGCTGCCGCGGAACTTCTGGGGGTAGAAGGGGAGGTACTTCCTGTCACGTTGGATAATGTGCAACTCTGTGCCGAGCTTGAGGACGGGAGTATCATCCGCGGAGAGACCAACATCGATATCCCTAAACATGACGGACGTTTACGGATCAGGCGTGTCTTCCTCACCCCCCAAGCTTTGGTGAATCCCAAAGTTCGAGAGAATCTTAAGGCAGCCGACATGATTGTGATCGGTCCTGGAGATCTCTATACCAGCGTTCTTCCCAACTTGATAGTAAAGGGAGTCCGAGAAGCGATACGAGGGTCAACGGCGATTAAGGTGTACGTGGTGAACGTGATGACCAAGTGGGGTGAGACGAATAGTTTCAAAGCAAGTGATTTCATCCGCGCGATGGAACATTACCTAGGCAAGGGGGTTATTGATTATGCGGTCATCAATACCAGACGTCCTTCGCGCGAGCGCCTTCATACGTACGCGGCTGAGCGAGCCACGTTTGTTAAGGTCGATACGCGTGCGGCAAAACCTGCTCCTCTGCTTGGCGATTTTGTTCGTCCCCGCGGATTTATCCGTCACGATCCTGAGAAGCTGGCCCGTGCGTTACTCTCGCTGTTACCAACAGTATGAAGAGGTCTTTCTCAAGCAAGAAGATCGACTCATTCCGTCGCACGATCTGGGGTCATTACCGCAGGCAGGGGAGAGATTTTCCGTGGCGGAGGACGAGGGATCCGTATAAAATCCTTGTCTCCGAGATCATGCTCCAGCAAACGCAGGTGAGTCGGGTGCTAAAAAAGTACCCCGAGTTTATTCGTGCGTTTCCCGATTTCAGGGCGCTAAGTCAGGCGCCCTTTTCTCATGTGCTAAGGGTCTGGCAGGGGATGGGGTATAATCGGCGGGCACTTGCGCTTAAGCGAATCGCCGCGATCGTAGTCGGTCGTTTTCATGGAAAACTTCCCGACGATCCAACCGTCCTTGCGGGGTTTCCAGGAATCGGAAAAGCAACCGCCGGCTCGATCGTCGCGTTTGCCTTCGATAAACCCACCGTCTTTATCGAAACCAACATCCGCCGTGTTTTTATCCATCACTTCTTTCCTAAGAGGGAGAGCGTTGATGATAAGGAGATTCTTCCTTTTGTTGAAGCGGCCCTCGAGCGAGATCGTCCACGCGAGTGGTATTGGGCACTCATGGATTACGGAGCGTATCTTGCGACCACGATCGAAAATCCCAATCGGCGGAGTAGTTCCTATCGAAAGCAGAGTAGCTTTGAGGGATCAAATCGACAGCTACGAGGAATGATCTTGAAACTATTGGCAAGTCGTCCTATGGAAAGCAGTCAACTTTGTAAAAGATTACACGGCTCAAGCGAGCAGATCAAGAGCAATCTCAAAACATTAGAGCATGAGGGATTCATCGTTCGTAAAAGATTGACATACCATCTGTGTGTATAAGCATCGTCATTGGTTTGTTCCCTTTACGCAGTATTCCCGTTTTCTCGTGGAAATAAGAAGAACACTCTCTTTTCGATCGAAAATGGAGTGTTCTTCAGATTGTGTGCTATGATGATTCTATGAAGTCGCTACCCATCACAATAGCCCGAGGAGTAATCACAAAGGTCTTGCTTCCCTTGATTGCCGTCGGGGTGGCGCTTACCATTGTAGCGGTCGCTCCTGGAGTGATACAGGTTGTTGATATGTTTGGGAAGAAGTGGCGTTTTCCCCAGAAACACTTCCGTCGTTCTTTGAAACGATGGGAACGGAATGGATTCATTCATAAACGCAGGAAAACAGATTGGGACTTCGTGCTCACTAAAAAGGGCAAGGAATTGCTTAAAGAAAGGGTAATCGAGGAGCTTACAATTAGAAAACCCAAACGATGGGACGGGCAATGGCGGCTGGTTATTTTTGATATTCCCGAGAAATATAGCGAAGCTAGGAACCTTCTCAGATGGAAATTAAAAAACCTCGGATTCCGTTATGTCAATCTCAGTGTGTGGGCATTTCCTTACGAATGTCGCGATGAGATTAATGCCGTTGCCGCGTACTATAATGTAGGGCGCTATGTAAGATACGCGCGCACCAAATTTTTTGATGGAGCATTAGAAATGGAGAAGCATTTCGCGTTGAGTTAATTCGAGATAAGAACACTCAATTTTCGATCGAAAATTGAGTGTTCTTCCTAAAAACATCTTTTATTTAGAGTCCCATGTCTCTATTTTGGCTAACGCAAAAAATTCCCATCAAATATTCAATGGCTCTCTATTTGGCAGCATTGCTGGCGTTCTCGTCCTTTTGGCTTGGGGAACCAATACGACTATTGAAGGGTCTCTTGATGGTATCCCTCTATGCTTTCTTTGATCTTCTTTGGACCTATCTACGCAATCGAAAATGGTATCTGCCACTCTCCTCAGTAATCTCCGGACTTATTCTTGCGCTTATTGCGGTGCCTAATCCTAACTTCGTGCTTATTGTGTACCTGCCTTTGATCGCCGTGATCTCTAAGCAGCTTTTTCATTTCGGATGGGCGCGCCACATCTTTAACCCCGCCGCCTTTGCACTCGTCTTCGTTTCGTTCTTTACCCCCACGATCTCATGGTGGGGGGTCTCGTGGGGAATCATTCCTTTCTGGATCGTTTTGATTTCTGGTCTTGTCATTCTCTGGCGGCAGAAACGGTTTCACGTGGCAATTCCTTTTGCGATTACCTATTTTGCGTTGTTAGCCCTTCTCCTCCTCATCTCGCATGCACCACTGACACCACTTCTGGGTAGTTTCCGCGAAGGCACCACGCTCTTCTTCATCACTGTCATGTTGATTGAACCAGTGACTTCGACATTTCCCACCCGTCGGGCTCGGATAATCTACGGAGTGCTCACCGGCATCTTCGCTTTTCTCTTTTCCTATGGCGCCCGTTTCTTTTTAGTCACCGATCCATTCTTGTACGGGTTGCTTGCTGGGAACATTGTCTCTGGCGTACTTTACCTTTCTCCTATTAGTAAAAGGTCTTAAGATAACGTAAAACCAACCTCCTCCTTTAGAGGTTGGTCTTACTTTTGATACGCAGGGTATTACTTCCCTTCGCCGATTTCCACCAAGCGGTTAGTCTGAAATTGCACTACTTTTCTGATCGTTGCGAGCGCAAACGAGATACCGGTGAGGAGGAAGGTAACGCCGACGAACTTAAACGGTTCCAGCCACGCCTTCGTCTGCTGGATGGCTGCCAACTGTCGGACAAGCGCGCTATTACTCGGCGCGGCATCCAGCACGTCCTTGATCGGATTATTAAAGTAGGTCGAAGCCGATCCGGCGAGGTTCAAGGAGACGACGAAGGCGATAATAAGAACGATAAGGCCGATCATCATGAAGTGCGGAAACATGAGCGCGACAAAGGTCTTCTTCCATGCTTTAATCTCCGCTCCCAACATCTTTTGCACCCGGGCACCAGCCTCGCGGAGCGCGCCAAGGATATTAGCGAGGTTAAAGGTAATCGCGGAGAAGAGGAGTCCCATACCAAGGAATTTGAAGCCGGGGATCCAGGCTGAAGTGACTTGGATTGCGCGGTGCGCCGCAATGTAGGCTGGATCGCTTCCTTCGCGTACCGCTTTGGCAGCCGAAAAGAAGAAATTCACTTGCGTTTGGCTAAGATTCCACACGATGAGGAACGCGAGCAGCACAATCACGAAACCAAGCATGAGGAACATCGGCCACATGGTGCGCGCCATGCTCATCAGCATCTTCTCAAAGGGGGTATATTTTGCTAATTGTTCATTCTGATTCATAAAGAGAGTTTAATGGTGCCCCGCTGAGATTATAGAATTTCTAACGGGATCTGTTGCTGAAGAGCGTAGCCATCGCAGCCGCTCTTAACTTGAGAGTTTTAAGAATTGTGAGAAGAATAAAAACAATACCAGTAATGATGAACATAATCCCAACAAACTTGAGCGGTTCTAGAAAGGCACTGGTCACCTGAATTTGATTGAGCGTAGCAAGAAGCGCGCTTCCCACCGCGGCTCCATCACGTTCAGCTTTGGAGCGCAGGAAGTATTCTCGAATGACACCGGAGAGGGGAAACGCCAAAAGCCAGTAGATAGCCAGTACGATCCAGCCGATCGCGAGCGACCAGCCGGCGAGTATTGCGGTGGCTTGAGGTTCATGTACTCGTTTTTTTATTTCTGCTAGTTCCATATTGCTCACCTCGCTTTCATATGTAGATAAAAATTCACTCTTTGGGCCACTATAACTTACACTTTGGCAAATATCTGTATCTTGGATTACGTTCCTTTTGCCCACAGTTTAAAGTCCGCATACTGGACTTCTCCGCAGATCCATTGTTCGGTCTTGGTGTTATAGAAGAAGGGAACCCCGCCGCAAAATCCTCGATCGTATTCGGTCATCTTTCTGGCATTATCTTCGTTATGCCATACTTCATGCCGATCAACGGTAAGACCCTCCTCTTTTTCGAGCCGTTCGACAAGTACATGCATTCTTTGGCAGTGTGGGCATTCTGTGCCATAGAACTCTAGAAGATGTGACATGGAAGTAATTGATAAAGAATAAAAAATCTCTAAGGCCAAGCATAGAGATTCTTTTATAAAATGACTGTAATATATTTTACATAGCGAGAATCACTGTTCCAATCGTATAAATCCGTGGGGAGCGGTTTGAAAAGGGGGTCTCGCGCCATTCGCGATCTCATCGTAGAGAAAATTTGGAATGCCGATGTCGGCGAGATAAAGATCACCGTAATACGTTCGTGCCTCGCTATTTTGGAATGCCCGTTTTGGGAGCGCCAACGTAAGGGTTGACTCGGCTTTTACGCATGCCCCTAAGCAATGACCGTTCGTAGCATCCATACCCGAAGGAAGATCATAAGCAATCACCCGGTGCGATGGCGCATTTATTTCGGCGATCGCGGCATCAAAGGGCGGCCGCGGCGAGCCCGCAAGATGATAGCCGATGAGCGCATCAATGATTACGTTGGCATTCTGTATTGTTGCCCTCGCCTTTGATTCGTCGTTATTTAAGAGAACAATGGGGACACGCATCTTCTCGAGAAGCTTCAAATGATGACGCGCGTCATCCGAGATTTCTCTACTCATGAGCACTACCGTTACATTCCAACCGTGATTGATAAGATGGCGGGTTGCCGAAAGTCCATCGCCGCCTTTGTTCCCCTTGCCGCAGACAACGGTAACCGCGCTCTGCGAGGGAACACGCAGCACCTTAAAAAGAGTCGCCATGTGAAAGCCGGCAAGCTCCATCATCTGGCGGATTTCGAGACCATGTGCGACCGCAAGGCGATCGAGCCTTTCCATTTCTTGAGCCGAGGCGTAGTACATATGAGATACGTTCAGGTTCAGTATGGCATATTTTGTTATTATCTGATATACCAAAATGGAGCATTGT
>JACQLU010000014.1 GCA_016203935.1 Parcubacteria group bacterium | reverse complement strand
GCCCTACGTCCAGCCAAATATCCGTGCCGGAAACTCACTTCATACGAGCCTCCCGATTCCCGAAGATCCGAACCCGAAAGGCGTGAAAGCAGAAGTTCACACGCCCTTTTTTGTCCGGTCCCCGTCCCGCAAACACGCCCTAAAGAAAAATCCACGCGCTTCTTTGCAACCGCTTCCAATCCAAAGAGCCAAATTATCAATCCAGCTCTATTCTACCGCCGAATTGACGCTGCGTATAAAAAAATCGGCGCATCTGCATCCTTTTTTATCCCCGCAATCGCCAAGCGTGCGCTTAATGAGTTTGAAACTAAAGCGGTTTTTGTGATTTCATCTGCCACCGCAATTCTTAACAATATCTTGCATTTTAGCATATCGCATAGCGTCATACGGGTCTATAATTGCTATGTACAGGGTGCAGTTGTAAGGGCGGTTGCAGATGATCTCGTGAGCCCACGGGTTTTGAAGGTAAGAGGTACGTTTATGGAAAACATAAAAAAAAGGTTGGCGGTTTCTGCATGGGGTTTTGCTCTTCTTCTCCTTGGGGTGATTGGACTGCCTCAAACAGCAGGAGCGCAGGAGTTTTTGGATATGCTTAATGCTGATTCCCCTGCTGAAGACGCAGACCTAATGGTTGAGGCATCTGATCTAAGGACCCGCTACTCCGCGGTCCCCGAAACAGTAGTCAAGGCTGTTCATGGTGACATCAAAGCTGGTTTTGATATTTCTGAGATTGATAGGAAGATCGATGGACTTTGTAGGGCAATCGCCCGTCGACCGCTCCCACGGGAACGGCATTTACCGACGTTAGTAGCTTTAGGAGATTTTGATGCGAAGAAGGCTTTGGAAATAGCGGGGAGGGAAGCCGCGATTAAGCAGTTTGATGCAGGGCTTGAGGTCATAAGCAAGGTCGAGGAAGAGCGGACGCTTGAGTATTACCGTGTGAGAGAGCTTGACTTGGACGAACGTGAAAGGGTTCTTGAGAGGAGAAAATTTCCTTCCAGAGATTTGATAGAAGAAGCCCGTGGCTTACGGCAGCGTGGTCTTGAAGGTTTAAAGTTAGCGAGGGAACGGTTTACTGAGTCTCTTCAGATGGCTGACTTGCCTGGCGCCTGTGTCGCTGCTGGTTCCTTTGCTGAGGCTCGCGAGTCTTATAGACGATCCGTTCGCGAAGCAGCGGGATTGCTGGCAGGATTTCAGCGGTGTGATGTCCTTTTGTTGGAAACCTGTAAATTTAAAAAGGCAACAACGGGGGTTGAGTGGATGATGGTCTACTAACTTCCAATTGAAAGGCTTCGTCTTTGCTAGGCGGCGCCTGACTTAGGAGGAGGAAGGAGTGATTTATGAAGTTAAAGACGATGGCCATAATGAGTATAGGATTTTTTTGGCTGGTCGACGCCAAAGCAGCGGAACCTTATTTGCAGGAGTTGCAAGCTATGGTGGGAGAACCAGTGCCGATCATGGAGGCGGATGATGCGGCCTTCATCGGTTGCCAGATGTATGACTTGCATAGAGTGATTCCTGTTGCTGTTGGGAGGGATGACCGCTTGGAGAAAATAGTGGTGAGGGGAAAAGGTGCTGGGGAGATGCCAAAATTTGGAATCGCAGTTCGGCACATTCAACATGATGGCGCAGAGGTGGCTAGAGTTTTTTTGAGTGGGCATGAGGATTACACAATATTGAATGAGCAGGCGACAGGAGCGACGGCTGAGTATTTAAAGAGGTTAGGCTTTCCCCTTGAAATTGCGGATGAGCGCGCAAGGAATTTGATTGATAGCCATGTAGTTACTGATGCAGGAGAGAGAGAGAAAGCGAGGTTCAAGATAATAGATTCGCGCAGAGTAGTAGACGCGTCGGTGGAGATGACTCTTGAGGAAAGCGTTCGGCGATCTATGACGACGGCAGAATATGAAAAAGTCTTCGCCGCACAAGATGCATCCGAGAATCTAGTTGCCGAGGAAAGAATTCCTGTTTCAAGCAAACCGAAGGTTGAAGGTGCGGCAAGGGCTCGGTTTATTGGCCGGGTTGGGCAACATTTTGGATATCCGATAGGTCCCTGTTTTGCTGGATTAAGGAGCGAAGGCATGGGTATTAATCCAAAGGTCTTGATTCCAGCGCATCCATAAGCTGGCTTTTTTTATCTTGGGATCGGAATCCTGGTTTGAAGTGAGGAGGGTAAGACAATGAAAATTCAAACATTCAGAAAGTGCTTGCTTCTTAGCGGAGTGCTTTTGGGTCTGGCTTCAGCAAGCGTAAGGGCCGAGCCGTTAGAAGCGACGAGTGCGGAGGGGATTAAATGTCAGCTTCAAGTAAGGGAACAAGCGACAACTGTAGGTGCATACGTCGTTAGGGCTGTAAATCGGTGGCTTCTAGACGAAAAGATCTGGCGGGTTTATGTGACAATAGAAATTCCAAACGATCCATTGTCAAAGAGGTTTGGGACTCCGATCATCGACCGGAATACTTTTGAGGACGCTGTTGCTGCGGCCAGGGAGGAGGCAAAGCGGCTTCTAAAGGAGGCTGGCATCGATCTCGCCACACTCGAGAATGGAGTTGATCGATTGATCCGCAGTCCTGCATTTGAGAGCACGAAAGCAAAGATATTCCATCTGAGCGACGTTGTTGTTGATGAATTCGAGGTGACGAAGCAAAGGGCACAAGAAGACCAAGGCACACAGACGTTAAGTGTGCGTGGCAAGGATGATGTGCCGATTATTGCAGTAAATTATAACAAGGCCGATGGCTATGAGGAGATGGCTGCCCATTCGAAGGTAAAAGGTGAGTTTTATTCACGCAGCGTACAAAGATGGAAAGCCATGGGCATGACCGACCGTGAAGCACGTCAATATGGCAAAGCGCATGCGGGTGCGTGTCGAGCTATGGACATTCTCGCTCAAAGACAACACGGCATCCCAGCGGTTTTATTCTATCGGATTCTTGGAGATGCTGCTGAGAACAGGCGTTACGTTCCTCTGATATTCCCAGATGAAGAGCGGTTGATCTGGATGCACTCATTTGCAGAGCTGCCCGCGATGACCCTCGCGACTTTGAACCATAGAATAACGATCCATGAGAAAAGGGGAATATCAACAGGGCCTGGTACTTCAGGGCTAACTCCTCTTGCTCATGACTTTGCCAGCCACATTGAACGCGGTCATGCTGTTGGATTGTCAGGTGCGCATTCCGGTCAACGCGGCCACTGATTCCGGGCCATCGCGGCCAGGGGTCGGAGCGTAGCGACGCAAGTGGTTGGTCATTTACCAGACTGGCCGCCATCAATCAAGTTAGCGGCAGCTTCCTTGCGCCTGGACT
>JACQLU010000013.1 GCA_016203935.1 Parcubacteria group bacterium | reverse complement strand
TTTGAATTTTGAATTTAATTTGTATGCTTCGTCCTTCCTTCTTCCAGCGTAATCTCCAGCTTCTCTACTCGCTTCTCCTCGCGCTCATTATTCCGCTCTTATTGGTTTTAAATTCCTACCTTGCGCTTTCGGCAAGTCAGCGGAACATGGATATCGAGTTACGAAAGAAAGCGCTCTTAGCCGAGGATGTCCTCGAAGCCGGGATCCGCCCGCTCCTTTCCGACCCTCGCAACCTTGAGATCCATGCGCTCAACGTCGCCAAGGCGAATGACGAGATTCGGGGACTCGATATCCTAAAGCGTGAGGGAGAGAACTTCCGCATCATCGCATCGCTCAAGGGGGGAACGGTCGGCACACTCCTACCGTCAATTCCTCCCTCGATGACATTCGCGTGGGTGGAGAAGGAGGCGTTTGCCGAATTTACCCTCGACGATTCATTCTCTTCCGTGCTTTCAGAACCGAACGTGCGTGCCACGGACGAGCGGTTTGCGCTTGTCACCAAACCGGTAACCGATTTTGACGGCGAGGCGGTGGGACTCATCGCGATGAAATTCTCCCTTGCTCCTATCGATGAGCTTACCGCGAGTACGGTGATCCGTTCCTATATCGTCTTGGGTATTACTATATTGGTCGTTCTACTTCTAATCGCAAGCAATTCACAGCTTTTTGCCTACGCCTATCGCTTCCGTGCGATCGAGGAGGTCGACAAGATGAAGGATGAATTTATCTCGATCGCGTCGCACGAGCTTCGTACTCCAGTCACCGGTATTCGCGGTATGGCAGAGCTTTTAGAGACGGGGGATCTTGGTGTAATTCCCGAGAAGGCCAAGAAGGCGGCTCATTCGATTCGTGAGGCAGCTACGAGACTTAACACGTTGGTGGAAGATTTGCTTAATGTATCGCGTATCGAACAGGGGAGAATCACGATCAATCTTAAACCAACCGAGGTGAATAGCGTCGTACATGATGTGATTGAATCGCTCTGGCAAATGGCGAGCGAAAAGGGTCTCGTGATTCAAGAGCAGCTTGGGCAGGCGCTTCCCTCTGCCATGGTTGATCCTGATAGACTACGCGAGGTGATCACTAACCTTGTGAGTAACGCGGTAAAGTATACGCCTAAAGGTTCAGTAACCGTGCTGACTGTGAGCGAAGGAAAGATGGTGAAGATAAGGGTATCGGATACCGGTGTCGGCATCTCGGCGAAAGATCAGAAAGCGCTCTTTTCCAAGTTTTATCGCGTGAAACGCGATGAGACGAGAGAGGTGAGTGGCACCGGCCTCGGGCTTTGGATCGTAAAGGAGCTTACGACAAGAATGAAAGGCGAAATTGCCCTCGAAAGCATCGAGGGCCGGGGAACGGATGTGACAGTTACGTTTCCAGTCGTCAAGTGAACCCCGTTACCACGGCCTCACGGCCATGGCATCTATGGGTTCGCTTCGCGACGAACCGCCATTCCTCCACGGGTTGACACCCGTGGCTTCCTGGTAACGGGGTGAAGGTTACCAAAGGTTACATGAGGTTGCCATCGTCGTTTTCATGTATGACAACCACAATAAACACGGTCATAGAGCGGTTGGTTTTTGAAGGAAAAGGCATGGGGCGGGCGGAGGATGGCCGGCCTATTTTTGTACGTGGGGCAGTGCTTCCCGGCGAGGAAGTGACGGTAACGATCACCCGTAATAAAAAAGACTTTCTCGAAGGCGATCTTGATGAAGTAAGAAAGCGATCGACCGAGCGCATTGAAGCACGCTGCCCGCACTTCGGCCCCTGCGGCGGCTGCACCTTCCAACACGTGGCGTATCAACATCAACTGACTATCAAAGAGAACTTCGTCCGCGAGAGCCTTATCCGTATCGCCAAACTCGCTACACCGCCGATACTTCCTATCATTCCTTCGCCCCAACCATGGGGGTATCGCAATAAGATGGAATATACCTTCTTTACTAAGGATGATGGTGGGATCGGGCTAGGACTTCATGAGCGGGGGAGTTACGAGCGACTCATTAACGTTGAAAAATGTCCCATCTTTTTTGATCAGATTGGCGAACTCTTAACCGCCATTCGCGTGTTTGCGGACGCCTCGGGACTGCCTTCCTATGACTATCAGACGCATGAGGGGTTTTTTCGTAACCTTGTGATTCGCCGTAGCATCCATACCGGCGAGCTCATGGTGAATCTCGTGACCGCCGAGGGCGGATTTGATCGCGAAGCATTCCTTTTGGGAGTCGCGCCATTTAAGCCGACGACGGTGCTGCGAACGGTGAATCGCCAGCGCTCGCAGGCGGTCAAGGTTGATGCCGAGGAGATTCTCGCAGGATCGGGAAGCATCAGCGAGACGATTCACGGACTCTCTTTCACCATTTCTCCCGCCGCCTTCTTCCAAACCAACACTCTCCAAGCAGAAACGATGGTTACGACGGTGCGTGATTGGATCGGTAAGAAGAGCGTAGATCTTCTTTTGGATCTTTATTCTGGGATCGGCATGTTTAGTCTTGCGCTTGCCGATAAGGCAGGAAAGGTGATTGGACTTGAAATCAATAGCGAAGCGGTTGACGATGCCGAAGAGAATGCCCACCGTAATCACATCACTAATGCCGACTTTTTCGCTTTACCAGTAGAAGCTCTTTCCAAAGGAACAATGCATCTGCCTCAAATTCCTCACGTTATTCTTCTTGATCCGCCGCGCGCCGGACTTTCCCAAAGTGTGGTAGAGTGGGTTTGCGAACTTGCCAGTAGCGAGAAAGAATTTAAAAAGCTCATGTACGTTTCCTGTAATCCAGCCACACTCGCCCGCGATCTTGCGATTCTTACCTCGGTCTTCTCGATTGCAAAGATTCAACCACTTGATCTCTTCCCGCAGACGTATCATGTCGAAACCATAGTGGAGCTTGTATATGATCAACAGTAAAATTGCCGATATCTTTGATAAGTGGGCTAAGCTCATTGAGTTTAAGGGCATGAAAGACCCCAATGATCTCTTTCGCGTGCGGGCGTACCAAAAAGCGGCGCAGATACTCCGGGAGCTTCCCACCGACATCGAGGATTTGGTAAATCAAGAAAAGCCAGTGAAACTTCCCGGGATTGGGGAAGCGTTTTTAAAGAAGATACAAGAGTTTATTGCGACCGAAACGATCAAGGAGTTTGAGCGGGCACGAAAAGGGATACCCGACGGCGTCTTTGAAATGATCGACATCTCAAGTATTGGCCCCAAGACCGTCAAACTTCTTCATGAACACAAGATCCGCTCTATTGAGGAATTAAGGCAAGCGACTGAAGACGGCCGCCTGGCCAAACTTCCCCACATGAAAGAGGGGAGAATTCTCCAGATCGCCGAGGGGCTTAAAATGTATCTGGCAAGCAAAGCGCGGATGTTGCTTGGTGAGGTGCTGCCGCTTGCGAATCGTATGGCAAGGGAATTACGAAAGACCAAGACCGCGACTGGGGTTGAACTTGCCGGATCCATCCGCCGCATGAAAGAGACGGTAGGTGATATTGATATGCTCGCGACCGGCAAGAATCTCACTAAGGTTATTACCGCGTTTTCAAAACTTTCTAATGTGACCAAGGTGATTGCCACTGGCGCGGAGAAGTGTTCGGTCTTTACCGAGGAGGGTCGGCAGGTGGACCTTCTCGTGATACCTGAAGACGAGTGGGGTTCGGCACTCCAGCATTTTACCGGGTCTAAGCAACATAACGTACATTTACGCACGATCGCCAAGGAGCATGGATTTACCGTAAGCGAACACGGAACATTTAAAGGGAGACGGTGCGTGGCGAGTCGCACCGAAGAAGAGGTCTATCACGCGCTCGGGATGGACTGGATCCCGCCCGAGATGCGCGAGGATCAAGGCGAGATTGAGTTGGCACTTGCTAAAAAAGTCCCCACACTCATAGAGCAATCCGATATCAAAGGGGATTTCCACGTGCATTCCGATTATTCCGACGGCCGTGATTCCTTGGAGAAGGTAGTGCAAAAAGCGGTCGCCACAGGGTATCAGTATGTGGCCCTTACCGATCATTCACCGAGTTCGCGGATTGCGCATGGACTTATCACCGATAGGCTTCTAAAAAAGTTAGCCGAAATTGAAAAACTGCGGCGGAGGTACCCCGCTATCACCTTACTTGCTGGTACCGAGGTTGATATCCTTCCCGAAGGGAGCATCGATTATCCGGATGAGATACTTGCGAAGCTCGATTTTGTAGTCGCGTCGGTACACTCGCGGCTTGCCGAAGACGTTACGAATCGTCTAGTCCGTGCAATGGAAAATCGATATGTCAACGTGATCGGACATCCTACCGGTAGGTTGATCGGTAGCCGTGAGGAATCGCCCATTGATGTTGAAAAGATCTTTAAGCAGGCGGCGGCAACCGGAACGGCACTCGAGGTCAATGGGGATGTAGCGCGAATGGATCTTAAAGATAGTTATATCCGAGAAGGGAAACGGTTTGGGCTCACATTTGCGATTGATACCGATGCGCATAGCATCGACAGTTTTTGGCAAATGGATTTGGGAGTAGGCATTGCTCGTCGCGGCTGGCTTACCAAAAAAGAGGTTCTAAACGCGCAATCAATCGAAGCAGTGCGTCAATTTGTCAACGCCAAACGGAAAGGCTAGGATATATCGATATATCGAGAGTCGATATTTCGACATTTCGATACATAACCTCTCTCTATTATGGCAACGATAAAACGTTTCGAGGATCTCCTCTCGTGGCAGAGGGCTCGCGAGCTCACTCGTTACGTGTATTATTTGACCCGTAAGCCAACCTTCCGTTCCGACCGTGGTTTGGTAAGTCAAGTCCAGCGCGCCGCAGTCTCTTCGATGGCCAACCAAGCCGAAGGTTTTACCCGCGGCACAAAAATTGAGCTTATCAATTATTTCTTCATCGCAAAGGGATCCGCGGGCGAAGTGCAGAGCCATCTTTACGTAGCGCTCGATGTGGGTTATATTACGGCGGACGAGTTTACGAAGGCGTATCAATTAGGGGATGAAACACAGAGACTCATTCAGAGTTTCGTCGACAGAGTCAAAGACGGCTCAAAACCCGGGATTCAATATAAGGAAGTGGATCAGGGAAAGAGATTAAATGCCTTTCTCGAAGGATATGATTTAGTGATGACTCCGAGAGGGATGATGAAAAAGGAGGAGGCAGAGAAGTGAGCCTTAGAAAAGATTTGTTAACTCGATATATCGAAATTTCGAAATGTCTCTCATTACCGCAACCAAATACATCTGGCTTGACGGGAAGTTTGTTCCTTGGAGAGAGGCCAAAATTCACGTCGTCTCTCACGCCCTTCACTATGGCTCGTCGGTCTTTGAAGGGATTCGCCTCTATGCGACTCAAAAAGGGCCGGCGGTCTTTCGCCTTGCCGATCACCTCGAGCGTTTCTTTATCTCGGCACGTGCGCTGGGTATGAAAATACCCTTCATACGAAGCGCGCTTAAAGCGGCGGTGCTTGAACTCATAAAGAAAAACAAGCTCTCCGAAGGGTATATACGACCCCTAGCCTTCTTTGGATACGGCGTTATGACCCTACGCCTTACCGATGCACCAGTAAACGTTGCCATCGCTACATGGCCATGGGGTAAATATTTGGGCGAGAAGGCGCTTCGACTCAAAACCTCTTCTTTTATTCGCATCCATCCCCAAAGCACGATCGCTGATGCCAAGATCGGCGGCCATTACGTCAATTCCATCCTCGCGGGAGAAGAGGCGCATGCGGCCGGATTTGATGAAGCGCTGCTGCTCGATTTTAAAGGTCGCGTTGCCGAAGGTCCTGGGCAGAATATCTTCATGGTCAAAAAAGGGATTTTGGTTACCCCACCGCTTGAAGGTCAGATCCTTCCCGGCATCACCCGCGCTTCGCTTCTTACCATCGCACGGGATCAAGGCCTCAAGATCGCGGAACGCCATATAACCCCCGGAGAACTTAGGCGCGCCGACGAAGTTTTTATCTGCGGTACTGCGACCGAGGTTACGGAAGTTACCGCGATTGACCGTACCGTGATTGGAAAGCGCATCGGCCCCATTACGAAACAGTTGAAGGAAGCCTATCGGCGGGTTGTACGAGGTTTAGAGCCGCGTTATCGAAAGTGGCTCACCTATGTTTAAAAACGGCTCCCTATGACGCTTAAGGATATCTTAAATCTTCTTCTTGCGTTTGCACTGGGAGTGAGCGTAGGGTTCACGGTGAGTAACGCGAACCAAGTGGGAACCAACGGAATTTCCCAAGGTCCTACCGACGAAGCCGCCACGCGCGCAGCGTTGGTTATTGCTACTCCCACGCTCAACTCGGCTGCGACAAGCCTTCAAGGGCAGAGTGAAACCTATCAGGTAACGCGGGTGATCGACGGCGATACCATTGTGCTTGAAAATGGCGAGCGGGTGCGCTACATCGGCATTGACGCGCCGGAGACGAGCGGGACACAGTGTTTTGCGCGCGAATCGGCCGAGGCCAATAGCGCGCTCGTACTCGGCAAAGAGGTCCGCTTGGTTTCCGACCTCGAGGATCGCGATCGGTATGGCAGGTTACTTAGGTATGTCTATGCGCCTGATAACATTATGGTAAACCTTGCCCTTGTAGAGGCCGGGTTTGCAACCGTCTATACCTTTCCACCCAATGTGGCCTTTGTAGATGAGTTTGTAAAAGCCCAAAACGATGCCAAGAGCGAGACGAAGGGAATTTGGTCTTCATGTATAGGAGGTGAGGTAGGGCAGATCGCCGGTCAGTCGACGATTGCGGCTACCACATCGGACAATGTAAACCAAGCTTCGTATGGCCCGCAAATTGCCTCGACACCACTCGATGGTTCCTGCCTTATTAAAGGGAATATCAATGACGCGGGCGAGAAGATTTACCATATTCCGGGCGGGAGTTTCTACGAGAGGACCAAGGTGGATCTCACCCGCGGCGAGGCGTGGTTTTGCACCGAGGAAGAGGCGGTGGCAGCCGGTTTTCGCAAGAGTAAACGATAATCGCTCCGTAAGTAGCCTCTATTTGTAGTGTGGGTGAAAACGCGCTAGTATATAAACTATTGGAGCGTCGAGAAAAACGAACTATATTCTTACTCAACCGTAATGAACCAAGTAAACAGCAAACGATCGGAATTTCCGCAAATCGCCGAGTCAAGCACCGGGTTAAGCGTGCCGGTGCTTCCCTTGCGCGACAAGGTCATTCTTCCCGGCGAAATTGTATCACTCGTGGTGGGGCGGGGAAGGTCAGTGGCGGCCATGCAAGAGGCGGTGCAGAAACGGCGTGAGCTTCTCATTGTCGCGCAACGCGATCAGGCGATTGAGCAGCCCAAGCCCGAGGATCTTTACCAGGTGGGTACGCTCGCCCGTGTCATTCAAGTGGTCAAGCTCGACGGCGATTCGTATCACGTCGTAGTCGAAGGTCGCTCGCGGGTGCGGGTCGTTGAGTATCTCGCCACCCAGTCACTCTCGTATCTCGCGGCACGGATTACGCCGCTTACGATTACTTCCGGAGAGTCGATCAAGCTTGAGGCTTTGAGGCGCAGTATTACCGAGCGGTTTGGGGAACTGATCGCCGCCGGGCGCCGAATTCCGCTTGAGATCCGCGAGGAACTGGAAAGGCTTACCCACGATCCCGAGCGATTTGCCAACCTTGTGCTTTTGGCGCTTGACCTCTCCAACGAAGAGCGACAGGAATTTTTGGAGGTCGGGGATATGCTCGAACGTTTTACCAAACTCATCGACCGCCTCATAAAAGAGATCGACGTCTTAAAGCTTGAG
The DNA here is from genome assembly GCA_016203935.1 of Parcubacteria group bacterium. GTDB lineage: Bacteria > Patescibacteriota > JACQLU01 > JACQLU01 > JACQLU01 > JACQLU01. The sequence continues at coordinate 7,951 of JACQLU010000013.1, read as the reverse complement.
AAGAAGCTCGAGCGCGAGACGAGTAAGCAGATTGGCAAGATGCAAAAGGAGATCATTCTGCGTGAACGGATGCGGGCGATTGAGAAGGAACTGGGAGTGAGTGATGAACGGGGCGATCTCGCTTCGCTCGCGAAGAAGCTTGAGCGCGCCAGACTCTCGAAGGAGGCCAAGGCCAAGGCCAAAGAGGAGATGTCGCGACTTCGGCGCATGAACGCCTATAGCCCCGAAGTTTCATATATCCGTACCTACCTTGAGTGGCTTTCCGATCTTCCGTGGTCCACGCGTGATAAAAAACCGATCGATATGAAGGCTGCCAAAAAGGTGCTCGACGCCGATCACTATGGACTGAAAGATATCAAGGAGCGGATTTTGGAATATCTCGCGGTGCAAAAATTGCGGGGCAAGATTCAAGGATCGATCCTCTGTTTTGTGGGGGCGCCCGGCACGGGTAAGACTTCCATCGGGCAATCGATTGCCAAGGCGATGGGGCGTAAATTTGTACGGGTGAGTCTCGGCGGTATCCGCGACGAGGCTGAAATTCGGGGACACCGACGTACCTACGTCGGCGCCATGCCCGGCCGCATCATCCAAAAGATCAAGGACGCGGGCACCAAAAACCCGGTCTTCATGCTCGACGAAATCGATAAGATTGGCCAGGATTTCCGCGGCGATCCGGCGGCGGCGCTTTTAGAGGCGCTCGACCCCGAGCAGAACAGTAACTTTAGCGATCATTACCTCGAGGTTCCGTTTGACCTTTCGGAAGTGCTTTTCATTGGGACCGCCAATATCCTCGATACCATTCCGCCCGCCCTCCGGGACCGACTTGAGGTGCTGCGCTTTCCCGGCTACACCGAAGAGGAGAAGTTTACTATTGCGCGTAAGCATCTCTTGCCGCGCGTTATCATCCAAAATGGTCTCACCGCGCGGCAGGTGACCATCGACGACGAGACCCTCCGTTTCATCATTCGTCGTTACACGCGCGAGGCCGGGTTACGCAATCTTGAACGGGAACTCGCGCGTATTGCCCGCAAGGTGGCGCGTAAGGTGAGCGAGAAGCGATCTACCACCGTGCACGTAAGTCACGCCAACCTTACTGATTTTCTTGGGCCGGCAAAGTTTCCCGAGACACTGAAAGAAGAGAAGGACGAGATCGGCATGGCGACGGGGCTTGCCTGGACCGCGGCGGGTGGCGAGATTCTTACGATCGAAGCGCTCCCCATGCCGGGAAGAGGGAATGTGACCATCACGGGGCAACTTGGCAAAGTGATGCGCGAATCAGCGCAAGCCGCCTTTTCGTTTGTCCGCTCGCGTGCCGAACTTTTTAGACTCTCCCCGGATGTAGCACAAAAGGTTGATCTCCATATCCACGTGCCCTCGGGCGCTATTCCCAAAGACGGGCCTTCGGCCGGGGTCGCGCTCGCGACCGCGATCGCGTCGGCACTCGCCAAGATCCCGGTGCGTAAGGACGTGGGTATGACCGGTGAGGTAACCTTGCGCGGCAAAGTACTTGAGATTGGGGGGATTAAAGAGAAGGTGCTCGCCGCCCATCGCGCGGGGCTCACCACCATTATTTTGCCCAAGGATAACGAAAAGGATCTTACCGAAATTCCCGAGAACATTCGTAGCGATCTCAAATTTATTTTCGCAGGCCACGTCGACGAGGTCTTTGCCCATGCGCTTACCGAGGTGCCTACGAAAACCAAGCGGGAAAAACCTCACCAACTTATCGCCCCCCGCATGCGGCCGACCGCCTCGATCGTTACGTAACCGGTTTCCTTGGTTTCTCATATACCTCCGTTGCTCCGTACCAGCGAAAGTGTCACCATAGGCCATGTCGATAAAATCTGCGACCAAATTGCTGACGCGCTTTTGGATGAGTATCTGAAAGGGGATCCGGCAAGTCGCGTTGCCATTGAGGTGATGGGAAGTCACGGCCTTTTGGTGATCGCCGGCGAAGTCACGAGCAGGGCATCGGTTGCAGTAAAAGCGATTGCCGAGGAGGTATATGGTTCGCTAGGGTATGGGAATACACTTGAGATGACAGTGCGGATTAAGGAGCAGTCGCGTGATATCGCGCAAGGAGTAGATGTGGGTGGAGCGGGTGATCAAGGTATCATGTATGGCTACGCGACCGACGAAACCCCCGAGATGCTTCCTAAGCCTTTCATATTGGCACGAAGGCTCACCGAACGACTTACCGAAGTTCGGGTTACTGATCCGGCGTTTAAGTGGTTAGGGCCGGATGGAAAATCGCAGGTGACGATGGAAGGGGATCGGGTCGAGACGGTGGTGCTCTCGGCGCAACATAGCGAAAAGAAAGCAATCGAAGAAGTTCGGGAACTTCTCGCCTCTCGCGTTATCAACGAAGTTTTTAGAGACAATCCTCCTCGCACGGTCTTGGTGAATCCTACCGGTCGTTTCGTGGTCGGTGGTTTTGATAGTGATACTGGCCTTACAGGCAGAAAGCTTAACGTCGATACCTATGGAGGGTTAGCGCCGGTCGGTGGGGGAGCGTTCTCGGGCAAGGATCCCACCAAGGTTGATCGATCGGCTGCCTATATGGGGCGGTATCTCGCGAAGAACATCGTGAAGCGCTTTGAGGCAGGGGAGGCCACGGTGGGGCTTGCGTATGCGATCGGCATCGCCGAGCCGGTGATGGTTGAAGTTACGGTTGCCAACCCATCCCGGGCAAAAGAAGCGCGGGATTGGGTAGTAAAGAATTTCGATCTTACCCCGCGCGGGATGATTGAGTTTCTGGATCTTCGGAAGTCGATCTATCTAAAAACCGCGCAGCGAGGACATTTTGGAAGCGGGGAGTTCGCGTGGGAGCGAGTACCGATCGAAACCAAAACTAAAGCCTCCTGACTTATTGGTGTAGATTCGTTTTCTTATTCGTGTCAATTCGCGTGATTTAACTTTACAACCATGAACCGACAAACTATCGCAACCTTTATTATCCTTATTCTTATTGCCGCACTGGTCTATTTTGTGGCGACGAGTAAGCCGCCTGCCCCTACGGGAAGTCCCTCTCCCAGTCCGGTTTCGACTGGAGCAGAGGATACCACGACATTCGGTTTACAAGTCGAAGATCTTGTGGTGGGTACCGGCGCGGAAGCCAAAAATGGCGATACCTTGGAAGTCCACTACGTGGGTACGTTAACGAACGGGGTGCAGTTTGATAGTTCGTACAGCCGCGGTCAACCCTTCACCTTTACCCTTGGGCAGGAACAGGTCATTCAAGGTTGGGATCAGGGGTTACTGGGGATGAAGGTAGGCGGAAAGCGAAAGCTTACAATCCCTCCCGAACTTGGTTATGGGCCGGTCGCGCAAGGGTTGATCCCACCCAATTCAACCCTGATTTTTGAGGTTGATCTACTCAAGGTGAATTAAGTCTAAGAAAAAGTGGTCGCCTCAAGCGACCACTTTGCGTATCGAGAACGTGCTAGGCGAGTGCCACGTAGAGTCTCTTCCTTCCCGTGCGAGTAAGGATGATTCTATGGTTCTTCCTCGTAATGCTCCGCAGCAGCTCCACACACGCGAACGCGTGCCCGTCTCCCCAGAGATGCCTATTTCGTTCCTCCTCCACTTCTTGCACAGTCGGTCCTCTTAGTAAGACAGTATAGGCGCAATCTAAGAGAGTACGACTCATCGCGGCGGCGCGAGCAGCGTGGAGTGGCTCGGTACCAACCACAAGTACGTTCATTCCATGAATCTCGGAGCAGGTACCGACTCCCTGGCTGATGCCAAGGATCTCAAGTGGAGTGCCGTCATTCAAGATTAGTTCCGCTCGCGGATCTATGCGCGGGAACTCGTGAGCATGATCTCTTAGACTCTCGATTGCCCGTCTCTGCATCTGGAGAATAAAACTCATACCTTACCCTCCTTCCAGAATTAAAAAGAGCCTTCGCGTTTAGCGAAGGCTCTTGGCGCAAGGAAATAGTCCTATTTCATAACAAACACCAAGAACCTTCGCACGAAGGCATCCACATTGACATCATCATTCGGAGCGCTACTTGGGTTTTCATAAGAGAAGTTGAAATCGTAGTCTCCACTCTAGCGGGCGATCTTATCTCTGTCAACCACCCGTCATGCCAAAGTGGGGACAGTCCTCCCTCCGTGCATAGAAAAAGAAAATCGGGCGGAGTAGATCCGCCCATACAAGGAGCCTAGAGCATTACGGAGTTGTGGTCGTGACCGTGATCGTGACATTCTCACGATTTAGTAGCGCTTCTTTTAGCATCCGATGAAACTCCCGATAAGGAAGTTCTCTAAAGGAGATGCCTATCGGCCTACTCACGATGCCGTAATGAGTTACAGTCTGCGCCATGGTTACTCCCACAACCGTGAGTTTCGTGATGCGTTCCCTAGGCTCGGGTTTCGCCGGCGACGCTGGATACGATGGTGGAGTCGATACCGGCGTTCGTTTTGCGTCAGCCCTTTTCTTTCTTATCCTTGCCTGCGGCTTCCGACGAGGCTTTTCTTTCTTTGCTGCCATTTTTATCCTCCTACTAAAGGTTCATCTTGTTATAACAAAAAAGTGGCCAAGAGTCCAATAGTTGCAAAGTGGGGACGGTCCTCCCTCCGCGCAGGGTCAGATCCTCCACGACAGGATCATAACGCGTGGTGAAAGTGCTCGATTTATGCAATGATTGGTGGAGAATAGTATGCGTAAACCAAGGACCAAATTTAAGAGAAGGTACGCGGAGGACGTACCCGGCATTGTAATTCCAGAAGCGGAATATACGTTAACTTTCGCGCGCAGTGGGGGAAAGGGAGGGCAGAATGTAAATAAAGTGGAGACGAAGGTGGTGTTGACGTGGGATTTTGAGGGATCGGCTACGCTTTCCGAGGAAGAGAAGGAGAGGGTGCGGAGTTATCCGCCACTCGGGAATAGACTCAACTATGAAGGGAAAATCATTCTTACCGCCGAAAGCGAGCGAACCCAAGGGTTGAACCGTGAACTCGTGGTAGCCAAGCTCAACCGTTTTGTGAATGAAGCGGTTAAACCAGTCAAGGGGAGAATAGAGACTAGACCTTCACGATCAGCCAAAGAGGTTCGGATCAAGGAGAAAAAGCTTGTAAGCACAAAGAAGAGATCGCGGCAAAAAATTCAGCATGAGGAGTAGGAAAGCTAGAAAGTAACCAGCGGAGTGGGGTCAGACCCCACTCTTTTTGTGCTTTAGTGGCTCTTAGTGCTACTATGAATGGTCAATTTGTAAACCTAATAATTTCTATGAAAATTCTTTTCATCATCCCCATACTCTTTATTATTTTCTTATTGAGTTCGGCTTTCATAGCAAAGGCTCACCCGGGTAGGGTGGATTCAAATAGCTGCCACACGTGCCACACGAATTGTACGGAGAAGTACGATATTCCTTATGAGTTTTACCATTGTCATGTGGGCACCGACCGGACGCAGTATTATCTTCCCGGCGAGGAACCGTATGCCACGGTAGCACCAACTCCTACCCCATCGCCGACCCCCTCACTCAATACGGGTACGCCGACCGCGATGCCGACTCCGGTACAGACTCCGACTCCATCGCCAATTCTTTCGCCGAGCGAAACTACATCGCCAACACCGACCCCTTCGCCCGATACGGGTACGCCGGCTACGACACCAACTCCTTCGCCTAGTGGAGATACGCCGCAATCAACACCGAGTCCTATCCCAACAAAAACTAAGACCCCCACACCACAACCTACCGTGACCCCGACTCCCACGCCGATAAAAACCCCAACATCAGCGCCGTCTCCCATAACTTCTATCCCCACACCAACAAAAGCCAACATTTTAACACCACCTCCGACAATCCCAGGACTAGTTCCTTTGGTCTTGCAAGTCACCGCGACACCCAAGCCGGTTATTCAGTCGATAGTTACCGCACCGCCGGCACTGCCAGCATCTCAACCACAAATCGCAAGCGATCCTACGCCTGACCCAGTGCAGGCGGCGGCCGAAGCAGAGATTGATAGAGCCAAGGAAGTATCATCCGTGAGTGAAACCGAGATACCCATTGCGCCGAGAGCCGGTCAAGTCAAAGGGGCTTTTAGCACTCGCAATCTCGCCCCCTTCGCCCTTGGCCTCTTTCTTGGTACCATTATTGGTATGAGCGGAGCGTTCTTATCTGGTAGGGCACAAAAGAAAAGGAAGGAAGAATGAGAAAAGTTTCAGCAATTATTCGCGTTGATTCGTGTTCTGATTCGTGTGGATTCGCGTCTTACTGACATCTCGTAAGACATTCGTCCGGCACGCAGGATGCGTTGGAAAATAACCTGTCACCTTTAAAACAATGATCAAAATCTCTCCCAGCCTTATCGGCATACTCTCGGAGTGTCCGAGGTGTCTATGGCTCCATTTTCACGAGGATATCAAACGGCCGCAGGGGATCTTCCCCAGTTTGCCAAGCGGAATGGACGGGGTATTAAAGACCTATTTCGATGGTTATCGGAGCAAAAAGAAGCTTCCGCCTGAAGTCGACGGGAAAGTCGACGGGGTGCTCTTTACCGACCGCGCTAAACTGGACGGGTGGCGAAATAACTTTAAGGGAATCCAAGCCAAGGTACCCGAGTTTGACATGCTCATAAAAGGCGCTATTGATGAACTCTTGGTTGATAGCGAGGGGCGGTTTATTCCCTTTGATTTTAAGACGCGCGGTTTTCCCACCAAGGAAGATACCCACGAGCATTATCAATTTCAGCTCGATCTCTATGCTTTTCTCTTTGATAAGAACGGATTTCCAGTCGCCGACCACGGCTATCTTCTCTTCTTCTGGCCGGAGGATTACCGTGAAGGAGTTGCCCGATTCACGACCGACCTTATAAAACTTAAGATTAGTCCCGCGCAGGGATACGAGGTCTTAACGAGAGTCCACGCAATATTGAGCGGACCTAAACCTAGCGCACATGAAGAATGTCAATACTGCGCGTACAGGGAAGTAGCTTTAGGGGATACCAACTTATAAGCTGGTCTCCGCGGAACTACGCGGAAGTCGGCCGCGTGTAATGTTTTTTATAGCGATACCTCTCTCGTGCGGCCGAACGCGGAATGACGCAGAAACTAATAGGCCATGGATTCCAATATCGTCCCTCCTCAATATTTCGAGAAACTAGTCTCGCAAGGCATTGCCTCCATTCCAGAAAAATTCCGAAGACTCCTTGACAATGTAGCCGTGGTGACTGCCGAGGAGCCGACGCGAGAGCAGTTACGTAAGGGAAGAACGCCGCGTGGCACGACGCTTTTCGGTCTCTACGAAGGCGTGCCACAAACCAAGCGTGGGCCTCACTATGGGGCAGTGCTTCCCGATAAGATCACCATCTTCCGTGTTCCGATTGTTGAATATGCCCAGAATGAAGAAGAAGTTGCGGCGATTGTCCGCGATACCGTGTGGCATGAGATCGCACACCATTTTGGAATTGATGAACAAAGAGTTCGGGAGATTGAGAAATTACGTCGAAAAAGGGTTAGTCATTAGGCATTGATTAGACATTAGAAATTAGTCATTAGACATCTCGGTTATCATGTATGTCGATTGATCATTCTCCTACAAAAGAAAGTATCCTCGCCGCCCTCAAAGAGGTTATTGATCCAGAGCTTGGAATAAATATTGTTGACCTTGGTTTGGTGTATGACGTGAAGATTGAGAAGGGGAACGTGGTATTGACCATGACTCTCACCTCGCCGGGCTGTCCGCTCGCGGCAATCTACCCTGAGCTTGTCGAAGGAGCAATCGCCCGTGTCGAGGGAGTAAAAAAAATCAAGATCAACTTGGTGTGGGAGCCGCGCTGGGAGCCGGCGAGGATGAGTGAAGCGGCGAGACAACAACTCAATTTTTGGAGAAGATAGCACAATGACTAATTCCCAATTTCTAATGTCTAATCAAATCCAAATGACTAATGTCTAATTAAAAATTTGGCATTAGACATTGATTAGTCATTAAGAATTAGTAAT
>JACQLU010000012.1 GCA_016203935.1 Parcubacteria group bacterium | reverse complement strand
GATAGGGGGAGACTAAGAGGGGGTAGATTCTCCTGGATTTTTATCAATACCCCTTCTAAATTTTCCATAACTTCTCGATTATTAAACCTTAATACTTTTATGCCTAGTTCTTCAAGTTGCTCATCTCTAATCCTATCATTCAATATTGCTTTTGGGTTCTCAAAGTGGGATTCTCCATCAATTTCAATCGCTAATTTAGTAGCTGGAGCGTAGAAATCAAGAATATGATTCAAAACAGAAAATTGTCTACGGAATTTTACGCCTAGGGAATTGCCACGGATTTTCTGCCACAAGATTAATTCTGGGGCAGGCATATGCTTGCGAAGTTTAGCGCGAACTATTTTTAGCTCTTTTTTATTTCTAATCTTTGTTGAAATAGCCTTACCCCCTCTTAGTCTCCCCCTTCCCTAAGGGAGGGGGAGAAACTAAAGTAAACTAATCAATCCCTGGTACAGGGAACTTTGTCGCCAACGCTTTGACTTGGGCCTTTACTTCCTTAATAACTAGGCTGTCTTCCAATGTACTAACAAATTCCTTGACTGCCTCACTGCGTTTTTCTTTGTCCTCGGGCATTTCGGTAGTAGCAAATTCTTTAACAATGCGCGCCACAAGCGCACCGGCTTTTTCAAGCTCTGCTTCCTTCATTCCTCGAGACGTGAGCGGTGCCGTACCCAAGCGAACCCCTGACGGATAGTAGGGCGGAGACGGATCATTCGGAATCGGTTGCTTGTTGACGCTGATCTCCGCAGCCTCGAGCGCTTTTTCCATAAAAATCCCCCGACCCGGCCCAAACGGCCGCAGATCAATCATAAGGAGATGGTTGTCGCTGCCTCCCGACACCAGTTTTAATCCTTCGGAGAGAAGCGACGCCGCCAGGGCCTTCGAATTTTTCACAACCTGTTCGGCGTACTCTCTAAACTCCGGCTTCATCGCCTCTTTGAGCGCCACCGCAATACCGGCGATTGTGTGCTCATGGGGCCCGCCCTGCATACCGGGGAATACTCCTTTGTCTATTTTTTCCTTGTATTCACTTTTACAGAAAATCATTGCGCCCCGGGGTCCTCGCAGGGTCTTGTGCGTCGTTGTCGTCACCACATCAGTGAATGGAAAGGGCGAGGGGTGCACGCCGCCGACGATTAGGCCGGCGATGTGCGAGATGTCAGCCATAGAGATCGCGCCCACGTCCTTGGCAATGTCATGCATTTTTTTGAAGTCAATGATGCGGGGGTACGACGTAAAACCAGACACGATAAGCTTAGGCCGGCGCTCCCTCGCCAACGCGGCAATCTCGTCGTAGTTCAAAGTTTCTTTTTCCGCGTCCACCTCATAGTGAATAAATCTGAACGCTCGCCCCGAGAGATTGATCGGATTGCCATGCGTGAGATGGCCGCCATGGTCGAGCCGCAACGCCATAATCGGATCACCAAAATCCAAAAGCGCAATGTAGACGGCAAGATTCGCAGGACTACCGGAGTATGGCTGAACATTGACGTGGTACTCCTTCCCCACCCCGAACGCTTCCCTGGCCCGCTTCTGGCACAGGCGCTCAACTAAATCAACGTTCACGCATCCGCCATAATACCTTTTGCCCGGATAATTCTCGGCATACTTGTTGTTGAAGATGCTTCCCGCAGCTTCAAGTACTGCAGAAGAAGCATACGATTCCGAAGGAATCATTTCCAAACCTTCTTTTTGTCTTTGTTCTTCTTTTTTGATAAGGTCATAGACCTCGGGGTCTTGGTTTTGAATGGATGAATAATTCATATAAATGTAATGCGAACTTACGAAATAAACATGCCAACGATGCGAACCGTGTACCCCCTCTCAATCTCCCCCTCTCCGCCTGTGGCGGAAGGGGGAGAAAGGGGGGTTTTCTCCCCCTGTTCGTACTCGAATAGGGGGAGATTAAGAGGGGGTAAGGTTGTCTCTCAAACTTCCCCACTCGAACAAATTGGAAACCTTCTAGATAAAATCATATTATTTTATTCCCCTCCCCAGGCGTGGGGAGGGTGGCCGGAGGCCGGGCGAGGTCGACCCATGGTACCCCTCATCCGCTCCGACCCGGGTCGGAGCACCTTCTCCCGCAAGCTCCGACGTTACGTCGCGAGCAAGGGGAGAAGGAAACAATGTAGAGGCTATTGGGTGAGTTATGAGACTCCAATGACTACATAATAACATTTGACATCAACTATAACCATTTGTTACCATAAGCTGTCCAACTAGGACAAGAGAGGAGGAATGATCATGCATGAGAAAAAGCTGGAACTTGCTGTCAAACTAATGGTGAGGCAAGGTGATGGCGTCTACACTATCCCCACCGATCAGGTTCCTGTGATTTCTTGGGATGACTTTGCTGAAGTGGTCAATTTCCTGCGCTGCGGCTGCCCTGCTGTTCAGATAGTAATCCGCGCTAGTAACGAATATGAGTCTGCCGATTATCGCGAGGAAGTATGTAAGTTCCTTGAGATAGTGGCGATTGGCGATGAGAAATTTGAAGTAGGTCAGCAGGCCATGGCCGGCGAGGGTAAGTACATCTCCAAAGTCACTCGCTCAGGCTCGTAGCCCCAATTCACCTATCGCCGCCGCGGATCGGTCTCCCCCGACCTGTCCGCGGCGCTTTTTTATTCTGAAAAGAACTTAACAATATTTTCCCTCTCCAGGAGATGGAGAGGGAGACCTTCGGGCAGGAGAGGTCGAAAGATTAAGTAGTCTCTCCGCCACAGGCGGATCCGCCTCTGGCG
>JACQLU010000011.1 GCA_016203935.1 Parcubacteria group bacterium | reverse complement strand
TTTCTAAACAAATCCCAAATAAAAATCCCCGCATCCAAAGCGAGGTTTTATAGCAAGTCGCTTATCGTCAGCGGCATTGACGATTTGCCATAGGCGATTAGCGATAAGCCACGACTTCCTCGGTAGGAAATTAATCCGCCGGAGTCACCTCTTCGGTGACCCACCGATGAGGTGGGAGGCAGAACCTACTGTCTCTGGAGTGCAAGAGAAATATAACAAAAAGCCACCAATCTTGTCAAATAAAAACAGCCTCTAAAAATGGCTAAGGAATCTACTATAGAGGCTAAGCCTCTATAGAAGTAAAGAAAGCCGTCTTATGGCCGGCTATATGAAAAACCCGCGCTAGGGCGCGGGGTCGGTTTGTATTTCAGAGAGTCGCTTCCTCCAAGACCGATCATGCTCATATGGCATGAGTGGCTTTAGCACCTTGCGATAGGGTTCGCTGGCAATTCTACGGCGTGCCACTGCTTCCACCTGTCTTACCCTTTCACGACTACTCATACCAAGGATCTCGGCTATAGCCTCTCGGGTGAGTTCTTTCCCTGACTCCTTGCCAAGTCCGTTGCGAAGACGCAAGACGTCACCATAGGGCTTCTCGCCGTTGAGTTTTGTCAGTTGTTCCTCTATAATCGCGACGGTCTCATCTGTCCAAGTCGGTGCGATATCGGCTCGCCGTTTTCCCACATAATAATGAAGGAATGCTTCGCAAAGTTCATGGGGTACTGGCAACCCACCATCAGCAATCCGCGCGAGGTAACCCTCCCATGCCTCTCGTGCAGGTCCAAGCGAGGATCTCTCTAAGCTATCATCAAACCAATACCAAACCGGGACTTCGACACGGAAAAAGATAAACAGCGCCCGTCGGAGAAATTGTACATACCGTTCGAGCTGTGGTGGATGCTCAGGGATGCTCAAGTAATCGAGCGCGGCTCGAACACCGCTTACGAAGAATAAAATTTCCTCTTCGTGGAGCCATTTCGAAAGTGCGTTGCGGAGCATCACCTCGAGCGGCTCTCGTTTCCGCCCATGACCCACCTCGCTTACTAACTTGGCATAGAACTCGAGCACAAAAGGAAAGGCTTTCTCTCTTCCCTTAGGGCGAAAGGAGCCCACCTTTTTCATGCCGCCAAGTGCCGCAAGGTCGTTCGTTACGGTGGAAAAAGATATCTGCAAGAGCTTGGCGATATCCTTGAGAAAAATTCCAAGCGAGTAAAGCTGCGATACTGCTTCCCGCCGAAGAGCGATCGGTACCGATGCCTTGATTCTCTTTAGCATAGTCCCTCCTATGTTTCCTGACTTCATAACCCTTATACCAACAAATTAAACTCTCTGTCAAAAAATAAGGCGGCGAGCTTGTCTCTCCGCTCGCCGCAAACTGAATCAAAAAACATGAATCTCCTACCCCGGGGGTGGAGACACAACCATTAAGTTAAGTTTCCCTCCTTTCAGACTCCCAGAGACTTCGTAGCGTCTTGCGCCGTTCAGAGTCGGTATCATTAGCAATGCTCCGGTGATAATTATCTCTACCGCTTCGTAAGGGTAGAATCCGGAGACTCTAATAAGTAGATCTACCAACTCACCGTCGTGGTTGAGATAGCGGAGCAAGACCTCTCGCATATAAGTCCTCCTATCCAGTTCCCCAAGTGTTCTTGGAAAACTTTGTCAGTATACACCGTTGTACCCCTTGTGAAAAGGGGGTAGTCATTCGCAAAACGTCGGCCTAAAGTGGGGACGGTCCTCACTTTGCAGGTAAGTTCAGTTTGGCGACGGTGGTATAGAGCACGATGCCGCAGGTGACCATGACATTGAGGGAACGATTCACGCCGAACATAGGAAGCTCAACGATGACATCGGCACGCTCCTTGACCTCCTTGGATATACCGGCAGTTTCGTTGCCGACGATCAGCGCCAGTGGCAATTTGGGTTTTAGTTCGGTATAGGAGATGCTGCGCGGATCCTGTTCGATGACTATGATCTGACAGTCAGAATGCTCTTCCTTTACCTCATGAACTGCGTCGAGCGCGGTACTCACCTTCTCCCACGGCACCCACTTATAGGTCCCCACCGAGGCTTTCATGATCTTATGATTGGGTGGCGCCTCGGTCTGCCCACAAAGATAGATCTTTTCGGCGGCGACGGCGTCGGCCAAACGAAAAAAAGCTCCAACATTATAGGTGTCGAGGACGTCCTCTAAAATAAGAAAGATCGGGTTGCGCGGTAGATTCTTGATTTCCTCCTCGGTGGGCTCGCTTTTACGTAGCTCTTGTGCATTAAGACGCATGAATCACGGAAATTAAAAGTAACGGGCTCTGTTTTGATTATGTTCTTCGAGTGTCTTCGCAAAGATCGTTTCGCCTTTCCGTTCGCCTGTAAGTGCGGTAAGAAAATAGAGATAGTCGTGATCTAAAGGATTAAGGACTGCTTCGAGCGCGGCCCGGCCTGGATTACCAATGGGAGTGGGTGGTAAACCGGAAACTCTATAGGTATTGTAAGGGCTATCAATCTCGGTCTCTTCAAGGGTGGGACGAAGCGTGGGTTTATTGAGCGCGTAGCTTATCGTAGCATCCGAATCGAGCTTCATGCCGATGGCAAGACGATTATAGAAAACGCCCGCGACTGCCGGTTGATCCTCCGGCCGCACCTCCCGCTCTACGATGCTCGCGAGGATCGCTCCTTCATAGGGTGTGAGGTTCTGTTCTCTTATCTTTGCTTCGAAATCTTTGGGAAGGCGTCTTCCGAAATTAGCGAGCGCCTTCTCGATAATATCTTGGGCGCTGGCATCGTTGAATATCCGATAGGTATCAGGGAAAAGAAACCCTTCGAGCGTATGGACGTCGGCAGGAAGCCAGTCGAGGAAAGCGAAGGTAGCGCGGTCATAGAGTGAAGGGCTCACGGCGCGAATAAAATCCTCTTGGGGAAGCCCGTTCTCTTCCTCAAGGTAGCTGGCCATTGCACGGATATCCCAACCCTCAAGGAACGTGATATCGTGTTCGCGAAGGACGGTCTCTCCGCTTACTAGTATTTTGGCAATCTCGGCAACCGACATAGTAGGAGCGAGAATATATTCGCCAGCTTTGATCGACTCATCCCGATTGAGCCAGAAATAGAGAAGCAGCCCCAAGCGATGACGGATGATCCCTTGCTCGTCTAAATTTTTGGCTACACTTCGCACACTCGTCCCTTCTTCGATCGCGATCGATACCGGGGCACCGGTTTCTGATCGAGGGGATTCGAGATACAGAAAGAGACCTCCGAGAAGGAGAAGAAAAACAATGATTGGTATGGCTATAGAAAGAAAAAGACGCATATATTTTGCGCCATCAGTGTAGCATCAAGCTTCCCGGTTGTCATTCTGTCGCCCACGCATAAAGGTGCCCGGGTTGATCGGTAAACCCGGGCGCTGGAGGACATTAGAGACGGCGTGCCTCTTGTAGGGATTTTTCTACGTTGGAGATCGATCTGCGCACCTGGTTGGTAAGCCCGTCGATCACTTCTCGAGGATCCCTTACTCCTCGGTTCCAAGCCCAGACCAAGACGGTCTGCACCCCACTACCGTCAGCGATTGCCGAGAGATTAAATCTTTTGAGTACACAAGGAGGTACTCCTTTCCTCCCATACCATGGGATCCTCTCTCTGACAATCTCCTCGACAAGTGAATGTATAATGCCTCGCTCGAAACCGTGCATCTCGCGCCCGTTGCGCTTGGGCATCTTAATGCTCGGCTTTATCTCCCTCCCTTCAGTTTGCCCATTAGTCCCAGTTCCACTGGAAGGTTTAGCCCCCACGCTCCTCTTTCCCCTTGACTGTTTCACAGTCCACTCCTTGCTGGCTCCGGCAACAAAGCTAAAGATGACGCGTCCTCCCCTAAGTAGAAACGGCAAACAGTCAAAAACACCACCTCCCTCCTTTGGATGTTACTTTTATATTACGCGGTATGATAGTGTATGTCAACCACCACTTAGCGCAGACTCACGCTGACTGGACGCTGACTAACGCTGACACACTCAAATGGCTGCGTGCGTCTGCGTTAAATCCGCGTGGGTCCGCGTATCAAGGGAACGAAGCGAAATCCCGGCCGCTCTTCTATCTTAAATTTCTCTTCGCCAACCTTGGTAAGCTTCGTGAGCGTCTGGTCGTCTCGCGTTTTCCCTACCGGCACCACGAGCCGTCCACCGAGTGTAAGTTGCGCCTTCCATGAATCTTCAATAGCAGTCGCTGCGGCATCGACAATAATGCCATTATAGAGCGCATATTCTTGATACCCTTGCGAGCCGTCAGCTAAAATCAGCGTTACATTAAAAATGCCAAACCTATCGAGATTCTTCTTGCCAAACTCATAGAGAGACTCGATCCGCTCAAGGGCATAGACGTGTCCTGTGTCACCAACGAGCCTCGCGAGGATGGCAGTTTGATAGCCGCTTCCAAAACCTATTTCGAGCACCCGTTCACCTTCCTTAGGCGCGAGTAATGCTACCATGATGGCGACAGTTAAGGGTTGTGAAATGGTTTGTCCTTCCCCAATGGGAAGCGGCTCATTCTTATAGGCACTTCGCTTTAAGCCTTTGGAAACAAAAAAGCGCCGATCAACAGCGCGAAACGCATCAATGATACGAGGAGTTGATAACACCCCTTGACGTATAAGTTCTCGCACGAGTTCTTGGTTGGTCCTCATCTTGGTTTTATCCTAGCACAAAAAGAAGAAGGCCGAGAGCGCATTGCTCCCGGCCTAATCATAAGGGCTCTCTTAAAAACTCCGCCTCCCTAGACCCGACCATTTCAGCACATAACGGTAGACTTCGTCCATAAACCGGATGAGGTCACCCCCAGAGAGACCCTGCGGTACAGGGATCAATGGTCGTCCGTCGTCCCGTTTGATGGGATGGAAAAGACTACCGTTTTTTCCTGTACCATTCCGCCACACCCTCAACTCGGCCTCGCGAGCAGGGTCCCAATCCCGTGCATCGGCAACATCGAGGGTGAGGCATCTCGTCGCGACGAGTTTATCTTCGTCTCTCCCCCTCTCCCACTTCCAACGAGGGGGGATTACATCATCCCGAAAAGGGTTCACGTAATCCTCCCGGGGAACAAAATTGTGGCGATCTCCGAGTGTCTGTATACAGCTCTTAACCACACTCCTTCCTTTTCCTTCTGGATCCACAACCCCGATGATGGCGACATGATACGGTTGCCCTCCAGTCATCATGCTTCCTCCTTCTTGAGCATGAAAATGCGCCGCAATTCGCGGCACCGTATTTTATGATACCGTATGATACCTTTCCCTGTCAAACTTAAATAGGACTTATGCGTTTAATCATTCTATTCCCCTCTTAAGATAAGAGGGGTAAGGGGAGTTATGAAGAACTAACAATAGAGAACAACGACTCGTAACTCCTCCCGCTCCCCTTACCTTTCCTCCTAAGGCGGATCCGCCTCTGGCGGAAAGGGGAGAGCCAAACGCGTAAGTCCTATATACTATAAGGGAATCGGGAACTTGTGAGCAAGGGCGCGAACTTCAAATCGTATTCTCCTTTGGAGAGCCTCATTTAAAGGATCGCTCACAATCTGATCTATCCACTCGGCGATGAGCCGCATCTCCCGCTCCTTCATCCCACGGGTGGTGACTGCGGGCGTTCCCAAACGAAGACCAGACGGTTTTTGCGCTGATCCCGGATCGCCCGGCACCTTATTTTTATTGGTTGAGATGCCAGCCGCATCGAGTGCTACCACCGCCGTTTCGCCATCGATATGCTTAGAACGAAGGTCAATGAGCATCAAGTGATTATCCGTGCCACCGGAGATGATGGTAAAACCGTGTTTGATAAGTCCACTTGCTAAAACTTGGGCATTTTTAATCACCTGCTTGGCATAACGCTTAAAGCTTGGTGCCATCGCCTCTTTAAAGCAAACCGCTTTGGCCGCGGTCACGTGATCATGGGGGCCTCCTTGAAGACCGGGAAAGACCGCCCGATCAATTGCCTTGGCATACTTCTCTTTACACATGATAATTGCACCCCGTGGGCCCCGGAGTGTCTTATGCGTTGTGGTAGTCACCACGTCACAAAACGGCACCGGATTTTCCAAGACTTGAGCGGCAATGAACCCAGCAATATGCGCGATATCGGCCATAAGCAGTGCGCTAACCTTATCGGCGATTTCCCGGAATCGCTTCCATTCAAGGTTGCGGGAATACGCGGAAAATCCAGCAATAATAAGTTTTGGCTTCGCTTCCACCGCGAGCCGCTCCACTTCGTCCATGTTGATGTATCCTGTCTTGGGATCAATGCCGTAGGGCACGATCTTATAAAAAAGCCCGGAGAAATTGACCGAGAGTCCGTGGCTTAAATGCCCGCCATGATCGAGGTGCATGGAGAGGATGGTATCGCCGGGCTTAAGAAGCGCAAGGTAGACGGCAACGTTCGCGGGACCTCCCGAGAGCGGCTGGACATTTACGTGCTCGGCGCCAAAGAGTTTTTTCGCTCTCTCAATAGCTAACGCCTCGACCTCATCTACCACTTGATTTCCACCATAGTAGCGTTTGCCTGGATAGCCTTCGGAATATTTATTGGTAAAAGGTGTGGCAAGCGCTTCGTACACTGCTTTCGAAACGTAATTCTCTGAAGCAATCAACTCAATGCCGTCGGCTTGGCGCCGCTTTTCTTTGGCAATCAGTTTGGCGATGGCCGGATCAGTCTTGATTAAAGAGGACATAGAATGTCAAAATTCAAAGTCCAAATGTCAAATGAAACCTAAATGCATAAATACCCAAAACTCGTTGTGGGGCTTTGAGCTTGATTTGGCATTTGGATTTTGAACTTTGAAATTTGCTTGTTTTTGCTTATTATTGTGGCACAATCGGCATTTCACTCTTCCCTGTGACGACTGTTTCTGCGCGTTTCCGTCCTCGCCGACTCACTATGCCATTTCCTTTCCCAAACACAATCTTCCCGTCCTTCACATCCACGGCTACCGCGTCTCCCTCTTTCCACTTCTTCTCGATAAGTTCGAGGGCGAGTTCATCGAGGATATCGCTTTGAATGACACGTTTTAACGGACGAGCGCCATAGACAGGATCGTACCCCTTCTCGGCAAGATAGGTCTTCACCGCATCGGTAAAGGTAAGGGTAATCTTCTTTTCGGCCACGCGCTTTGCTACCCGCGAAAGTTGCAAATCGATAATCATCGCAAGGCCTTCCTTGGAGAGTCTATGGAAGATAATGACCTCGTCGAGGCGATTGAGAAACTCCGGCTTCATGTTCTCCTTGAGCACCCCCATGATCTTTTCGCGGAGCGTCTCCTCGTCGCTCTTAGCCTCGTCACCCCGACCGGTTCTAAATCCAAGCTCTTTCCGCTCCGCAAAATCCTGAATCATCTGGCTTCCGAGGTTCGAGGTCATGATGATGATCGTATTTTTGAAATTGACGGTCCGGCCTTTGCTATCGGTGAGTCTTCCGTCGTCGAGGATCTGCAAAAGAAGATTAAACGTCTCCGGATGCGCCTTCTCAATCTCGTCCATGAGAAGGACCGAGTAGGGACGGCGGCGGACCGCTTCGGTAAGCTGGCCTCCCTCCTCATAGCCTACATAGCCGGGAGGTGAACCAATGAGCTTCGCGACCGCATGCTGCTCCATAAATTCGCTCATGTCGATGCGGGTCATGGCATTTTCATCGTTAAACATGAATGCCGCAAGGGTTTTGGCAAGTTCGGTCTTGCCGACACCGGTGGGACCCAAAAAGAGAAATGAACCGATCGGCTTCGTCTCCTCGCCAATACCCGCCCGTGAACGGCGCACCGCGTTGGCCACCGCTTTGATCGCTTCGGCTTGCCCGATGACACGCTTCGCGAGCTCCTCCTCCATCTTGGTAAGCTTCACAAGCTCACTCTCCAGCATCTTGGCAACCGGTATCCCGGTCCAGCGCGACACCACCCGCGCGATATCCTCTTCGGTAACCTCTTCTTTAAGGATGCCGCCCTTACTCTGAATACCCGCGAGCTCCTTCGTTACCGCTTTCAGCTCACGATCAGCCTCGGGGATTTTGCCATAGCGAATTTCGGCCACCCGATCGAGCTCGCCGTCGCGCTCTAACCGTTCCGCGTCCATTTTGAGTTTCTCAATCCGTTCTTTGGCGCCGCGAATCTTCACAATGAGTTCCTTCTCATTCTGCCAGCGGAGTTCAAGTTCGCGGATCGACTCGATAAGCTCAGCACGCTCCCGCTCGACATTCGCGAGGCGTTCTTTGCTCTCGGGGTCGGTCTCCTTGGCAAGCGCCTTCTTCTCTATCTCTAATTTAAGAATCTGCCGCTTCTTTTGATCGAGCTCGACCGGCATACTATCGATCTCCATGCGTAGCGACGAAGCGGCTTCGTCAATAAGATCAACCGCCTTATCAGGGAGGAATCGATCGGAGATATAGCGATGGGAGAGCTCGGCAGCGGCAACCAACGAAGCGTCGGTGATGCGCACGCCATGATGAACTTCATATTTCTCGGCGATACCCCGCAAGATGGCGATGGTATCTTCCACCGTCGGCTCACCTACATAGACCGGCTGGAAACGCCTTTCGAGCGCGGCATCCTTCTCCACATGCTGACGGTACTCTTTGATCGTCGTTGCGCCGATGGTGTGAAGGGTGCCGCGGGCGAGCGCCGGTTTTAACATATTTGACATATCGATCGCACCCTCGGATTTACCCGCGCCGATGATGTTATGGAGTTCGTCAATAAAGAGGACGATTTTGCCAGACGATCGTTCTACTTCTTTCAGCACGGCTTTGAGCCGATCTTCAAACTCCCCGCGGAATTTGGTGCCGGCGATTAACGCGCCGAGGTCGAGTGAGAGGATATCTTTATTCTTTAAGGTATCGGGCACGTCGCCCGCCACAATGCGCTGGGCAAGCCCCTCCACAATCGCGGTCTTGCCTACTCCGGGTTCGCCCACGAGCACCGGATTATTTTTGGTGCGGCGCGAGAGTACCTGCATCACGCGCCGGATCTCCTCGTCGCGTCCCACCACCGGATCCAGTTTCCCGTCGCGGGCAAGCTTGGTAAGATTAATCGAATAGCGCTCGAGGGCTTGATACTTTGTCTCGGGCTCGCGGTCAATGACCCGAGAGCTTCCCCGTACCTCGGCGAGCACTTTAAGCACGTTATCGTATGTCACCTCGAAGTTCTCAAGCATCAATTGCACATTGGAATTCACCACCGTCATGGCCAGAAAGATGTGTTCGGTGGAGATGAATTCGTCTTTGAGCTTCTCCGCTTCGCGCGCCGCTCCCAAGAGCACGCGCCTAAGAGCCGAGGTGATAATAACCTGATCAATCGGACCCGCGTCCACCAAGACCGAGGGGATATGGCTAATCTCTTCTTCAAGGCGTTCGCGGATAAGCGGAACCGACGCTCCCATTCGATCCAAGAGTGCGCTCACCATGCCTTCCTTCTGATCGATAAGGGCGAGAAGGAGGTGCGCTACGTCCACCTGCTGTTGCTGGCGATTCATCGCGAGCTTCTGCGCTTCCGCAATCGCCTCTTGACTTTTGAGGGTAAAATTATCAAATTGCATATACCTTTTGATATTGGCAGATATTCATAGATACTTATAGATA
>JACQLU010000015.1 GCA_016203935.1 Parcubacteria group bacterium | reverse complement strand
CTAATTACTAATATCTAATTAAAGTAGATTTTTCTTAAGGAGTTCATCCAGCTCCGCTTCCGTAAGTTCACGTTTCTTTTCTTTGGTGGGCGCTTCTTCCGTTTTCACAGGGGTTGGTTCCATTCTCTTTACTACTCTCTCGGGTATACGCTCTTCGCGTCTCGGTGTCACGATTGATTCCGCGCGCATCTCTTGAGTTTGCGCCATGGCGGCAAGCTCCTTTACTCGCGCTTGATAACGGGCAAGGTCTTCCTCGCTTGAGGTTAAGAGCAGATGGCGGATGATGCGCGGTTCTTCTTTCAGGTGACGCTCGAACTCGGCAAGTTTCTCCGCGGGTAATTCAAAATAGGAGAGTCGGTAACCCGCGTACTCTTGTTTTTCAATAGGATACGCAAGTTTTCGTTTACCCCAATTCTCTTCATGGCGAATTTTGCCATCAAGCGTAGTGATCTTTTCTGCCACACGCGTATAGATTTCCTTCAGTTCTTCCTCGGAAATCTCCGGTGTCGTGAGGTACATGAGTTCGTAGAATGGCATGCTGGGCGAGCGGTCAGTGTGTGAATTTGAATGCATAGCAATAACGGTATGAGTTTAGCACGGAATAACCCTATCGGCAAGCTTACTTTTTCGAGTGGCTACTCGGTAATATTTTATCAGTACAGTCAAATAGTGATTTTTCTCCGCGTTACTGTAAGCGAAAGTGTATTATGTCGCCGTCTCGTACAATGTGATAGTTCAGTGAAAATATTTAAAGCCAGCTTCGGTACGATAGGAGAGTTCTTTAGATAATTCTCGCAGTATTTCAATCATAGTTTGAAACCGCATCTTCACTTTATTCCTCAGTTCCGGTGTGATCTCAAAACGAATCCAAGCATCGTCAGCATATAGAGGGATTTCGAGTTCTCTTATTTTCTCTTGCAGATAGCTGCCTAGTTCGTAATAGAGCGAATGTGTATCGTAAAGAGTGAATGTAATAGATCGATGAATGGGATTACGGATTTGCATGAGAAGATTCTCCGCGAGACCATGAGTCAACGTAATATCATCTTGGCTTGCCGAGCGTTGGTCTCGATCGATAGTAAAGCCGATCTCGCGTGCTAATTGCTTCGCCCACGGAGCAAATGGTTTTTTCTTTCCCTGTGAACGATCAAGCCGAAGACCAATTAGTGCGCCGATCCCTAGAAGAAGTAAGAACGTAGTCAATGATGCGAGATAATAGGTTTTGTTGCTTAGAACAGCCGCAACTGATTCTTTCCAGTCCGAGGCGGGATCGGTAGGAATTGATGTTAGTCCAATGCCGAAATTGATAAAGAAACTTATGAAGAGAATAAGAAATCTCTTGTACCATTTACCGCGAGTTTCTTTTGTAAGATCTGGATCGTATAATGAGGTTCCATGGCGAAATGAGAATATGAACTTATCAATGAAAAATCCAATACGCGGAAATACGCGAACGCCAAAGTAGAATATCCCAAAGACGACAACAATTAACACCACTCCGAAGAGTAAATTTTCTAGAAGATTAGAAAATTCTTGCATGCTGACAGTTCTTCCTTAAGAATTGAACCGCTATCGTTATAATAGTTTAGTTGAATCTGAAATGCATTATGTCGCCGTCTCGCACTATATATTCCTTCCCTTCGGTGCGCATGAGGCCTAGCTCTTTTGCTCGAACTTCAGAGCCGGCTTTTATGAAGTCATCGTAAGAGATCGTCTCAGCGCGGATGAAGCCTTTCTCAAAGTCGCTATGAATTACACCGGCGGCTTGGGGTGCCCTTGTACCGCGTCTTATAGTCCACGCCCGCGTTTCGTCTTCACCGGTGGTTAAAAAGGTGATGAGGCCAAGGGTCTCGTAGGCCGTCTGGATCAGTTTTTCAAGGCCCGATGTCGCAAGATCTAAACTCTTGAGATACTCCTTAGCTTCAGTATCGGAAAGTCCAGCGAGTTCGGCTTCGATCTTGGCAGAGATGGTAATGAGCGGTTGATAGGGAAATGTGAACGATTTTGTCACCGCGTCCTCGTCAACATTGGCGATATAGAGGATCGGCTTTATGGTAAGAAGATTAAGCGATTTTACAAACGGCCACTCTTCGAGAGGATCAAATGGGAGCGTATTGGCAAGTTTGCCTGCCTCGAGGGTATGCTTGATCTTTTGGAGAATCGCCACCTCAAATGCCAGTTCCTTATCACCCATTGTGGCTGGTTTCTCTTTCTTGGCAAGTTGCTCGGTGACAGTTGCGAGATCAGCGAGGACAAGTTCGAGATTAATGATCTCGGCGTCTCGTGCTGGATCGATACTATCAGCTACATGGGTGATATCGGGATCGGTAAAGAACCGCACCACCTCGGCGATGGCATCCACTTCGCGGATGTGGGAGAGGAATTTATTGCCAAGTCCCTCGCCTTTATGAGCGTCTTTCACCAGGCCGGCGATGTCAACGAAGTTGACGGTGGTATAAATAGTCTTTTGAGAATGGGAGAGTTGCGCTAAGTGAGTAACCCGCGGATCAGGCACAGGAACCACCCCTACATTGGGATCAATGGTGGTAAAAGGGTAATTAGCAATCTCCGCCTGCTTTTTCGTAAGCGCGGTAAAGAGGGTGGATTTGCCCACATTGGGAAGGCCAACGATACCGATGGATAAAGACATAAGCGATCCGAATACTAAGAATTACATTCGAATGACCCGAAAGTAACTCCATCTCTCCTCCCCTTAAGATAAGGGGAGGTGGGGAGGAGTTATGAAAAGATTCATCTCCTTATGTAGCATGAGGGAAATAGAAACAAAAGTCTAAAAAGATGTGAGGCGGTAGCCTAAGGCTACCGCCTCGTCAATTTGATACATGACCTCAGATTGCACCTGCCCTCATTCTCTGGAGAGTCTCTGCGAGTGGGTCTTTTGCCTTGGGATCTGCACAGACTTTTTCTGGCTCAGGCGGTAATCTCGAGAAGTGGAGTTTCCCTTCCTCCGTATCAATGATGGTTTCATTACGCCTAAGACCCAAGAAGCCATCATAGTATACGCCTTTCATGAATCCATCGCCGAGATCTACAATGCTTTGAAGACCTTGAACATTGCCGCACTCGTCGACGTACCAAATACCATCCACGCGAGCTCCACTCTTTTGCTTGTCCCGGTACACCCTTTCGTTCCTTTCCCTATTCCTTTTCCTTCTGAATTGCTCTCTCAAGAACTCGGGGTCGCAATGGTATCCATCATCATGATGTGCGTGCGTATCATTCATCCTTCTTCACCTCCGAACATTGCTTCTGATCGATGTAGTTCGTGTTGAGCAGCATCCTGCAATTCTCTACTCCCTCTCTCAAAGCCCTTGTGCTTAATGAGATATTCCATGATGTTTAGGAGAAATTCTCCTGTTGGAGTAGACGCCTCCAGCGTCGGTTTGCCATCTAGGCAGAAGATGGCGGTGCCTCCCATTCCCATATTGCGGTATCCTTCCTTTACCTTTACCTTGACCATTTGATTGACCTCCTTGACTAGCTAAGATTTACTTAGCGCTAGTCATTTCATACGAGAATACAGAAGAAGGGAAATTTTTGCAAGCTGTTGACGCAGTTAGTGTATTGTGTTACATTGATGGCCGTTTGAAAGGAGGGGTATGACAAAGGACTTGAGAATCCAGAAACGCATCTTGGCGCTTCTGGACAAGAATCCCGGAATAAGAGCGACGATGAGTTATCTTGTTGGTCAGCTGAGGGATATGAACGACCTTTATAACCAGAGGAACCCAGAAGTAGAGAGGTTTCTCCTTGTTGTTCACGAAAGCATCCCTCAATTCTAGAGGCGGAAGAACACTACACAGGAGCGCTTCGGATCCCCGTAGCGCTCCCAAAACTCTCTTATTGTGGTAAGTCAGAATCGCAAAACGATTTTGATTCACCACTGTAAGGAGCGATTCTTACGGTGAGTTTATTGGGCGAAAGCCCATAGGAGGACAAGTGAAAGCGAAGAAAAAGCTATGGTTTAGTGTATATTGTTTAATGGTGTTTGGTATCTCGCTTTTGAGTGGGCTTAGTGCCCCACCTCTTGTGACGGGACTATGGGTGTTTGTGGCGAGCATGGGTGCCTATTTTCTATTCGAGTACACTAGGTGAAAAGCAGGTTGTGTTTGTTGGAGGGAGAGACGCATGCTCTAAGCCGAGAGAGAGGGGGGGTAGCCAAAGAAAAATATGGCGAGCGTCCTGCATCATGTGGGACGCTCTTCAATTTTCTTTTCAAACTACCTCCTATCTTATACCCCTTATTCGCGCGAATTAGAGATATAACATCGGAGTCCTCTCGGTGAAGAGGTGTACCACTTCATCCTACTAAGTGTCACCTCTCGATGTTAACTGTACGCGCTCTTTCTTTTTCATGTAAGAATGCTATGATGTCGAGAATTCTTGTGAAGGAGGGAAGATCATGGAAGTCCAGAAAGTTTCGAGGGCTCTGAGAAGACACCTAAAGAAGATTCCCGGAGTGCAAAGAGTGAGGATTATGCACGTCCGTCTCGATCCAAGGATTGAGCCAACTTCTGAGGCATTAGTCGTTGACGTGTACACCACCAATGACTATGTTCGGTTGCTTGATCCCATCTACGACGAAAAAGGACGCATCGTGGAGAAATACAATATCGATGTTACCGCTGTCCGTCTCACTGTATACCCAAGTCGTTAAAGGCTACCTAGCCTTATGAGCGTCCTTGCACCCGCGAGGATGCTCTTTTCTTTTTCTACTGGGTGAGCTTGATGTGCTAGAATGAGCAGTAATCAGATAAAAAGTCTTATGCGTTTGGGTGTTCTTGCAAAAAAGCTGTTCGTTGGACTCTTGCTAGTGGTTGTTGTTTACATTGTCACCGAAGGAACGCTTTCTGTGTTTGCAGGGTTCACCCTTGAGTCTAAGATCCGTGCCGCTCTTTTATCGGCGGGTAATCGTGAATTAATCCTCTTTTGCTCTCGATCCTTCCAGAGACTGCCCTCTGATGATCCGCGGTACAAGTATGGCGGCCGTCCCAGCTGTCCGTCATCGTGCGAGCTTGGACCATCTTGTTTGACATGCCGTAATTTTAATGCGGGATGTTGGGCGCCAAATGTCCGCCATGATATCCAATGGCAGATAATTACAGAGTCACGTCAGTCTGATTTAGTGATTCCAGAGAATGGCGAGTTTACCGTACCCTATGAGCCATCGGGCATTGATTTTGATGATTTTCCCTCAACAGGTCTAGGGTGGGATCAACTCGAGGGTCAGACCATCTTTAACGACGATCCGTTCAATACCTCTCAGTAGTTTAGGCGGACTTGAAAACAGGAGGAGTCCTTGGCCGCCTCAGGCGACCAAGGACGCGTTTTTCTTTTTAAAGAATTTGTCTTTTCGAGAAAAGACACTCTACTTTCGATCGAAAGTTGAATGTCATTTCTATAATTTCAACTTTAAGAAAAAAATGAGAGACAGCTTTGTACCGTCTCTCGGCTTCCATTCATCGACAGTTCTAAGGGGTCTCGCAGATTTTGGCGAGGGCCTTTGCAATCGCATCGGAATTCTCTTGCACCGCCCTCTTAATAACTCCCTTAAGAAGCGGTCCTAGGAGAGGGATAGAGAGTTCCCACTCCAGATGGTGGATAAATTCTGTTCCGCCCTGCGGCGTTTCCCGGAATGTCCACGAGCCTTCGTAATGGTCGAAAGCCCCTTCGGTCTGGTGGAACACGCACGTGAGTGTCTTGGGATTCCATAGATCTATTTCGGTCCAGCGTATAGTACGGCCATGCGTGACCCCGACCCACTCCACCACGGTATGGTTCGGTTCCTTCACGAGAAACTTGATAGATTTTACATCCGGCATTGCTTTCGCAAGAGCCTCGATATCCTGTGCCTTTGTGTAGACTTCCTGCGGCGATCTTGGAATCACTACTCGCGCTTCGGTTACGTTCATAATCCCTCCTGTCTTTTCTTCTCTTCTTTGTGTAGCAGACTTAATGGAGATTGTCTATGTATTGAGATATTGAAGTGCTTGTTTGAAGTTGAGCGAATGTCGTGCTATTTTTTAAGGAAGCCTTTCGATGGTTCATAAGCTATCGAAAGTAAGGAGGGATATAATATGCCAAAGACTCCGGATGAGATTTTTGAGGAGACCTTTGCCTGGCACGCGAAGCACCTTAGTCCCGCGCAGGCAACGCTCTTACGGTTTGCCGGCTTTGAATCGGTGGCCGACCACGCGCAGGGTTGCATCGTGTGGGATGTCCATGGACGGGAGTATCTTGATTTCCAAGGGTGCTATGGCGCGCTCACATTAGGCCATTGCCACCCTCTCGTAGTGGCAGCAGTCGAAGAGCAACTCCATAAAATGCCGCTTCCTACCCACATGCTCTTTAATAGACCCAAGGCAGAACTCGCCGCGCTCCTTGCCGAAATCACCCCAGGAAATCTCCAATACACATTCTTCTGCAACAGTGGGGCTGAGGCAGTGGAGGGAGCGATTAAATTGGCAAGAGCTGCTACAGGACGCACCGGCTACGTCACCACCATAAACTCCTTTCATGGCAAAACCATGGGCGCGCTTTCAGTCTCAGGCAGGGAGCGTTACCAGAAACCGTTTGAACCTTTAATTCCCGATGTCAGCAGGGTACCTTTTGGAGATCCTGAAGCCTTAGAGCGAGTGGTTGGTGAAAAGACCGCGGCGGTGATCCTCGAGCCGATTCAGGGTGAAGGAGGAGTGATTATTCCGCCTGGAGGATATTTACGCCGTGCGCGGAAGATCTGTGATACCGAAGGCGCACTTCTCATTATTGATGAAGTGCAGACCGGATTTGGCCGTACGGGAAGACTTTTTGGGTGCGACCACGACGGTGTGGTACCCGACATCATAGCGCTTGCCAAGGCGTTAGGCGGCGGAGTGATGCCGATCGGAGCGATCGTGGCCAGGCCCGAGGCGTGGAAGATATTCAAAGACGATCCCTATATCCACACCAGTACCTTTGGCGGGAATCCCTTGGCCTGCGCCGCGGGATTAGCGGCGGTGAAGGTAACGATCGAAGGAGGGTTACCGGAACGGGCTCGCGCGCTGGGCGAACGGCTCTTAGGCGGACTTAAGACTTCGGTGCAAGCCTATCCGCATCTTGTAACCGAGGTACGCGGCCGCGGACTCATGGTAGGGGTTGAGTTTGTTTCTTCCGATCACGCTACGGCAGTGCTCTCGGAGATGGCCCTACGACGCATTTTGACCACCTACAGTCTCAACCGCCCCGAAGTGATGCGGCTCGCACCGCCTCTGATTGTCACAGAAGATCAGATCGATCGCGTGGTTGAAGCATTTTCCAAGTCACTCGCAGCGGTAGACAAGCTCCTCCACGAATAAGAAGACGTCCTGAGGCAGCGAAGTAGCGCCAAGCGTCCTTGGTCGCCTGAGGCGACCGAGGACGCTCTTTACATTTAACCGCACAATGTGTTGAAGCAAATGTACTCTTTTCAAACGGTGAGTCATAATGGCATAATGTAAGATATAGGTGTCTATCTGCGTTATTCCGCGTATAGTTCTGCGTGGTTCCGCGTGGGAAGCTTTCTATCGCAGAAGGAACGCAGAATCGGACGCAGAACTACGCAGAAGTGTAAGCGCTATCTCAACGCATACTATGGACCGGAAGTTTATTTTTGTTGTGGGAGGAGTCTCGTCGTCACTCGGCAAGGGTACCTTTGCCGCTTCGCTTGGGACCGTGCTTAAGTCGCGCGGTTTTAAAGTTTCCTTACAAAAACTCGATCCGTATCTCAATGTTGACCCCGGCACCATGAATCCGTATCAACATGGCGAGGTCTTCGTGACCGACGACGGCGCCGAAACCGATCTTGACCTTGGGCAATACGAACGTTTCATCGATGAGAACCTTGGTAAAGTGAATAACCTTACCACCGGACAACTCTATCAGGGTATTATTGCCAAGGAGCGCACCGGCGATTTTTTGGGAAGCACCATTCAGATCGTGCCCCACATCACCGACGCGATTAAAGCGAGTATCAAGGGAGCCGCGGAGACGCAGAACGCCGAAATCCTCATTGTCGAAGTAGGGGGCACGATAGGCGACATCGAAGGCATGCCTTTCTTGGAGGCGGTGCGGCAGCTACGGCGCGAATTGGGTCACCAGAATACGTATGTCTCCATGCTTACCTTACTTCCTCATCTTGCGGCGACCGGCGAGCTCAAAACCAAACCTACCCAGCATGCGGTGAAGGAGCTTCGCTCCTACGGGGTGCAGCCCGATATGATCGGTTGTCGCGCTGATTTTCCTATCGCTTCCGAACTCTTTAAGAAGATTGCGCTCTTTTGCGACGTCGCCGAAGATCACGTCATCGATTTGCCGACGGTGCAATCGATCTACGATATTCCGGTAAACCTTAAGCGGGCGCGCGTAGACGACATTGTCCTTAGCAACCTAGGCCTCACTCCGCGCAAGAGCGACCTTGCCGAATGGACCGCGATGGTTGCCAAGATTCATGCGAAAAAGGAGAAACTTCCGATTGCGTTAGTGGGAAAGTACGTACAGCTCCACGACGCGTACATCTCGGTTACCGAAGCGTTAAAATCTGCCGGGATTCATCACGAGGTGGATATCGAGGTTCATTGGATTAACTCGGAGGATTTGGAGAAAGGCATCGTACCGCTCGATGCGCTTGGCGAAGTATCCGGCATTGTGGTGCCGATCGGCTTTGGTGCGCGTGGTACCGAAGGAAAAATCATGGCCGCCCGTTTTGCACGCGAACATAAGGTACCTTATCTTGGACTCTGTTTTGGACTCCAGCTTGCCACGATAGAGTTCGCGCGGAATGTGGTGGGCCTCAAAGGAGCCAACAGCACCGAGATTGATCCCAATACTCCCCATCCCGTCGTTGATATCATGGAGGAACAAAAGAAAATCGCAACTAAGGGTGCCACGATGCGGCTCGGGGCCTACGCCGCGGTGATCCGAAAGGGGACTAAGACGTACGCGGCGTATCAGACCGAGAGAGTATACGAGCGCCACCGGCACCGCTACGAAGTCAACAATGCGTATCGCGATCAATTCGAGCGCGCAGGGCTTATTGCCTCGGGCGTTAATCCCGATCTTGATCTCGTCGAGATTATTGAGTTACGAGATCATCCATGGTTTATCGCCACCCAGTTCCACCCCGAGTACCGCTCGCGCCCCAATCGGCCGCATCCGCTCTTTAGGGATTTTGTCGGAGCAGCAATACACTACCAAAAAGGTGCCGCGATGAAAGAGAAGACCGCGGCGCAGCAGAGGATACTCTGAAGATACTTATAGATACTCATAGATATTTGGTCGCCTCCGGCGACCGATACTGATAGATACTTATTGCACGTACTACGAGTATCTACCAGTATCTATCAATATCTACAAGTATCCAAAACAATGTTCAATCCCCAAAGTTTCCGCGCCTACGACATCCGCGGCATGTACCCCGCCGATCTTGATGAAGATACTGCCTATCAAGTGGGCCTTGCCTACGGTCATTTCCTTCCCGGGGCTCGGCGCATCGTGATCGGAGGAGACTATCGGGCGAGTACCCCCGCGCTTAAAGGATCACTCATACAAGGACTCCTCGATGCGGGTAAGGAGGTAACCGATATTGGCACTCTCCCTACCCCGCTTATCTATTTCGCCATTGTGCATTATAAGTTTGACGGGGGAGTAGTGGTGACCGCTTCGCATAACCCCAAGGAGTATAACGGCATTAAGCTTAAGCGCGAACATGCTATCCCGATTACCGGTGAGACCGGCATCTATGTAATTCGCGATCAAATCGCAGGAGGAAAGACGCCCCCACCCATAGCCCGAAAGGGAACGCTTGTCAGTTTTGATCGTGACGCCATAGCTGATTACATTGATTTTGTGGCAGGTAGCATTAAGCTTACGAGGCCACTTTCGATCGTGCTCGATATTGGCAACGGCGCCACAGGTTTCATCCCGCGGGCCATCTTTGAGCGATTGGGATGCAGGGTTGAAGCGCTCTACGAAACGCCCGACGGATCATTCCCGAACCATATTGCCGATCCGCATGATCACAAGACTCTCGTTGCTCTACAAAAACGAGTGGTCGAAGTACATGCCGATCTTGGTTTTGCCTACGACGGCGACGGCGATCGGGTAGGGATGGTGACCGATAAGGGGGAGATCGTTTCGGGCGATCATCTCATGCTGCTTTTGGCGCGTCAAGCACTCGCGCGAAAGAAGGGTACGATCGTCTTTGACGTCCGAATCTCGGATGCGGTGGTTGAGGATATAAAAGCGCATGGCGGCATACCGGTACTGGCACCCGCAGGACATGGCTACATTCTTCAAGCGGTCAAGCGCGAGGGCGCACTCATTGGCGGTGAGATCACCGGCCACATCTTCTTCCCCTATTGTTACTATGAGTATGACGATGGCATCTTTGCTTCACTGAAACTTGCCGAGGTCGTCGCATCACTTTCCGAACCGTTGTCATCGCAACTTGCCAAGCTTTCCCACTATGCCGCAAGTCCGGAAATCATCCTTGAGGTCAGCGAGAGTGAAAAATTTGCACTCGTCGACCGTTTTGTGAAGCTGGTGAAAGCACGAGGGCTACCCGTACTCGATATCGACGGCGCACGGATTACGTTTCCGAATGGTTGGGGATTAGTCCGCGCTTCCAATACCGCGCCGCAGATCAAGGCGCGGTTTGAAGGCAAGACTAATGACGACCTTCACGACATTGTGAGACACACAGAGGCGCTCATGCGTGAGACAGGCTTTGTGGTCGATCTTTTCTCATCTCTTTCTTCATGACCCCTTCGTTTCCCTCGCTACTTGATCCTGCCATCAGCTATCGTGAGGATCTTTTTACCCGTACTGCGGATCACCCCGCGCAGGTAGTACACCTCTTGGTAGTTGGAACAAAGCCCGACATTATCAAAATGATGTCGCTCGTTACTGAATTGAGAACGCGTGGCGAACTTTTAGTCGTGGGACACACCGGCCAGCACTATGGCTATAATCTTTCTGACGGCGTCACCAAAGAATTCGGGATGGTACCCGATTTCAATCTGAATATCCGAGGATCGCTCCACGAGCGGCTCGCCCAAATTATCACCCGCTTGGGTACGGTGGTGGAGGCGCTCAAAACGACCGGCAAGACCATCGTTCCCTATATCCATGGCGATACCTTGACCGCGTTTGCTTCGGCAGTCGCATGTTACCAAAGCCGTGTGGCGGTGGTGCATATCGAAGCCGGGGTACGAAGCCTCACTCCCCGTCGAGAGTTCTTCGATGCGTTGACGACAACTCCTGATATTTCCCAGTATATGGTGGTACTCAAAGATATAAGGAATTGGGAACGCGGCACTATCGAACCCTTTCCCGAACAGTTCAATACGCGGTCGATCGCGGCCACTGCCGCCCTGCATTGTGCACCGACCTCGCTCTGCGTGGAGAGTCTGCGCGGCGAAGGCATGGCGATAAGGACTATCGCGCTTACCGGGAATACCGTGGTCGACGCGGTCGATCGGGCACTGGCGGTCGCTGAATCAAGTAATGAAGTATTCATGCGTTTTCCATCGTTCACGAAGGGGTTTATTTTTATGACCATCCATCGACGTGAGAATGTAAGCTCGTTCCACAAAGTGCGCACTATCCTTACGGCGATTGAGCAGTTGGTTGCGGAAGGGCGGACTGTGTGGTTGGTGAGTTTTGAAGCGTGGAAGTACGCACTCGCCGAGTTTGGGTTAACTGCTGAGGTCGAGGAATACGCCAAAAAACATCCCAATTTTGTCATCTCCGATCCATGGCCCCATCACGGCTCGCTCATGCGGGCGCTTAAAAAAGCCTCCACCTGCATTGTGACTGATTCAGGCAGTATGCAGGAAGAAGCCGATCATTTGGATGTTCCGTGCGTCACGATTCGCTTTAATACCGACCGACTCGAATCAGTGCTCGCCGGCGCCAATCTCCTCGCCCCGCCTATTGACCCTGAACTTTTAGTTTCATTTATCAACTATGCCGATGATAATGAGGCGATGCGAGGTTCACCGCATGTCTATGGAGAAAACGTGGCTCCCAAAATCGTTGAACGCACACTCTCATCCTTGAAAGACGGAGAGCTCTTCCGCTGGGAGCACGAGGTCTTGGAGTTTCATAAGAATGGCGCATGGCAGAAAGGGGAAGTGACGTGGTAACTGCGTAGCTTCACTAGCTTATTAGCTTCTTTGACAGTAGAATGAGCGAGGAGGGTATTATGAAACACGCTCAAGGGAGTCATTGCTCTTGTGAAGGGATCGAAGTCATTCCTCCGCATCGGGGAATCGAAGCATACGAGCAATATCTCAAGAACGGTGTCACTGATTGGCGTACACCAATGCGTGAAGAAGCAGAATGCGCAAGGAGAGAATTACGCGAAGCAGCACTCCGACTTGCCGAGGAAAAGCTCAGCAAGCGTGACGAGCGGTGAGCATAACCAACATGCAAAACCGGCCACCACTTCGGCGGCCGGTTTTCCTTTTTTTGTTGCTATCCTCATTTCTTGTCATCCCAGATTTAATCTGGGATCCAGTCTGGATCCCTGCCTCCGCAGGGATGACAAACCTTGGGTTCCTGCTGGAGTTTACCCCGATGCATATCGGGGCAGGAATGACAAATAAAGTATTACTCAAAACCCATTGCCATCCGTACCTCTCCCATTGTTTTCTCTGCAATCGGGCGAAGTGCGGCAGCATGCTCTTTGAGAAGTCTCTCCACTGCGGTGCGGTCTGAAGCGATTTTTGCTCGTTCGCTGCGGTACTTGGAAAGGCCAAGACTGATCACCTCGGCAACTTCATCCTTGAACTCCACATAACTCTTTCCGCTAAAGTGCGTCTCGATCACCTCTTTTTTCTCCTCGGTGAAGGCTTGATAGATCCGAAGCAGGTTGGGAATCGCTGGCTCCGATTTTTCAAACACGATCGCGCGCTTGGGATCCGAATCGGTCACCGCCGATTTGAGTTTCTCCTGGATTACTTCGGGTTCGTCAGCTAGATTGATACACGTCTTCTCCCCGCGGCTTTTGCTCATTTTCTTTGTGGGATCATCTAAACTCATCACGCGCGCCGTAGGTGTAAGGAGCGGTTTGGGAAGAGGAAAAACTGTACCAAAGACGGTATTGAACCGGTCGGCGATATCACGGGTAAGTTCCACATGCTGTACCTGGTCTTCGCCCACCGGTACCACCTCGGCTTTGTAGAGAAGAATATCGGCGGCTTGCAAGACCGGATAGGCAAAGAGACCAAGATTAATGCTCTTCGCATGCTGCGCCGCCTTCTCCTTAAACTGCGTCATGCGGTTAAGTTCGGGAAGTTTGGTGATGGTCCCCAAGAGCCAACCCAAGAGGGCATGCTCCTCGATGTGCGATTGGGTAAAGAGCTTGGTCTTTTTGGGATCGATGCCAAGCGCAATGAGATCAATGGCAAGTCCAATCGTTCGTTCGTGGAGGGTCTTAGGATCATACGGAATCGTGATCGCGTGAAGATCCACAATCGAGATGATACTTTCGTATTGATCCTGAAGTGTCACCCAATTTTTAACCGCACCTAAGTAATTTCCTAGATGGAGTGCGCCCGTAGGTTGAATGCCGGAAAAGAGACGAGGCATAGATTAAGCTTCGTTAGCTTTTTAGCTTCGTTAGCTTCATTAGCTTTGATAATTTTACTGTAACATGTCCTGGCAACTCCTTGACAGATACCAATCACTGGTCACCGGTGACTGGTCGCTAGACCGTAAGGATAATTGGCAGAATCATCGGCTGGCGCTCGGTGCGCTTAAAGAGGTACTTTCCCAGTTCGTCGCGCAGGATCGCGCGTAACTCGCCATGGTCGATGCTCTTCTCATGACCATTGCGGTTTAAGATATCCCGCACCACTGCCTTCGCGCCGCGCATGAGCTCGTCCGATTCCTTCATGTAGACAAACCCGCGCGAAATGATATCCGGTTCGTCGACGAGTTGACCCGTATTGTTATCGATCTTCGCAATAAGCACGAGCATCCCATCCTGTGCCATCACTTGGCGGTCGCGTAAGACGACGTTGCCGATATCACCAACCCCGAGACCATCAACGAGGATAAGACCGGCCGGGGCCTTCTCGCGCGCCTTTTGGGCGACGCCAGTTTTGATTTCCACCACTTGACCGTTCTCCATGATGAAGACGTGCTCGGGTGGAATGCCAAGGTCTTGGGCGATCTGGGCGTGGGCTACCAGCATGTGATGCTCGCCGTGGATCGGCATGAAGTAGCGGGGTTTTACTAACGCGAGCATGAGTTTAAGATCCTCCTGATAGCCGTGGCCCGAGACGTGTACGCCCATGATCTTCGAGTAGATCACTTTGGCGCCGGCGCGGTAGAGGTTATCCATGAGGGCGTAGATCGCCCGTTCATTGCCCGGGATGGGCGACGAGGAGAGGATTACCGTATCGCCTTTCTGGATATGGATGAATTTGTGGTCGCCGCTTGCGATCCTGCCAAGCGCTGATTCCGATTGACCTTGCGAGCCGGTGGCGAGGATGGTCACGCGGCGCGGATCGACATTCTCGACTTCGCGGATCGGGATGAAGAAATCCTTGGGTACTTTAAGGTAGCCAAGACGCATGGCGACCTCGGCAGTCTTCTCCATGGAACGGCCTGAAAACGCCACGTGGCGGCCATACTTTATTGAGGCATCAACGGTTTGTTGGATACGCGAGATGAGCGAAGCAAAGGTGGTGACCATGACGCGCCCAGGGGCTTCGGCGATGATCTGCGAAAGGGTTTTACCGATCTCTTTCTCGGAAATGGCATAGCCGGGGCCCTCGGCGTTGGTGCTATCGGACATGAGCATCAGCACTCCGCGATCGCCGATTTCGGCAATCTTGCCAAATTCAGCGGGCAGTTGGCCGGCCGCCGGCGTATGGTCGAATT
Organism: Parcubacteria group bacterium; assembly: GCA_016203935.1. Lineage (GTDB taxonomy): Bacteria > Patescibacteriota > JACQLU01 > JACQLU01 > JACQLU01 > JACQLU01. The sequence continues at coordinate 19,695 of JACQLU010000015.1, read as the reverse complement.
TAAAATCTCCTGTATGGACGAGTACCCCTTCCGGGGTCTTTACCACGATGCCGACCCCGTCGGGGATATTATGATTGACACGGAAGAAACTTATCTCAAAGTTACCGAGCTTTAAGACATCGTCGGGAGTTATGGTCCTTAGGTTTGTCCTTCCCACGAGGTGGAACTCCTCGAGGCGATCCTCGATCATGCCGATGGTGAGTTTAGTCCCATACACCGGTGGCATGCCGATCTTGGGAAGGATATAGGGAAGCGCGCCCATGTGGTCCATGTGGCCGTGGGTGATGAAGATGCCGCGGATGTCGCTCTGGTGCTGTTTTAAGAAGGTAAAATCGGGGATGATATAGTCAATCCCAAACATGGTTTCGTCGGGGAAGTTGAGGCCGACGTCAATGACAATGAGGTCGCGCTCATATTGAATCGCCATCATGTTTTTACCAACCTCTTCGAGTCCCCCTAGGGGAATCACGCGGAGGCTTCCATGCTGTCCGGTGAAGCGGTGGGCTTCAATGGGTATGGTCTCAGAGAGGGTGCGGATCGCGGTTCGGCCACTTTCCGGAGGGCGACGGCGCGGCTCTCTACGTCGAAAACGGGGGGTCATCATAGAATTAGGGAATTAAGAATGAAGATATTCCTGCGTAAGTTTGATGACGCAGGGAGGATTACTGCCATGAAGTTCAAAGTCCAAAGTTCAAAGTCCAAAACTTTTGAACTACAAACCTCGGATTCGAAATGCAAGACTATGGGGATGGGGAGAGTCGAACTCCCACAGGATTACTCCTACACGGCCCTGAACCGTGCGCGTCTGCCAGTTCCGCCACATCCCCATTTTGAGAAAGGCAGGGTGCAATCTACCATTCTCACCAGTCTCCTTCCCTTCCACTATATTAGTCTGCGACGGTCTCTGTTGAGTCAGTGTTAATCCGCGAAAAGATGCGCTTGGTATTGCTATACCACGACGAGATCTCATTAAATCGGTCACTCGGGATCGTGGCATGGTTTACCGTCACACCTCGAATTTCGTCACTGGTACCGAAGATATAGTAGGGATTAAAGAGGAAGAGCGCCGGGATTTCTCTCGCAACAATCTCACTAAATTCACGATACTTCTCAATCCGCGCGGTGCCGTCGGTAAGTTGCCGCGCACTCTCCAAGATGCGGTCGGCTTCGATGCTTTCAAAATTGGAAAGGTTAAGTCCCGGATCGGTAACCTGGGTGGAGTGCCAGAATGGGTAGGGGTCGGGTTCGTTCCCGAGTACTTCGCCATAGAAGAGCACTTGATAGCGACGATTTTTGATATCCTCGGTTTGTAACTCAAGCGCGGGACGGGGATTCACGACGAGGTTGACGCCGATCTCGCGCCACTCTTGTGTAAGCATCTCGAGCACGGCAAGGTCGGTCGGTTGGTCAGTGGTGGTGACCTGGATATTGAGCATGAACCCATTTTGGTCACGGATTCCATCGGAGTCGCTATCGTTCCAGCCTAATCCAGCGAGTATCTCCTTGGCGCGGTTGGGATCATAGGGCGAAAATCGCGCGAGGTCTCCTTCTAATAGTTCATTCGGAATAGGCGCGTGGGTGACTGTTGCTTCTCCGCTGACTGCCGTAAGGAGTGCTTCCTTATTGGTTGCAAGTCTCAAAGCTTCGCGGATCGGTTTTTGACCAACGAATCCATCCTTGAGATTGAAAAAGAGCGCAAAGTAGCGCGGGAGCTCCATGCGATAGAGCGTGATACCCGCGTCATCCTTTACTTTGTTAAGGAGCGCCGGGGTAATGTGGGCGATACCGGAGAATTCGCCTCGCGCAAATCCCTCCACTGCCTCTTCGGCGGTGCGGTTATAGACAAACTCGAGGCGCTCTAGATAAGGTTGCGTGCCATAGTAATCGGGGTTCGCGCGGAGGACATATTTAAGAATTGTTCCCCGTCGGTCTTTGGTAAACTTCTCAAAGGCGTAGGGGCCCGAACCGATCGGCGTAAGGTTAAGTTCCGCAAGGCTCACGTTCTGCGGTTCAATCTGCTGCCAGAGATGCTGGGGGAGGATCCCAAAGGTGAGATTAGCTAAGAATGGCGCAAATACTTTGGGAAGGGTGAAGGTGAGTTTCGTCGCGTCTACCTTCGCGACATCGACATTAAGGAAATTGAGATACAAGGGGCTTCCTACGTTGACATTCTGAATGAGCGAGAGGGTAAAGAGGACATCGTCAGCGGTAAGCGGCGTGCCGTCATGGAAGGTTGCGTCGTCGCGCAGCGTGATCGTGTAGGTCTTCGCATCTTCACTCACCGTATACTCCTTGGCGAGGTCCGGTACGAGCGTGCGGTTCTCGTCAAACTTAAAGAGTGAAGAGTAGATGAGCGGAATGAGATCCATGTCGGCGTCGTTGGTCTGCGCGAGGACGGGATTCACAAAGCGGGGTTCACCCACCGTGCCCTCCCGATAACTTCCTCCGATTTCCGGTACCACCTCGGTGGCGTTGAGATACGCTTGAATAAGGATGGCGCTTACCGCCACGAACGCAAGCGTGAGTGCGATATTAAAAATCGTCCGTTCTCGTTTTCCCAAGAGCCGCCAAAGAAAGAGAAGGCGCGACAAACCTAAACGGCTTCCATAGAACGGGGAAGCGACGGAGGAGGAAGGATCGGAGGAAGATGGTCCGATGCCAAAAGAGACTCTACGAATAGTTGTCGCTTAAGAAAGAGAGGTGGCCTTAGATAATCTGAAACGCCATGAGCGTCGCCACCGTGAAAAAGCCAATCGCGAGGAGGATAGTGAGATTAAAGAGGGTCTTTTCAAAACCTCGTTTTGTCCGATAAAAGTTTCCTTCGCCGCCAAAGGTTGCCGAGAGGCCTACTCCTTTGCTTTGAATGAGAATGGCTGCGGTCAAGAGTGATGCCAGTACAATCTCGACAATTTGGAGAGGGGTCATAACCGAAAAGGGGTACTTTTTGTAATATAATTAACACACGAAAAGCTCGGTTGGTATCACCCTGTCATAGTATACGAAGCAGAGCGAGTTGAAAAGGTAAACATCATAGTAACAGATCAAGATAATCCTGTCAAATCATTGAGTAGGGAGAGTCCCTACTTTGGAGGGACTCTCCCTCCCCCCAGCATTCTCTTTCCCCGTAGTTTCCGATGGTAGGTAATGGCAAAACGATGGGCTTCGTCGCGAATCTTCTGGATAATGTGGAGCGCAGGGCTTGCTCGCTCGAACCTTACTTCACGGTACCCTTCCTTGGGTTCAGGAAGATACAGAATTTCTTCCCGTTTTGCCAGAGCGGTTAATGGGATCGAAAGGGAAAGTTTTCTCCATACCGTAAGTCCTGCGGAGAGTTGTGGCTTTCCGCCATCAAGGATCACGAGGTCGGGGGTTTGCGAGAAACTCTCGTCGCTCTTGAGAAGCGGAGCCTTGTGGTCGGTAGTGAGATGGGTAAATCTTCGACGTAACACTTCAGCCATTGCGGCAGGGTCGTTGGCGCCTATGAGTGTTTTGATCTTAAATTTCCGATACAACCCCTTGGCAGGTTCGCCGTCAATGAGTACTACCATCGAAGCTACCATCGAGGTGCCTTGGATATTAGAGACATCAAAGGCTTCAATCCGTTGAGGGAGGCGAGGAAGATGGAGCATCGAGGTAAGTTCGTTGAGTCCCTTGGTAATTCGCGTGTGGCGTTTGTGGTAGGTTTTGGCGTCTGTACGGGCATACTCTTTGGCATTCTCGATACTCAAACGTAAGAGTTTCTTACGTATCCCTCTTTTGGGGATGAGGAGGTATACGGCGTGTCCTGATCGATGAGTTAACCATGTTTCAATGAGTGATCGTTCCTCGATAACGTGCTCGATGATAATCTCCTTGGGGATATTTTCGGTGCGCGCATAGTACTGCTTGAGAAAACGCGTGATGGTTTCAGGGGGCGGCGCACCGAGGGCGTCGGTAAGCAGAAACCGTTCGCTCCCTAGTACTTTACCACCTCGGATGATAAGAAGGTGAGCTACCACGGTGGCATCATTTCGTGCGATACCGAGGACATCGCGGGCTACTGACGAGGGGGTGATCACGTACTGGCGTAGCGCAATCGCATCGAGAAGAGTGATCTGGTCGCGAAGTTTGGCCGCGGCTTCAAAACGCTCCTCACGGGAAGCCCGCTCCATCATTGCCGTGAGGAGTGATCGTGCCTCTTCGGTCCGCCCCGAGAGCACCGAGGTGACCCTATCGATGTTCTTTTGATATACTTGGGGAGTGATGGCGCCGATACAGGCACCCGGGCAGAGTTTAAGATAGTAATGAAGACAGGGGCGCGGCGTCGGATGTTTTCCATCGAGATTACGGCCGCAGGTCGAATAGGGAAAGATACGGCGGAGGATACGAAGGGTTGCGCGGATCGAGAAGGCATTCGTGTAGGGGCCAAAGTACCTCTTCTTTCCGTGAGGGGTGATGCGCCGTACAAACCGGAGTTGCGGATAGACCTCGTCGCCGATCTCGATCCAAAGATAGTTCTTATCGTCCTTAAGCATCACGTTAAATTTTGGCTTAAAGCGCTTAATAAGGGTTGATTCAAAAAGAAGCGCCTCAAGCTCGTTACTCACCACGACGTGGTTAAGGGTCGCGATCTCGGTAAGGAGTCGCCGTTTCCAGGGATCGAGTACAGGATGGGGGCGGAAATACGAGTCCACACGTTTTTTAAGATCCTTGGCTTTACCCACATAGATTACATCCCCGGCTTGGTCATAGAAGAGGTAACAACCCGGTTTGTGCGGAAAGGCTTGGATGGTAGCTTTGAGAGTCGGTTGCATGGATGATAATGATTCGCTATGATGAAACATCTATATAATTAGGTAACTTTTCATATGTTTTTCACCGATCTTGTCTGGTTCCTTTTCTCGTTACTCGGCGGCGCGCTCGCCATTGTGATTGCTGAGAGGTTCGCGCGCCGTGGGTATGTGCTCTTTGCCCGCAAAGGTCTCCATATGGTCGCCGGCCTTTGGGTGTGGCTCGCGGCAGTGCAATTTGAGACGTGGATCTATGCGGCGCTCATCCCACTCGTCTTCTTCATCATCAATTTCGCTCTGCGAAGGGGCGGTGAGCTTACTATTGATCGTAAGGTAGACCACTTGGGATTTATTTATTTCCCCCTCGCCATTCTTCTCCTTATCTTCTTTACGTGGAATCCGGCGTTCATGCCGTCGTTTTCGAATGCGGTTACGTACCACCTCTATCGCATCATCGCTATTCTGGGTGCGGTGACGCTTGGGTTTGGTGACGCGTTCGCCACCCTCATTGGTCGTGGTGCGCGCCACCATTTCCATCTTGCCGGAAAGGAGATTTCGATTCGAGGATCGATTGCCATGTTTCTCGCAAGTCTTATCAGTATCTTTCTTGTTCTCAGGCTTTTTGGCGGATTCTCGCTCGAATCTCCCACAATGTACGTTGCCACCGTTACCCTGGCATTAGTTGCGACAATATTCGAAGCTATCTCTAAGCGCGGTATTGATAATCTTACCATCCCGATTGCGGTTGCCATTGTAGCACGGTTCTGGATATTTAAAGTCTAGCGCAGAACTGTACGCAGAACAACGCTGAAAGGGACCTCACGCTTGAGGCCTCTTTTTTTGAGTAATGATTGTGTCCATTCGGTACTCATTGTCTTAATTTATTGTTCACACACATCATTATTGAGCACCGAAGTTGTGCAATTTGGCCATCATGCCATAGTGTTGACACTTTTGCACATATGTACTATAGTGTCATGTCTTTCAAAATGCCATGCTACCACACAATCCTATGAACCAAAAACGGCTTATTCTCTACGGTTTCTTCACTATTCTCCTCGCGCTCTTCTTTGCACTGCTCGCTTACTTACCTTCGAGTTCGGCCTCGGTGGGCGAGGAACGCTTCCCCGATGGCATCGTGGTGAGAATCAGCGGGCGTGACGCCCTTTATCGGATCGTCAATCGCGGGCGAAGCGGTCAGTATATCCCTTCGATGGAGGTCTTAGTATCGTACGGATATACTGCGAACGACATCTTCGATATTGATCTTGATGATGCGCGTAAGATCACGGTAACCAAAGATCCGCTCTCCTATCGTGTTGGCACGTTTCTCAAGGTAGCCGGTACCTCTCCTATTTATGTGGTCAATAATGTGGGTGAGCTCATGCGTGTACCTTCGTGGGATATTTTTACCGCCATTGGGGGGAGCGAAGCCGAGATTATTTCGGTCGCTAACCTTAGCGGTCTTACGGTTACCAGAACACTTCCTATCGGGTGGTACCCCAACGGCGCACTTATCAAGAGTGCAAATCACCCGAGGGTGTATTTGATTGAAAACGATACGAAACGGCCTATCATAAGCATGGCAACCTTTCTTTCATATGGATTCAGATGGGAACGTATTCGTACGGTCTCTGATGAGGTCATACGTCGCATCATTCTTGGCGCGCCGCTTACGGCTCCTTCCGGGACTCTGGTGCAGTTTCCCAATGATAGCGCCGTGTATGTGGTGGAAGAGAACGGCAGCGAAACCGTGCGCAGGACCTTTAGTCCGATTGAACGCCTTCGCTGGCCGCATGCCGGAGCCAATGGCTTTGCGGTGCGACCGATCTTTACGCTTTCGACCGAAGAAGCGAGTCTCTATAAAATCCAAGATCCACTCGCCATTCCGCCTGATACTACTCCTCCCGCGGCTCCCGCACAGGGAGTGTCAGTCGTGGGAACCCCCGAGAAGCCAGTGGTGCGTTCATTCTTTGACAATGAGGATGTGCACTGGATGGAGTATCGGCTGGAGCGTCTCTTTGACGGATTAAGTTTCCACGGAGAGCGTGAGCGGCCGTTTATTCTCGGTATTGGAGAGCTCTTTGATACGGTTTTCACTGATACCTTACCAGCGGGGAATTACGTTCTCTACGTACGCCAAGCCGACCGATTTGGTAACTGGTCAGAAGAACGCAAAATCCGTTCCTTTATTCACGTGGTGAATATGCCCGTGGAGACCACCCGCGATGTACGAAGGGCTTTGGATATGGAGTTAGTCGGGATCGAGCTTGCCAAATTGGGGTCGCATCTTCCAGAATTAAGCGACCGCAGAGAGCCGAGTGCCAAAGGCTACATTGAATTACGTAACCTTCTCATTGAACTACGGCAAAGCGGGCTAACCAGTCTCTCATCGAAACCACTACCCCTTGATCCAGTTAATACCGAACCCTACCAGTATCGCTACGGCTCCAACGGTCGCCGCTACACCCTCGCGTATGTACAAGAGTCTGACGGCGAGGTCGTCGAAGTCACCGGCGAAGCGAGCGAATAACCGTATCGGCATTCTTCTTGAGATCAACCACCCCAGCCAACTGGGGTGGCCTCATTTTATTTGACTTTTCCATAAATTATTGTTACTCTTTCGTAACCAAAGTATGAAATAGGAGAGAGGCAAAAAGGAGGGATAGGTCCTGCCTCTCGATTACGTACTTGGAGAGTTCTTTTACAGAAAAGGATATGGAGAGGAGGGAATTTAATGACTACGGAGCGGCAGATCGAGATAGGATTCGAGGGAACGACCGAAGAATGCCTTGCACACTATGTTGGGCAATTTCCGATGGGCGAGGTTTCTTCCCAAGCACTGCAGCCAATTGCAGAGTTCTTCGGAGCCCCACGCTATCGTCGTTTGATCCAAGGATGGCTTACTGGTCGAGCGAAGCCTCAGGGAGAGAATCTAATAAAAATTAGATTTTTTCTCCAGTCAAGAGGCTATCGAGTCGTGGAACTGGAATGGTTAACACCGACAGTCCGCCAGCTCGGCGTACTGGTAGCGCACAACGTGGAGAATATCAATTCTCTGGTACGCGAAATCGGATACGGAAGTAGAGACAGTCTCGTCGAGGTATTGCGTGGTAAGCAAGGATTCTCGTTGCGTAGGCTTCGGATGATAGACGAGATTCTAGCAAGACACCAATCTCATTTCCCAAGTGGATTACCGGAAACCGTCCAGAGGAAGGAGGTCTCATTGGTTTCACAGGAACCCCTACCATCTCGGCCTAGGAGACTTCGCAAGGTAACAAATGGCTTACCAGGCCATCGGGGGTTCTTGACGATCCTCGCTCACCTCATTCAGGCATCTGTTCCTCTGTTAGAACAGATTCTCTCGGAGGAGTTCAGTGCCGAAGAGAGACGCGAGTTGCGAAAGCTCACAGGAGGTGATACCATCTTCCGGTTCTCGAACCTACTAGAAAAACTTTGCAGCGAGCAGGCTAGGAAGCAAATTCCTGCCTACGATATCCCCGAGGGAGGGAGGAGGAAATAGCAATGGAAGGAACATCTGCTCAGCGTGTTAGTCAGATCGAGTTCCATCAAGGCGAGACCTTATTGAGGCTCGCGAGTAGCTACCCAACCCTTCACGATATCATTCTTGACCATCCAGAATGCTCTTGACGAGGAGGCGACTAAAGTATGGGTCACTATCAACCGTAGAGCAAGGAACCTGACCATTAGTGATAATGGACTAGGGAAGAACCAGAAAGAGTTCGAGAAGGCTCTCCGCTCGGTATGTCAATCGGTGAAGGATTCGAGTAAGATGGGGAGATTTGGCGTTGGGCTTATAGCGCCACTTGGTAAGTGTGAACGATACACTTTCCTCTCTACACCGAAAGACGAGCCGCGTGGGTTCATCGAGTGGACCTTTGTCACTGACGAAATCCGTGCTCAGCGCGTAGTCTCAGGGATTCCCCGCGCTGCTCGCACAGATCTTGTGTTCGAACTTCAGGGTCGCCATGGTCAACAGCGAGTACCGTGGCGGACTGAAATGCGGATCGAGAACTTCACTACCGACAGAATGATTAGCCGGATCAGTGGTGAATCATTAAAGGCTGAAATTCTCGACCGGTATAGTCCCGTGATGCGTAAGTATGAGACGGTTGTTTCAATCCGCATCAAGGATCTAGATGGTCGAGACTTACCTCCGCTGGTGTTCTCGGCAAAACCCTTCGAGGGAGAGCCACTTGAAGTTCAAACGATTACCGACCTCGATGCGGGCCCTACCATCTTTGAGCTCTACATTGCCAGGAAGACTGCTAAGGGTAGGAAGGGTCAGGTAACTGTTGGTGAAGTTGGTAACGATTACCGCATCAACTTTGCTACCTTTGCAAGGTCGGTGAACGACTGGTTGCCTTTAAGTGAGGAGGTCATTTCTGTCTTCACCTCTGGTATTTTTGAGGGACAGATACTCTCCACTAATGCAAAATTCCATCCTAACCGTAAGGGTTTCGAGAAGAATGATGCATTGACAGGGTTATGTGCCTGCATTGACGCTTGGTTCAGGAAGGTAGGACACCAGCACTTTCAAGAGGTCCGTGAAGCTCGGCAGGAACGGCGCTATCAAGAACTTGGCATCCAGTCGATGCGAGTGATAGATGCCGTTCTTAAAAATCCAGCGTTCAAAGACCTTTTGGAGGTTGTGAAATCCTTTGGTAAAGGGACGGTGGGAGTAGGGCATACCGAACCCCCGAAAGAGATCGTGGAAGGCGTGCAACAGGAGTCCTCACTCTCGATCGAAGGGCCTTCCCTGCAACCGAAACCACGAAAGAATGGCGATAATCATCCGAAGGGAACACCCGAGAAAGACAAGAAGGCACACGTACCTCTTACCGTTACGGGTCCGCATGGCAAGCAGAGAGTGACCGTGCGAAGCGATAGCTCTGGTCTCCAGTTCTTGTTCGATTCCATGTCTGGTTCTTCCAAGGCGTGGGAGCTGGAGATTGAAACAGGAATTCTCCGCTTCAATGTACGCCATCCACTGTGGGAGCAGTGTGAGCGCAACGATAAGACACTCATGCGGTATATTGAGTACGTTGCCATCCAAGCCGTCACCTTCCATACCATACCGCTTAACTGGGCGGAGGTGGTAGGAATCGCTTATGACGATCTTCTGAAGGCGTACGTCTTTACTCTTCTCCATGCCGACGAAGTCGCAAAGCGTAGGAGGGTCCCCACTAAGAAACAATCACCCAAGAATTAACTGCTATCCTGTAGTTTCTCTTGGGTTTTAACCCCGTGCATACATTGCGCGGGGTTATCCTTATGTTGACAAGAAGATGATAAAGATTTATCATCATGAGTCAAACATTTCTAAGGAGGACAATTGGTATGAAGTGGCAGGGAATTCTTACGGCAGCACAAGAGAAGCTTCCTGAGAAGTTCGGAGAACTGGAACAAAAGGAAGCTCAGGCGACGTATAAGGAGCAAAAGGCCAACGAGAAGGAGGCAGAAGCAAAACAACTCGGACTGGAAGCAGAGGCTTTGCGTGGGGAAGCGGCCAACTTACGAGGCGAGGCGGCTCAAGTGCGGGAACTGATAGAGAAACTCTTCGGTATATCTCTCTCGCCGTCGGAGATCGAGATTGTGAAGCCGAAGAAGAAAGTGAAGGCACAATCCACACTCAAGCAGGAGAGAGCTAAACCCGTCGCAAGACCGCGGGATAAGATCTCCCAAACTGGAATCGCTTTTCTGCAGCTGCGTGCCATCGAGTTTCTCGAAACCAATGGCATTCCGGCTACTCTTGAGGCGATTACTGCTAATCTCATCCAGCGTGGTCTTCTCGAACCTCCCAAGACTAAAACGTACTATTTTCAGTGGCAGGTTCCTCACCTTCTTATGCGGTGTGGCTGCGTGAAGAGGGGTGAAGTGAGGGTGGAGGATAAAAATGCTGAAGTCCTCAAGCTGACCAAGATGGGGAAGGACTTCCTCGCAAAATCTGCCAAGGGTTCGGCCTCGACTCCCTCAGAGTCATAGCTAGGACCCCTTCTAGCCAGAGGAGATCTCATCATTTTCAGTGATCTCATGTTTTCAATCCTATCAGACCCCATATTATGGGGTCATTCTTTTTGATGACTTCCTTTATCTTGTTCGAACGGTATTTTTCAACTATACTATGCGCATCAGAGATCATGGATATTCATAGATATTTGTCCCTCGATTTTCTCGGGACGATACTCATAGATACTCGTTGTTTAAAACAATGAATATCGTGACTCCGACCGAGGTCGGAGGAGCAAGTATCTATCAATATCTACGAGTATCTAGAGTTATGTCCAATGTCATCACCATCCGCGGGGCGCGGGAGCACAATCTAAAAAACATTAATCTCACTCTGCCGCGGGATAAATTCATCGTCTTTACCGGCCTTTCGGGTTCGGGAAAGTCGAGCCTTGCCTTTGATACGCTCTACGCCGAGGGGCAGCGGCGCTACGTGGAATCGCTCTCTGCCTACGCCAGGCAGTTTCTGGGGCTCATGGAGAAGCCGGATGTGGATCAGATCGATGGGCTTTCACCTGCGATCTCGATTGATCAAAAAAGTACCTCACGAAATCCACGTTCCACCGTCGGAACTGTCACGGAGATATACGATTATCTCCGACTTTTATATGCCCGCATCGGCGAGGTTCACTGCCCCAACTGCGGTCGGCCTATCAATCGCCAGAGTCTTTCCCAAATCACCGATCAAGTGCTCGCGCTTGCCAAGGGAACCAAATTTCTCATCCTCGCCCCGCTCGTGAAGGGTCGCAAGGGAGAGTACAAACGGGAACTAAAAGAGATCGCCGACGCCGGCTTTGCCCGGGTCAGGATCGATGGTGAGATGCTTACGCTTGAAGAGGCCCGCCAGGGGCGGGAGCTTGATAAACAGAAGAAGCACACGATTGAGGTGGTAGTGGATCGCTTGGAAGCCCGCGGCGATAGTGAGGATCGGACGCGGATCGCCGATTCGCTCGAGACCGCCCTCGATTTAGGGAACGGCATCGTTTCACTCTATCTTCTTGATACCAAGGAGGAACGCCTTTTCTCCGAACACTTTGCGTGTATTCACTGTGGCATCAATCTTCCCGAAATTGAGCCGCGCAGTTTCTCGTTTAACTCACCGTACGGCGCCTGTCCCGCGTGCGACGGTCTCGGCACCAAGCTCACCGTGGATCCCGACCTTGTGATTCCCAATAAGCGGCTTACCCTGGCGGAAGGCGCGATCCGGCCGTGGAATAAGACCGGCTCGTCTTCATCGTGGTACCTACGGATGCTCGCCGCCACCGGCGAGCGCTACGGATTCTCCATTCATACGCCGGTTGCGAAACTCCCCAAAGAAGCACTCCACGTCGTACTCTATGGAACGAACGGCGAACACGTAGTTATTAAAGAGCAGAGTGCCGAAGGAAAATTCCGCTCGTACGAATACGAAACCGAATTTGAGGGGGTAATTCCCAATATTGAGCGGAGGTACCGCGAGACCGAATCGGATTACATCCGCTCGGAGTTTGAAGAGTACATGCGAGTCGAACCCTGCGCGGTCTGTAAGGGGGCAAGGCTTAAACAGGAGGTACTCTCGATATTTATTGGCGGCAAATCGATTGTGGAAGTGAGTGAGAGTAAGCTCACCGATACCGCCGCTTTCTTCCATGCGCTTACCAAGGAGAAGCGGCTCTCTACGAATGCCCTTCTCATCGCCCATCAGATTTTGAAAGAGATTAACGCGCGGCTTACCTTTCTTATCGATGTCGGCGTAGGGTACCTCACCCTTGACCGTGCTTCGGCGACCCTCTCGGGGGGAGAAGCGCAGCGGATCCGGCTCGCGACGCAAATAGGCTCTTCGCTCATGGGGGTGCTCTATATTTTGGATGAACCTTCGATCGGGCTTCATCAGCACGATAATAGCAAACTCATTACCACGCTTAAGCGGCTACGCGACCTTGGCAACACCGTGATTGTGGTCGAACATGACGAAGAGATTATTCGTTCGGCTGATCACATCGTGGATATCGGACCCGGCGCAGGTGAGAAAGGCGGCGAGATTGTTGGGCAAGGGACGGTCGAAGAGATTACCAAGGTCCCGGGTTCGCTTACCGGCCAATACCTTGCGGGGAGAGCAGCCATTGCGGCGCCGAAAGAGTATCGTAAGGGTAATGGTAAGACTCTCGCCATTCGCGGCGCGCGTGAGCATAATCTTAAGGCTATCGACGTTGCGATTCCCCTCGGGAAGTTCGTCGCCGTGACCGGCGTCTCGGGATCAGGGAAGTCAACGCTCGTAAACGACATTCTTGCCAAGGCGCTGGCGCGATTCTACTACCATGCGAAAGATACCCCGGGGGTTCACAAGAGTATCGGCGGCACGGAGTATCTTGATAAGGTGGTAGTGATTGATCAATCGCCGATTGGACGCACCCCGCGGAGTAACCCTGCTACGTATACCGGTCTCTTTACTCCCATTCGGGAACTCTTCGCGGCGACTCCCGAGGCACGTATTCGCGGCTATAAACCGGGAAGGTTCTCGTTTAATGTGAAAGGGGGACGGTGCGAGACGTGTGCGGGCGACGGGGTACGGAGAATCGAGATGCAGTTTTTGCCCGACGTCTATATCACTTGCGAAGAGTGTAAAGGTAAACGTTACAATCCCGAGGCGCTTTCGATTCATTATCGGGAGCGGAGCATTGCCGACGTGCTCGGGATGAGTGTTGATGAAGCGCTCGCGTTTTTTGTGAACGTGCCGCAGATTCGCAGTAAACTAAAGACGCTTGCCGATGTTGGCCTTGGGTATATCAAATTGGGGCAGCCGGCTACCACACTTTCTGGGGGAGAAGCGCAACGGGTAAAACTCTCTACCGAACTTTCGCGCCGCGCCACGGGCCGCACTCTCTATATCCTCGATGAGCCAACGACCGGACTTCACTTCCATGATGTGAAGCATCTGCTTTCGGTATTACACCGGCTCGCTGATGCCGGCAATACGATCCTTGTGATCGAGCATAACCTTGACGTGATCAAATCAGCTGATTGGATTATTGATCTCGGGCCCGAGGGCGGCGATGCCGGAGGAGAGGTTGTCGCTCAAGGAACACCGAAAGAAGTGGCGAAGGTGAAACGATCTTACACCGGACAATACCTTGCCAAGCTGTTTGCGCGACTTTCCAAGAGAGTATAAAAGCTACAAGATTTCTAATGTCTAATTCCTAATTTCTAATCAATGTCTAACGTTAGCGAATTGAGAAATTGATTAGACATTAGTCATTTAAGCTTGATTAGGCATTAGTAATTAGAAATTGGACATTATTGTCATGCTTCCTACAGCTACCTTACCTACCAGTAATCGGATCATACAACACGATGTCATTGGGACTGCCATTCTCAAGGCTCTCGTTTACTACGATCTTTTTAACCATCCTTTGACCTTGGTTGAGATCTGGCAGTCACTCCCTAAAGTTCGGGCGACGTTAGAGGAGATTGATGTAGCTCTCGATGGACTCGTCGCATCTGGAAAGGTGGTTACCGATCGCGGCTTTTATGCCCTGTTAAGACGAGAAGCGATTATCGACGAACGTCTCCGCCGTCAGAAGATCGCTATTTTCCATTGGAAAGCGCTTAAACACGCGATGAACGCCATCCGTCATATCCCGTTTATTCGCATGATTGGGGTGGTGAATTCTTTAGCCCTCGAGAACGTCACCGAAACAAGCGATATCGATCTTCTCTTCGTAGTCAAAAAAAGGCGTTTGTATCTCACGCGGGCGCTTTTGTATCTCTTGCTGTGGCTACGGGGCGAAAAGATTAGCCGGACGCGTACCGGCAGGCGGCTCTGCCTCTCCTTTCTTATCACCGAGGACGCTCTTGATTTAAAACGTTTCACCCTTGCCGATCTTCCTTTTGAGAAAGATGTCCATCGCATCTTTTGGTTTCGTGAACTTTTACCTATTTTTGGAAAAGAGGTCTATCAGAAATTTCTCGCCGCGAACCCGTGGATCCACGAAGAGTTTCCGAATTTTGTTTCCGAAGCGGTCATCTCGGGATTTGAAAAATTAAACCCATCGCGCGTCGCGAGAGTAGGAGAAAGGATGCTTCGCGGACCGGTGGGCAATCTTTTTGAGTCAATTGCCGCCCGCTACCAAAAACGTATCTATGCAAAGCTCACGCAGGGCAGCCCCGCCGGCGAGGTGCAGCTGACCTTCTCATGTATCAAACTCCATACGCAGGATAGAAGGAGAGAGATTGCCCGTGAGTACCAAGAGCGATGTCGGACGTTATGAAAAGATTCATCAGTTTTTTTACTCTCGAGCGCGGCGCCTATTTTCTATTGGCGCTTTTTGTTTTGTTATTGCCTATTCAGACGCGCCTCATTCTTCTTCGTCGCACCCTGGCGGGAGGATTCTGGGAGTATGGGTCGGTGAGTCTCTTTATTTCTGACGTTGTGCTGGTTATGTTTCTTGTGGCGGTTGGTATTTTGGTTTCAAAAAAGCAACGTGCCTTCAATCCCAGCCCACGATGGATAACAGTTCCACTAGTTCTACTCCCCGTACTCTCACTCATCTCCGTTATATGGGCCAGCGATCGGATTGCCGCGCTTTGGGCAACGTATCGACTGTTCCTCGGAGTACTACTCTACGTAGGCGTCGCTACCTTGCGCCCGCGTTTTAGTTTTCTTGTTATGTGGCTTGTCATCTCCGCCTATCTTCAGGCTTTTATTGGGCTTTTCCAGTTTCTCAATCAGTCATCGTTAGGGCTTCGTCTCCTCGGTGAATCACCACTCGCCGCAGGCGAACCGGGAGTGGCGATCGCCAAAGGAGTGGGGGAATATTTCTTACGCGCCTATGGCATACTGCCGCATCCCAATGTGCTGGCAGGATTTCTACTGGTTGCTCTTTTACTTGCTACCGTGTATCTGGGTCCCAAAGTATTCGCGACGTTTCGCGATAAGCGATTCGCGATAGGCCTTCCTTTTATAGTCATGGTGATCTTCACCGGTCTGTTTTTTACCTTCTCCCGTTCTGCGTGGCTCACTGGATTTCTCATCTTCCTTCTTTTCTTTCTCTGGCTTTGGTTTCGTAAGCGAGAGCTAGTGAAACAGTATCAACTCATCTTCGTGCTATTAGCGATGAGCGCTTTGCTATTCGCCGTCATCTTCCGTGACGTGGTAGCCGTTCGGGTGGATCCCTCGGGGTATCATGTGACTGACCGCTCCTTGGTGGATCGCGTGATGCTCACTGAACGGGCGCTCGCATTAGTAAGAGAATCAAACTATCGTGGTGTGGGGGCAGGTAATTTCACCAACGCGACCTTCGCGCGAATAGATAGTTCGCTTCCGCCTTGGGAGTACCAGCCAGCCCATAATGTGCCACTTCTTATTCTTGCCGAGTTGGGAGTGACAGGTTTTGTGATATGGATTGTATGTATGTTGGGGCTTGTCGTCGTTATGGTTAAACGACTTCTCTCAAGGTTATCTCCACCCTCGCTAGAGTTTGCGGCTGTCTCTTTTGCTCTTTTAGTACTCCTCTTTCTCTCTCTTTTCGACCATTACCTCTGGACTCTCAAAGCCGGGCAGGGCCTTTTTTTCTTGATTCTTGCCCTCTGGATAGTCAATTTAGATCGCCGAGCTCCCAACTCCGAGCTCCGACCCTCTTAGCCCTTGACACTTATTTAACGAGAGTGCTACGATAGCAGGCGGATTAGCAGTCGGTAAATAAGAGTGCTAATCACGTTTTGCGTAGTTCTGCGTTCCATTCTGCGTGGTTCCGCGTTAAAGACCTCCATCGCAGAACAGACGGTCGCCTGAGGCGACCAGAACAACGCAGAATATTCTACCATCTTTTAAGGTATACGAAGGGAGGTGCGCACACTATTTATGGCCAAAATGAACCTTAAACCGCTTGGTGATCGAGTAATCGTTAAACCCATTACCGAAGAGGAACGAACCAAATCCGGCATCGTGCTTCCCGATACTGCCGAAAAAGAACGCCCTGAACAAGGGGAAGTGATCGCGGTGGGGCCGGGAAAGCGCATGGAGGATGGCAAGCGCGCGCCCATGGAAGTGAAGAAGGGCGACCGCGTAGTCTTCACCAAATACTCGCCGAACGAAGTCGAGATCGACGACGTCGAGTACCTTATTCTTAAGGAGGACGACGTGCTCGCAATTATAGAGAAGTAGTTTCCCTATGAGATTCGTGTCCATTCGTGTTTGTATTTGTGTCTATTAGTGTGGAAGACTTGCATACACGAAAAGACACGAAATGTAACACGAAGTCACACGAGTAGATTATTCTAACCCATGCACTATGGCTAAGCAGATCATCTTTAACGAGAGAGCCCGCGCGGCGATTAAGCGCGGCGTCGATAAACTCGCCGATACCCTCAAGGTAACCTTGGGGCCACGGGGGCGCAATGTGATTCTTGATAAAAGTTATGGTTCGCCCACAGTTTCAAACGACGGCGTCACCATTGCCAAGGAGATTGAACTCTCTGACAAGTTTGAAAATGTCGGCGCGGCGCTGGTAAAAGAAGTGGCGACCAAAACCAACGACGTCGCCGGTGACGGCACCACCACTGCAACCGTGCTCGCCCAAGCGATCATCGCCGAGGGCCTTAAGAACGTGGCCGCCGGTGCCAATCCTATGGCGCTCAAGCGCGGCATCGAAAAAGGAGTGGAGGCGGTGACCGCCTATCTTAAAAAGACTTCCAAATCAATCTCGTCCAAAGGAGAGAAGACGCAAGTGGCAACGATCGCCGGCCAAGAGGTAGAGATTGGCGAGAAGATTGCCGAGGCGATGGATCAAGTAGGCAACGATGGAGTGGTGACGGTCGAAGAGTCGCAAACCTTTGGCCTCACGGTAGAGAAGGTTGATGGCCTCCAGTTCGATCGCGGCTATGTCTCGCCGTATATGATCACGAATCCGGAGAGGCTCGAGGCCGAGATGAACGATCCGCATATTCTTATCACCGACAAGAAGATTTCTGCGATTGCCGATATTCTCCCACTTCTTGAGAAGCTCGCGCAATCGGGAAAGAAAGATCTTGTGATTATCGCTGATGAAGTGGATGGCGAGGCGCTTGCGACGTTGATCGTGAATAAACTCCGCGGAACCTTTAATTCACTGGCGGTGAAGGCACCGGGGTTTGGCGACCGCCGCAAAGAGATGCTTGCCGATATCGCAATCGTGACCGGTGGTACCGTCATTTCTGAAGAACTGGGACTTAAGCTTGATGCCGCCGAGGTCAAGATGCTTGGTCGAGCGCGCAAGATTATCGCCACCAAAGAGAATACCACCATCATTGATGGCGCGGGCAAACAGAGTGAAATTGATAAGCGCATCAGTGAGCTTCGGGCGCAGATCAAAGAGACCGAATCAGAATTCGATCGAGAAAAACTCGAAGAGCGGCTCGCGAAGCTCGCCGGCGGGGTAGCGGTGATTAAAGCCGGCGCCGCCACCGAAGCCGAACTTAAGGAAAAGAAACTTCGTATTGAAGATGCTTTGAATGCCACCCGCGCGGCCGTTGCAGAAGGGATTGTCGCGGGCGGCGGTGTGGCGCTTCTGCGTGCGGCCAAGATGCTCAATGATATTCCTGTGAAAGGCGATGAGAAGACGGGGATCGAAATTCTCCGCCGTGCCCTTGAGGAACCGATTAGAATCATCGCCGAGAATGCCGGCCGTGAGCCTTCGGTAGTGGTAGCGGAAGTAGAGAAACAGGGTGGCAACATGGGGTATAACGCAGCCGACGATCGCTACGAGGATCTGGTGAAAGCCGGAATTATTGACCCGACCAAGGTCGTCCGCACCGCACTTGAGAACGCCGCCTCGATTGCCGCACTCTTAGTTACCACTGAAGCAGTAGTCACCGATCTTCCCAAGAAAGAAGAGAAGATGCCTATGGGAGCAGGAGCAGGCGCGGGGATGGATGAATACGAGATGTAATCCTGTAGAAGCGGATACTCGCGGATCAATACGCGGATCAGCGCGGATAGAGAAAGAGACGATCGTGATAAGACGGTCGTCTCTTTATTTTCGATTTATCTTATCCCCTCTTAAGATAAGAGGGGATTGAGGGGAGTTATGAAATTTGACACGCGTCGATAGTCCGCTACGATAAAAGTATTAAAGGAGGTGCAACATCATGTGCGACCGTACTCACTAGTGGAGGCAGGTCGTATTTAGTTTTCCTTTTATGGTAAGAAAGGAGAAGAAGATGAAGGGTCATGGATGCTTCGAGGAACTCAACGGTGAGGTATCCCGAAGGAGGTGATCCAACATCTCGCTGACTGGAAATCTTTTTCTCCAGTCAGTGGACCGCACCCTGTCCTTATCGGTGTTGGAGTGAGGGACTCCGACGCACAGGATAGTGATACGGTCTCCCTTTTCAATCTGGTGCTTGATGTAAGGAGGTAGGGTCTTAAGGAAGTGTTAACCCCGAGGGGTCGCTCAGCGAGCGGCCCTGATTTTTGATTGCACGATCTTACTAAATATGCTAAGAAGATAGGAAATCACCGAAGGAGGGGAGCATGCGAAGCTGGACGAGATTTCTCTTTGGTACTCCCGCGAGGACACTGATCACGCTCGCCGTGGCTCTGTACCTTATTGAAAAGGTTCAGCCAGGGTTGGTGGGTCAGTGGCTCACAAACTTCGTCAACCTGTTCTCGCCGCTGATCGGAACCATCTTCACCATCGTCATGCTTGTGGCGATTATCCGGTGGATATGGAAGGGAGGGAGGAAGAAATGAGGGTCGCTCGTAAGAGCGGCCTGTTCTTTTTATTCTCCTCCGCCGAATACCCTGCGGTCTCCTCGAGTCGAGCGCGGAGTCGAGACTTGGCGCAGGGAGCTTCATTGAAATAACCCAATAAATCAGCTATCGTGAGTGCGCATGGAGAGATGGCCGAGCCCGGTTTATGGCGCATGCTTGGAGAGCATG
>JACQLU010000010.1 GCA_016203935.1 Parcubacteria group bacterium | reverse complement strand
TTCTTTGCCATAATAGACCCGCCGGTGATGAGGCGTTCTACGAACAGGCGATAGTCTTCGGTTTGTTTCTTTAAAAGCTCGTTCTGTTGGTTAGCTTCCAGTTCTTTTAGGTAGTCTAAGTAGCCCGTAATGTTCAGGCGCCTTGATTGTATGGAGATTTGCAGGGGGAAGTCCAGGGAGTTTAGAAAGCTTTGGAATTGAAAGATAATGGCTTGCTGTTCCTCTTCTGACTTTAAAGCAAAGTTCTGGGAAGAGACCATAAGTACCCCTCGCACCTGCCTGCCCTTTAATACCAAAATCCCCTCCTTGATCTCTTCAAATTCTAGAAATTGTTGGGTTGAACTATCCTTCATACTATTTATCGGTTTCCACGTGCGTTGCCAGCGTCTTTATCTTACTCGCTTTTATCAGCTTTACCTTGGGTTTTTGTATGCCCTCTTGCGCAGGTTCCTCGTACGCAGCCTGGGATGTTATAAGGGGAGTTTCTCCCTTCTTCCAAATATATGTCTTTGGCCCCACGGAAAAATGCAGGAAGTTCATTAAAATAGTGGGGAACGATCTTCCTCCAACGTTTACAAACGCAAAAAGAAAGCCAACGGAGAGAAATACAACCGTGGAGAATATAAATACAAAGAAAGGGGCTATAAAGTATAAAAAGAAGGCTCCCGCAGTAGGCACGCCCAGGTATATGAACTGTTTAAAGGTAAAGGGGCCTACCACCCTGGCTTCTCGTTCAATAAATTGTGGGACTTGAAAGCGTAGCATAGTTTATTCAATAGGCTCTCTATATGTATCGTCTCTTTTGGGTTCTTCTTGCTTCTCTTCTGTAGTCTCAGCTTCCTCTGGCTTTGGAGTTATTATTTTTGCCGTAACTTCTATCTCCATTCTGTGGAGTTGTTCTAAAGCAGGTTTTATGGGATAGAACACTAATCTATTGATATCCCTTGCGATTGCATCTGCCAGCGTTTTAGGGAGTTTTACGTCTGTTTCCAGCACGCCAGAAAACTCTTGGGGCAAAATGAGGCCCATAATCACGTGGCCTGCGTATCTTGCGATCTCGCTAACCCGTTCGTCTCCAACACCGTAGCTCTCGCACACCTGCCCTATATTCTCCGACGTTTCTAAGGAAAACAAAGTCTCTTGGAGCTCTTCTGGAAGCTTTTGATAGATCTGCTCTAGTTGTTCTTGGGTGTATTGGCGTGGCATAGAAGAGGTATTGACATTTTTGAAGTTATAGTGTATAATGTTGCCAGTTGAGATGGCAAGGAGGTGGAGTCCCCTTGCCCAGGCAGTACACTCACAATACCATAGGAAGGGAAAGAAAGGAGTAATATCATGGAGCCTTGGCAGTGGGCACTAGTTGTCCTAGGCGGTATCATCGTTCTGGTCGTCATCGGCTTGGTGGTGTGGCGATTCCGGCACCGCAGACAAGGAAAGGTGCAACCCGTTGTTCGGACCACCCCCGAGCAAGCGAGACTCCAGAAAATCCGGGAGATGCGCCGTCAATACGGAAGAGGGTTTGGCGGAGGATTGGAGATTCACATCCCCTATCCCGAGATAGATCCTCAAGACCTTCGCCTGGATGACTGGAATACCTCTGCTGCGCAGATGGCTGAGGCACAACAACGTGCCGAGGTTAGCGCCCAAGCCGGCGAAGAGCTCGCTCGTCTATCTAGGGATATGAAGCGCGCTCAGGAGCGTGCAGACGCGGCATTTGCCAGAGAGGCGGAGCGGATTCAGGAGGCTTTCCAGACACAGGGGCTTGAGCCTCCAAAGATCCGGACGCGTCAGGACCTTGTGGCCGCAGAGGGTCAACTGCAGGCGGCGTTGGATCGTCTCGCCGCAGCCGGAGCGTAAGTCAGACGTCGGGAGTCTATCACACAAGAAAAGGAGTGTAGCATGCAACCTATCATGGTTTCCGTTCCGCTCTGGATTCTGGCCGTCATTCTCATCGGCGTCGCCACGGTTTCAGGAGTCGTCTTCTGGGCTGTGGGGAGATTCCTCTCTAGGAAAGGAGGTGAAACTCCAGCTCAAGAGAAGGCTCAGAAGGACGCCGGCAACCCTACCAGAAAACCTCAGGATCGTGTCTCTGTACCGCAGCCCACATTACAGAAGGAGGAAGGTATCGCCATGATGTCACAGCAAGAGGCGCAGAAGCTTCGGGATCAGATCGCCGCCGCAACGACGAGGACCAACAAGGCGGCAGAAGTCATTGAGGCGCGCAACAAGACCATCAAGGATCTCGGGGAGCAGATCGCCGAGAAGGACCGGGTTATCGGTCAGAAGGACGCCCGCATCACGGAGCTGGAGGGTCAGTTGACCAGGCTCCGCACGCAGGGAGAGGAGACCAGTAAGGCCGTGTCTCAGGAC
>JACQLU010000097.1 GCA_016203935.1 Parcubacteria group bacterium | reverse complement strand
CAAGAACATCAGGGAAGGCACGAACAACAACATCGTAGAAAGACTGAACGGGACAGTAAGAGAAAGATTGAAGGTTATGCGAGGACTGGATCACGATCAAAGCGCCGAAAAGATGATGGAAGCAAACCGCATCTACTACAATTACCTACGACCACACCAAGCCTTGAAAGGCAAGACGCCAGCAGAAAAGGCAGGCATAGACCTGAAGCTAGAGGGAAACAAGTGGAAAGAACTCATAGCAAGAGGTAAGAGGGCAAAGCAAGGGAAACCCGATAGTAATCACGCAGAAAACCAAGGGCAGGGTTCAGTTTGAAAACCCGAAGAGTTATCAGCACCCATCCGCTCATGCACAATCTTCCTCTACGACCCTGACGTAGAGGACAGGTTCAACCAGCAGATAGAGGCTCAAGCCAAGCAGATACGTGAAGCAAACAGGGTTCGTGAAGGGCAACAGCTTACCCAACTGGGGTATATTCTCCTCAACCCCCCTGCACAGACCCCTATGCTCAGTCGGTGCGCGATGATTTAACCCGTCGGCCCCCCTATGTTGACCCTCAGAGACAGGGGGGATGACTGCGGTGGACCGGTATGAGCGCACCCGTTCCTCAGTCAACCCGCCGCGTCTTTCGTCTCCGCCACGGCTGCCCCCACCCCACCTCATAGTCACCGATATCCTTGTCAACGTAGCTGTAGGCCCCCACCACAGCCCCCCGCCCTATCTTCACACAAGGGTTCACCAAGGCGTAGGCGCCGACGTAAGCGTAGTCCCCTATCTCCACTTCGCCTTCAACCATGTTCCTCTCCGATTCACTGGAAGCATCATCCATCTTGGGGGCCACCGAGTCACTGCTAGTCAAAACCGTTGCATTGTAGCTGACCACGACGTGCCGCCCTATTCTGCACGGCTTCCTCCCCACAATTAGGCACCCAGCGTTCAACTGGGAGCCTTCACCCATGAACAGCTTCGGCACTGTGACAAGGACAAAGTCGCCTATTCTGCAGTCGGGCCCCATCACTATGGTTGTCCGAGGGGACCGCTTCGACAATGTATAGTCGCCGAAGTCAAATATTCTCGTTTCGCCCAATTCTCTTCGCCAGTAGCAGCGGGTTCTCCAAGTCCACTTCAGCAAGGTGCTTCACCACCTTGTCGGCTCCCCCCTTCAACATGTTTGCCGGGGGAGTATCCCTGTCGCCACGTTTGTTTCGTTGACTCGGATTCACAGTGGTCTTCACACCCAAATATTCGGCTTCAAAGACCGTCGCAGAGCTGTTGCTGATGAATCTGCGGCAGTTCTTCAACAAGCCTAGGAACTGGGGTCTGGGCAACCCGCGTTCATAGTAGTCGACTCTGCTGCGGCTCACATCGTTAGCTATGAAGTTCTTGGTCTGTTGAACAATCAGTTCTCGTAGAGGGTCTTCGTTGGGGCCGATTATGACGCACCGCCTCCACACTTCCGTCAAAGCATTGAAGGCGTCTAGGCGAGTCCTGTCCCTGCTCAGGGGAACGGGGTTCATCAACACAAGGTCATACGGCTCCTCTGGGCACAGGGATTCATCTATCTTCACGTCGTCGAAGTGGCTGGACCCCGTGACAACTAGCCTCCACTCCTCGAAACCCATGTCAACCAGGTTCTGCTTAGCTTTCTCAGACTCACAGTAAATAATGCTGCTATAGAAGCTCAGAACATGCCGGTTCACATCGTCGTGAGTCAACGTGTAGCTGAACGACCCCCCCAAGAAGTGGAACACGGGCAGGTTCATGTAGAACGCTTCCATAGCCACGGGGACCTGCTCCCTTCTGTCGCAGGACACCAAGACTACGTCCGGCTTCATCTTCCCCAAGACCTCGTGGGCATACCTAGCTGTCTCCCAAGGCTGGTCCTCGGCGCCCACAGGCAGAACCGTGCAGCTCAGCCTAGGATGATTCGTCAGCCTGCGAATAATGGGTTGGGTTAGGAAGCGCTCAGCCCTGCCGCCCGTGGCCACGCAGACTAGCCTTTTATCGCCCAATAGGTGTCCCTGTCCTCCCCCTTCTCGAAGTCGAACATCAAGTCCTCCCTGATCTTCTCGCCGGGTCGCAGACCGATTATGCTGAAGGACCCGGTCTTCCCGTATTGCTTGGCTAGCTCAAGAATGCTGTGCTCCTTCATCTTGGGCACATAGATGTATCCGTTCTCCATGTCCTCAACCCTGTTCACTATGAACTCCGCGGCTTCCGAGAGATGCCACAAGTATCTCTTCATGTCGGGGTGAGTGACGCTCAGCGGCTTGCCCTCGCTATTCTCCTTCCGCCAGACTTCGAACACGTTGCCACGGGTCTCAACGACGTTGCCGAAGCGGGCTGACGCGAAGACTGTTTCATCCGAGATGCTGGCCGCCCAAGAAGTGAGCTTCTCCTGTATGTATTTCGTGGCACCGTAAAGAGTCGAGTATTTAGCTGCCTTGTCGGAGGAGACTGTGAGGAACCTGTCGACGCTGGCTTTGAGGCATGTCTCAATGAGGTTTATGGTGCCCTCTATGTTGACTCTGCAGGCTTCGCTCGCGTTATACTCTGAAACCTCAATGTTCTTAACTGAAGCTAAGTGCAGAACCGTGTCGACTCCTCTTATCGCCATTTTGACTCGCTCCCGGTCCCTGATGTCGCCGAGGAGCAGACGCATCTTAGAGTCTTTGTTGACTCGCCTGCCCAGCTTGAACAACGCGTCTTCGTTGACGTCGAACACTCTCAACGCGTGGACTGGCGCCTCCAAGATTCGGGTTACGACGGCGCTCCCTATGCTTCCGGCTCCCCCTGTGACCAGGACTGTGCGGCCCGCCCAGTTGAACACGGTTTACATCACCACCATGGCTGGCTGGGTCTCTGTGTTCTCATGTTTCTTGGCTTCCTCGTAGACGCAGAGCAGGTCGGCTAGTTGCCTGAGCTCATGGAAGTCTATGCTGACTTGGGCGTCCACGTCGCTTCTACTGTGGCTGAGAGTGGTGTGATGCTCGACTGTGCGGGCGCCTAGTGTAACAGCGTAGAACGAAGGCGCGATATGGGGGAAGTGTGAGCTGAAGCCGGTGAACATGGGGATCTTCTCGTTGAGGTGAAGGTCCTGTATGGGCGCCGGGTATTTCTCGACGACAAACATCCAGGTGATGTCGGGGTGATACTGCAAACCTAGTTCCACCGGCATCTCGTTGGAGGAGATGAAGACGTGTTTGTATGTGTCTAGGCACGCCTTGATTAAATCGAGGTTCCTTGAGTCTCGGCCCCTGATTTTGAAGCATGACACACCCAAATCCTCCAAGAATTTGACTCTCTGCACGCTGGTGGGTGTGGCAAACCACGTTAACCCGTAGGACTCAGCGTATTTCTTGAGTTCCTGTGCACGAGGCTTGTCCAGCATCCTGTCCAACAGTATTTTCCTGATCTGCGGCGGGCTCGGTGTTACTGCCTCCTCGTCGTATGCTTGCATCTTCACGTGGGTCGCGCCTGCATAGCTGCTCTCCCTGATCATTTCTTTGGCTTCCTCCATGGTTGTCCAGTTGACGCCTATTTCGCTGACTAGGTTTACTGTGAGAGGCGCGGGCTGCTTAGGCATGGGTGACGCCTTCCTCCTGAGGATGTCCAGCCTCAAGGATGATTCACTCTGCTCAACATATACTCTGCCTCAGCGAAGTCCGCGGCGTCGTCAATATCAACGCTTCTCTCCTTGGGTATGGTTACGGCGAAGCACCTGTTGCCGATGATTCTCTGCTCGTCCAATAGGAGTCTGCGGGTGGAGGCGTAGCCTGCTCCCGTCAACCTGTATGTTTTCAGGAGTGTTTGCCTGACGCCCCAGTTTCCTTTGAGACGTGTCTTGCCGTGCAACTGGGTTAGGGTGCCGTCTTCCCGCAGTGTGAACATCCATTCTGGGTGCTCGGAGGCTTCGCAGACCGTGGCTGCCGAGTCGAACAGGTGGAGGGGGGTGACGGCTCGGACTAGCCTGTCTATTTCGGTTGGGAGGATCCCTGGGGTTGTGGGTTGGAGCGTGACTACGACTTGGGGTCTGTAGCCCTCGTGGTCTTGGAGCCACTGTAAGGCGTGTATCAACACTTTTTCGCTGGGGACGTCTTCGGCGAGGGCGGCTGGTCTGAGGTAGGGTGTTTCCGCGCCTAGGCCCCTGGCTATCTCTGCGTATTTCTCGCTGTCGGTGTCCACTATGACTCTGTCCACTGTCTCTGCTTCCAGCGCTGGGTTGACGGCGTATGCTATAAGCGGTTTTCCCAAGAGGGGTTTGATGTTCTTGTCGGGTAGGCCGCGGCTGCCTGATCTGGCGGTGATGACTGCTAGTGTGCTCACAGACCTATAGAATGTATAGGCTGAGTTTAAAAGGTATCTGGTCGGAGCCTGATTTCGAAGAAGATTTGGCCCGTCTTGGGGTCTCTGTCCTTCACCATCTCGTAGCTTCCCCGTGGCCACATCAAAAGCTTCTTGATGGGGGCGTGGTTGATGCGCCAGTAGTCGCCGTCCTTGTCGCGGGGATACAGTTTTAACGTGATTTCCCCGGGCGTCTCTCTTATTTCCTGTGCTGTTCTCACGAAGGACTGAGACATCGGCGTGAGTATTACGCGCGGTTCTGGTAATTCTTCGTCATGTTTCTAACGCTGGTAACCGCCGTCATTTACCCAGATAGCCAAGCCGCGGCTGTTTTGCTGCTTCGCTCTCTAATTCTTTATAGATGTTTTCTATCCTGCTTCGAGCATCGTTTCTAATTATCTTAACGATCTCGTTTTTTGGAGCCGCTTGACTAGTATTAGGTATGTTTGTCAAACCGATATCTACAAGCACTAGGTCTCTCTCTTTCAGAACATCGACTAATCCTTGATTTACCGAGTAAATGTCCAGCTTACCTCCATGGTATAATTCGCATAATGCTTGAAGCCTATCGTCCCCCGACAACATGTCTTGACCCTGCCTAGAGATCAAGACTCTTACCGTGGCTAACACGTAGCTGTTAAGAGCCATATTTACTTCGCCTTCCGTTTATCTTTCAGGGTCGATATGAGGCGCTCCACATCTTTGAGAGAAGCCTCCACTATTCTAGGAGGCGTGTCTGCATGGTAGAAGCAGTTGTGCAACCCGTCTGCCGTAGCCCCCATCCGAGCTATGAAATCGTCTTTCCTCTGCAATGAGACTGTCTCAAAGGCTTGCAGAGTCTCTCTGTGTCTTCTCGGTTTTCTCCCCAGCTCTCTGAACACGGCTTGCACGGATGCTCCCCAACCCTTTTCACATGCTTGTCTCAGGTGAATCTCTTTTCCGTTCTTCTCGTAGAGCTGGAGCTGCCGTCTGGCCTCAGCCAGCATCTCCTCGGGGAGCTTCCCGTTCCTAGAAGCCATGTCTCAGTTACACCTGTTTAACTGGGCGCTCCGTCTTATTAGGGTATCCCAACGGTTCTCCCCAAGCTTCAGGTCGATTCCCGCTTTCTCCGCTGGGGTTAATCCGTTCAACGCTTGGTGTGGTCTCAGATAATTGTAGTATAGCTTCTTTCCGTCAATGATTTTTTGAGCGGATTCGTCGTGGTCTAATCCCCTCATAACCTTCAATCTTTCTCTTACTGTCCCGTTCAGTCTTTCTACGATGTTGTTGTTCGTGCCTTCCCTGATGTTCTTGAGTTTGACATGCTCGGTTCTAGGCTTCCTTATTGTGTAAAACTCGCTTGTAATAGCCTGCTTGTAGGCTGGCAGCTTGTCGGTCACTATGAAGTCTGGTCTCTGTCCGTTGGCTACGTCTTTAGCCTTCTGCAACACGCTTCGTGCATCCTCGATATATCTGTGCTTAGTGACCTCTGAAGCTATCAGGAATCTCGTTTCATGGTCTAGAAGGTTCCATGCCCACGAATAGTTTTCTCCGTCTATCTTCTCCGTCTTTCTTACGTTGATCATCATTTCATCACTGTGCCACATGTTTCCGAGCTGAGGGGTGAACTTCTCCAAGTAGCCCTTCATCAATTCGATGTATTTCCTTATCCACTTCAAGACGCACGGCTGTGTTACAGTGATTCCTTCAACCGTCTTTAGATGGTTCACAATCTTTCTCTGAGACATACCACTAAAGTAACAGTCTAGAGCTGAGGTTATCGCCTTCGGAGTCGCCTTAATCTTCTCGAACCCTGTTTCGTTCTGGCTGAACCTATGTCCGCAATCTCTGCATCGAACCCTCTGGACATCTCCGTGAATGTTATGTCTTATCCCGTATGGAGTAATATTGAGTGAACCACAGTTCTCACAAGCATCTTTAGACGAAGGCGTTAAATCGATGGCTGGCTGGACTCTGGTAACTACCCTCTGTCTCAGGTTGAGCGAGAAGTAGACGCTCCAAATATGCTTACAAACGGTTCCCCTATGCTTGTGATCTGGACATTCGCAAGTCCACTCTTTCCCTTTTCTAACTACAAGGTATGAATCGTTACCATTCTGTGACTTCACACTGTAGTTGTCAGCGTCTATCCTCTGAATCTGATCTTCCTTAGCGAGTATTTCCAAACCCCTCAGCTCCCTCGGAGATTCCAAAGTTACAGCCATTGCCTCTACCATCTACCCCTATTGGCACCAATAGGGTAGCACAGTCAGATTTATAAACTTGGTGTCTATAGGGTTTGATAGGGTGCAATAGGGTTAATGATGAAGAAGTATAATGTATCGGTAACTGAAGAAATGGAGAAGAAGCTAGAAGCAGAAAGAAAGAGAAGGCTCTTGGACTCGATACCTGAGACGATAAGGGTAATACTGAGTGAATACTTCTCACGTTCATAGTGGAAACGCATCCTCCATCTGAGCGATAATAGTGTCAAGTCTCTCAACTAGATTATCACCGTCTTCAAGAAAGGATTGTTTGATTTGATCCGTATATGTTGCCGCATCTACACCCCAATCATGAAGGAAGATTTCTCGTATTCTTTGTCCGAACTTGCCAGCATCATCTGTAAAGCTCTTCAGTTGTTTGTCTAAGTGTGGTTTGATGGGAAAGCCTTGAGCTTTGGCCTGCGATAGCTTATTGCGAATCTGATCTGAATACCAAGAAATTTCTCCGTTCTCGGGACTCCGCAACTTCCCCGACTCTATCGGCGGTCTCCACTTTCCAGACCATGAGCTCTGAAAATTGTTGAGCAGTGTAAGTATTTCCTTCACCCAATCAGGTCGAAATCGTGTCACGCTGATGTCGCTTTCCTTTTGTGTTGTTGGTTTTCTCTTTCTGAGGATATCGTATCCGATCAGGATAACCCCCACAATAAGAATGCCCCCAAAGAAAATCCAGTGAGGTGGTATCGGAAGAATTTGAGGCTGAGATTGGATTGTTTCCTTAGCTGATAAATACAGATCGTAGCCGATACCGCCGAAAAACCCGCCTATAACCATAATTAGCCCAGCCCATACAAGTTTGGAAAGAGAGATTTTAGGCATTGGGGCACTGATGAAACTACAGATCTATATATCGTTTCCCGATAGTTATCAACGGCTTTTCCAAGGCTTTGCATTTTGGGTTTTCCCCGAAGAGTTATCAGCACCCTAGTTTGCATAGAATTTTGCTCACGTTTCATTCACCTTTACTCTGTTTCTGTCCCTGACTTTGAACTGGTGGGAGCCGTCGCTCTGAAGCCTGTGGTCGAGGATCTTCTGGCGGCTGAACCATAGTAGCTCGTCTATTATCTTAGGGTTCTTCTCGCCGATGCTGTAACCCAAGTCCCGTAGGCCTTTGCCGACGTGGCGGGCTCCGCTCCACTCCTTCAGACCGCCGTCAGCTACGAGCAGCCCAACCATGCCTCTCAACGTGGACTCGCCGGCCAACACGTTTTCACGCTTCACGTTCACCACGAGGTCAGCCTCAGTCCTCGCAACTTCGACGCCCACTCCGCTCGCATGAATCGCCTCCATGATTTCCTTCTTTGATTTGTCAACCTGTTCTTTAACCACGTCAGTCACCAGTGTGGCTACGGCTTTGTCCACTGTGCCCATGTTCGTCAACTTGGCTTCCATTTCAGAGAGCTGTTTCCTCAACCCGTCCTGCATTTTCAAGGCGCCCTCCTTCTCCTCTTTCAGCCAAACGACTTGCTGCTGGAGGCCGTGATTCACCTTCCGCTCCTTATCCAAGTCGGTGTTCAATGTTTGAATATGCTTCTCCAGCTCTGTTATTTGGGGCTGATGGTTGTTGGCTTGAAGTATGGGTAGAGGTTGGATGGGTTTGCCGGGGGCTTGCCTCACGACTTTGACGCGGTATTGCTCAGCGTCTTTCACAGGTATTTCACCCCGAGCTATTTTCACGGCGATGTCGTCTGGTAGCCATTCGGGTTGCACGTATACTGTCACAGGGTCAGGGGACTCTTTGGTGGCGACTGCGAAGTGCCCTATTTTGAGGCGCATTACGCTGTCTTTGCTGAGCTTCACGCCGGACATGAGGTCTAACGTGTGTTTGACCTCGGTGGGATGGTCTTGGGTGCCGAGGATTTTGACGGGGCACGCTTTCAACGGGTCTTTGTTCGTGATGGCTAGGAACTGGCTGCTGATTATGAGGAAGAGGCCCGTCATGGCTCCTTGAGTGATGTATCTCTCCACAGCCCATGCGCATGCGCTTCCTCTGCCTTCAGGTATGAATTTGAACGCCTCGTCCAGCACGACTATCACGTTGCGCTTATACATGGTTAGGATGTCTTCCAAGGCTGTGGCGACAACTATCTGCTGGCTTTCAGGCTTCAGGTTGTTGATGCTCATCCTGTTGATTCCCTCGTTTAACTGCAGGTGCGTGACTGTGGGCAGGTCTTTGGTCTGGTTGATGAGCCGGATGACTAGGTCCCAGATTGTTCGGGCGGCTCCTTGCACGAAGCCTCTGCTGTGCTCGTCGAGATACTTGGCTCTGTCAACGATCTCCTGCAGGCTGTTGGCTTTGCCGTTGACGTTCACATGGGGTCCGCCCAAACATATTTCGTTGAGGATGCTGTAGTAACGGGTGAGCTTGGTTTGCATTATGCTTTCAAGGAGGCTGAGGAGCTCCAAGCTGTCCAAGGTGTCTCTGACCACTACGGGTGTCTCCACGCCTACCTCCCCGTAGTCTAAAGCGGTCTCCTTCGTATCAAAGACTAGGACTGAGAAGCCTTTCGCCACGTATTTCTCTATCATGCTTTTGACGGTGGTGCTCTTCCCTGAATACTGGGTTTGACCCGTGATGACGGTGTGGAAGATGGGGATTTCTTTGGGTTCGCCGCTGGGCACTTCGAAGCCTAAATGGATGTTCATTCGTCTTAGTCACTCCACTCTAAGGGTGTCACCCACGGTTACAGCAACGCCTTCCAGTGCGTCAGCTAAGTAACGTTCATCGACCGGGGGCCCTGCTTGGCTCGGTGTTAGTGTGATGCTGGACGCGGCGGCCTGATCTGGTCCTTTGGACAAGACGACTTTACCGTCTATTTGGACTCCGCTGTTGCCTCTAATCAACCCGTCCATTCTGACTATGCCTCTGTCTTCGTCACTCGGGTAGAGTGGAAGCGCTTTGCACAGGTGTCCCCTGCTTCCCTCGACTTTGACCAAGCTGCCTGTGGAGACCTCCAGCTTGTCCATGGTGTCATAGTCTATTCTGACTACTCCTCTGCCCACGTCGCGCGTATATGCTTCTCTGACCGACAGTTCAATGGTCATAGCGGTCTCCTCTCCTTTGTCCACTGCTCCAAGTCCCCCCGCTTCTTCTCCGCCTCTTTCTTCCTGTGTTTAAGGTAAGCAGGGTTCCTCTGGTAGACCCTGATCTCTTCTATCAATATGTCTCTGACGAGGGTGCCCACTTTCTTCACTTCGAACGTGGCGACGGTTTGAAGCTCCCTCCAAGTGTCGCCGTCTAGGCGGACCCCCACGGTGACAGGGTAAGTTACGCCTCGTTTAGATGTGTTGACCATAAAGTTATACTCCCGCTTACCTGTGTTAACTCTATGAATATAAAGGCTTGGGAGACGGACTGTTAAAGTTGACTCGTGTTGTGAAGATGACCACAAAGCCGCTTCCACCCCAGCACCCCTAGGTGTCACAAGCCTAGTTTCGGCTTCCTCGGATAAATGGGGGGGTTGACTATGGCTGGGCTAGGTTCTGCTTGTCCAAGCTAGGCGCTTCCTCCCTATTTCAACATACTTTGGCTTCATGGTTAACCAATGGACCATGCTCTTGTTCTTAAGGTTCGACCGGGAGGGGGTTTGCTTGTCTGAGACAGTTTCAAAGTTCGTCATACCTTTCAACAGGTGTTTCAGATGGACAGTAGCATTGTTGCGACTGTTGCTCTCAGTCAGTTTATAGTGAAGTGTCCCTGTCGGCTTGAGGCAACGGTAGAACTCTTTGTTTGTGCGTTCAACGAAGTTCAGCCAATCGGCCTTATGAACCCATAAGCCGTATCTTTCAAAGAACCCGGGTGATGTTCGACCGCTTCTGAGTCGGAGCAGTCGGAGGCTTTCATGCGTCTGTGAGGATCGGATTAGATGGGGAGGGTCGCAGTAGATCGTGTCGAAGTAGTGGTCGGGGAACTTCAAGTCTCCTGCGTCCATTACGGTGTCGGGTTTCACTTCAGGTCGTATGTCTATGCGGATAGAGGCGTAGCGCGGCCATATGCGCGCATAGGAGCAGGTTGCGTCAAGAATTATGGGTGCGTGTTCGGTTAAGGTTCCCTGTTTAATCAAATAAGACTATTCTCCTCCGATTTGCCATTTCTTATAATCCACGTTTTTCTGGGCTTTCCATTTGGCTAATTTGTCTGCTGCTTTCCTAGACCGACGTGCTTCTCAGGAATAACAGCGAAAACAACGCTCATCTCTCCCGCCGCCTCCGATTATACACTGTGACTCTCAGCGGCCTGCCGCACAGGTGATACTTGCGTCCCTTCGCGTCGAGTTTGACCTCTGTGACCCCGACGCCGCGCTGGCACCTGCCGCAGAAGTAGGGTTTGCTTCCCCTGTTGCCGCCGACACTCATTTCTCGTCACTGGTCCGCAGCCGGGAGACTTTCACCGTGTCTTTGAATTCGGAGCTGCCCAACACGTCTTCCTTAACCATGTTTTTGACCCTCTCCCATATCATTAGATGAGCCATTTCTTCCGCGAGACCGAGGCTCGCAGCAGGGTAATCGACTTCCACGTGGAAAACAGCGCGATACTTCCTCATTTCTTCTCCAGCCTCTTATAATTCGTTCGCCCGTTGCAGAAGTCGGCGATTTCTCTTAGACAACCATCGCTGAACACTGTCTCAGGCTCGGGGCGGAAAACGTATTGCCTCCAAGCAGAAGACCATTTTATCTGCCCCAGTCTGAAGCCGTGTCTCTTTGAGAGAATGTCCAACACTTCGGTTTTCGGGTTTTGCTTCGCCGCTAAACTGAAAGATAGGTATTCACTATTCATTTTCTCAAGCCTCCTCAGACCCCTTTCTCTGTTCCTTGATTTTCTCCCGGTTTGTTCTCCACCCACTGTTTCAACGCCTGCTCCAAGGCTTCGCGCCTGGAGAGCCCCCGTAGCTGGGCTTCGTATTTGAACGCGATGTAGGTTTTCTTGTCGACGCTTCGGACCACGATGTCTGTCAACGCGCCAACAGTATCGTTTAATACGTTTAAATACTTTGCATAGTGAAGGGGAGGGTGGAAACCTATGGGTGTAAGTAAAACCGTGTCTGCGACCACGGGGACCTGTAAGAGGTGCGGCGCAACCTCCGTGACTTTGACGAGGACCAGGGAATACAGGGTTGTGCTACTGGTGTTTCGGAGGACGGTCCGAGAATATGATTCCTAGATTCGACGAGCAGGAGGAGAAGAACGTTCAGGAAGTCTTGCGCAGCGGCAAGCTCAGCGAATACTTCAAAAACCAGTTCGGCGGACCATGGACACAGCTCCTAGAAGAGAAGCTCAGATCATACCACGGGGTCCAACACGCCCTAGTGGTCTCAAACGGGACCAGCGCCCTGCAGATAGCTCTCCAAGCCTGCTTAAACAGGCTCTACCAGAAGCCTAGGAACGAAGGCAGCAAGAACATAGTGGTCACCCCATATAGTTTTATTGCGTCCGCCTCAGTTCCCCTGATGGTGAGGGTCGCAGACGGCTACAGCCCCGTCCCCCACTTCGTGGACATCGACGCTGAAAGCTACACTATTCCCCCGTCGGACCCGAAGCTGGCCACACCAGCCCCCTACGGAGCCAAGGTCATAATCCCCGTGAACCTGTTGGGGCACCCGGCGGATTACGAGCAGATCTACAGGCCTGACGACGGCTTCATCATTGAAGACCACGCTCAGTCAATCGGAGCGAAATACAGGGGCAGGATGTGCGGCTCCCTCGGCGATATTTCGTCAATATCGTTCCAATTCACTAAAGTTATCACGACCTTCGGCGAAGGAGGGGCTGTCTTAACCAACGATGAAGACCTCTATCAGCGTTGCCTCAGCATCAGGAGCCACGGCTCCCAGTATTTGGATTCACCCTACAATACCTACAATTTTAGGCTTAGTGAGGTTCACGCTGCTTTCGGATGCGCCCAGATGGATAAGCTGAACTACTTCCTGAGCATTCAGAAGCGGAACGCCGAATACATCGTTGAACACTTGCCCCGCGGGTTGAAGCCACCCGCCGTGAAGCCCTGGGCGGAGCCCTCATGGTTCCTAGTAGCCTGCAAATGGGGTGAGAAGGACGGGGGGATGACCCGCGAAAAATTCGTCGAGAAATGCACGGAGGCAGGAGTCAACATGAACCAGCCGGGGGCAGTGGTCAGCACAGGGTATTCGAATCCCCTTTACGAGAAGCCGTTGCTGAAGCCGTTCAAGCCGGTGGGCGGACTGCGGAACGTGGAGCAGGCGTGCAGAGAATCCCTGTGGCTAGATCTGCACAGGTGGAGAGAACTTGAATCCGTGAAGGAGGACTTGGAGAAGATGAATAAAATCTTGGAGACGTAAAATGTTGAAGTGCCCCCGATGCGGCCAGTCTTTGCGTGGACGGCTAGTTGAAGGCATCGAGAGGCTTGAAACCTCGCTTCCATACAGATACAACTATTATTACTGCAAGAAATGTGGCGTTGAAATCAAGGAGCATCTACACATGACACATGGGCAAATGACCAAGATACTGGAGGCTTCTCTCCTCTGAAGCTGGCTGAAAGATAGATACGGCGTCGTTAGCCTATGAAGTTATGCAAGTGTTTTTCAGGGATGGTTATTCCGCATTCTAGGCGGCAGTTTCCCATTCTGTCGTCGAAGGGGTTGATGAGCCTATAGGTTAGGTTTTTCTCGTAGCAGTCGAGCGACCTGCTTTCATAATACAGGTGGAGGCCACTTAAAGCATTGTGGATTGCTTCATGATTAAGGACTGAGACTAGAGTGGTCGTCAAGACTTCTTCGGTTTTCAAGTGAGTGTTGTCTACGAAGCTGAACCCTATCATCACGGTGTTGCTGTGGTATATGTCGGCTACTGCGGTGAATTTGCCGACGGATTGTTCTATTTGGGCTTCTTGGCTGCGGGTTAGAAACAGGATTTCGTCTATGGCCATGTCTTCAGAGTTTTTCGAGTTCCCATGCTTTCAGTTCACGGATCAGGGCTCCGTTGGGTAAGCGTATGCTGTAATGTATGTTGTGAAGGTTTTGAAGGTTGTTCTGAAGGTCGGATGCGACGTTTCGGAGGTATCCGAGGCTGCCTACAGGATATGTTTTGCTCCAGTAGGTGTCGTCTAGCATTGAAGCATACCATTCATATTGCTGTTTGCTGATGCCTTCAACGACCTGTCCTTTGACGTCGCCAAGCTTGAAGCGAACTATGTCTCCTTCTGAGAAGTTTTCACCCAACGTTTTCCTGAAGAAGTCAATAATTTTTAAATATTGTTTGACTTCATCGTTGTCTGAGGGAGGCACCTGTCTCAACGTTTCTTGTCTTTCTCTTTGAAGCCTCTGTTTCTCCTCTTCAATCTTCATCTCTTTAAGGCTGTTCTCCACCCTGACTCTGCGTGGCTCGGGGGGCTCTTGTCTGCTCCAAGGCCACTTCACTCTTCCATCTCCTTCCTAATTATGTTGCGGGCTATTCTCAACCCTCTACGATGAGGCCGTCACGACGTGATTTATGGTAGTTGGGGAGGGTGAAGGTGACGCTGTGTTGGCTGCAGACGTCT
>JACQLU010000094.1 GCA_016203935.1 Parcubacteria group bacterium | reverse complement strand
TGACTAATCAATGTCTAATGACTCAATTCCTAAATTAGGCATTAGTAATTAGAAATTAGTTATTAGACATTGAACCGTCTTGCGTGATAGTTCGTCGTGTGTCGCTTGATACTGAAACACGGAGAAACGCTTCAATGAATGAATCAATATTCCCATCCAAGACTTCCTCGGGACTTCCTGAAACAACCTCGGTTCGATGATCCTTCACCTGTTTATAGGGATGAAGCACATACGAACGAATCTGGTGCCCAAAGGAGATTTTGGCCCCTGTCTTTAACGCCGCTTCTTTTTTACGCTGCTCTTCCAATTGTAGCTGAAGGAGCTTCGCCCGTACAATGGCAAGCGCGGTAAGTTTATTCTGTAGCTGACTCCTTTCATTCTGAATGCTCACCACGATGCCGGTGGGAAGATGGGTGACCCGTACCGCCGAATCCGCGGTATTGACACCCTGTCCTCCATGGCCACCGGCGCGGAAAACGTCAATACGCAGGTCCTCGTCGCGTACTGCTACTTCGGCGCTCTCTTTCGTGAGTGGCAGTACCTCCACCACCGCAAACGAAGTTTGTCGTAAATGATCGGCGTTGAAAGGGGAAAGACGGACAAGCCTATGTACCCCGGCCTCAGTTT
Organism: Parcubacteria group bacterium; assembly: GCA_016203935.1. Taxonomy (GTDB): domain Bacteria; phylum Patescibacteriota; class JACQLU01; order JACQLU01; family JACQLU01; genus JACQLU01. The sequence goes on along the minus strand of JACQLU010000094.1, from coordinate 28,416 downwards.
TAAGATTTCCGTAGGCGAAAGACCCTAGAATCTCCACCGTCGCCGACTTAATACCTGCCTCTTCGCCTCGTGATTCGTCGAGGAGTTTCATGCGCCAGCCCTTCATCTCGGCATACCGAAGATACATCCGAAGGAGCATCTCCGCCCAATCCATCGCCTCGGTGCCGCCGGCGCCCGCATGTAATGAGAGTATCGCGTCGCGAGGGTCGTACGGACCACGGAAGAGCAAAAGCTTTTCCCTTGCTTTAAACGCTGCCTCAAGTCGCTTAAGATCGCGTTCCACTTCGGCGGCAAGTTCTGGTTGCTTCGCTATCTCTTCGGCTACTCCCAAAAGCGAAGTTGCCTCACTGGTAATTCTTTCCCAAAAGGTCAACTCTTCCGTGCAATCGGCGAGTTCCTTCTGAGTCTTACTCGCGCGGAGAGGATCCTTCCAAAAATCGGGCGCATGGGTGACGACGGAAAGTTCGGCTTGTCGACTTCGTTTCGCCGCGAGGTCAAAGAGAGTCCTTGGCACGCGTTATCGCGGCAAGGAGATTATTGATTCTCGTAATCATAATGTTGATATACAAAGAGAGGAGGGAGACGGAATGAGTCTATCACAAATGTCTAGGAAGAGGTAGCGGGAGCGACTGCTAAGGCCGCCTTCTCGCGTGCGAGAATCCTCTCTTTCACAATGCGCCACACTTGTTCGTGGATCGCGGTCTCTGAAAGCAATCTCCCCTTTCCCACACACGCTATCCTCTGCCACCGAGGAGAACTTTGCATAAGCTCTCGGTATTCCCGGGCGGCGCGGGTAAGATGCGTTCGGTCGCGTTCGTAGGCGTCACGACGGCGCTTACCTCCCAAATACTGACGCTGCGTCTTCTTCCCGATCAGCGTAAATGCGAGCTTAACCGGCACGTCTAAATAGATTACGAGATCCTCTCGCGGCATGCCGAAGAGACCATACTCAAGCTCCGCAATGAAATGTTGAAGGCGCTTTCGTTCGGCCGGTCTTTCTAGATTGGCAGCCTGGTGAGCAAGGTTAGAAGGAATGTAGCGATTCGCAAGCACGATGGTCCCTTCCGTAAGCCAGCTCACGATCTCCTGTTTCGCTTGCCAGCGGTCGAGCGCGAAGGGAAGGAGTGAAAGGTAGGGACTCACGCGAGAAAGATCACCGAGTTCACCCGCGAGCATTCTCCCAATGAGCTTTCCCATAAGCGAATCGTGATAGCGGGGAAAGTCTATGGTCTCAACTCGGTATCCCTCTTCGTGGAGTCGCGCGTTAAGTAACTCAACTTGGGTTCCTTTGCCAGAACCGTCGATGCCTTCCAGTACAATAAGCTTTCCTTGTTTCATAGAGTCTTCGATAGAACCGCTTCGATCATGGTTTGATAGCGTGGTTTGGCAAGAAACGCTTCCCTATCTACCGTGGTAGGATCGTAGCCATCGGTTACCGAAAAGAGCCAGTCACGGATAGTGGTCTTTTCGGTAAGGTGCTTCGAGTTGTGTGGGCCCCCGCCATCGTCTATGTACTCATGAAGGTCATTGGCGATAGTCACGATCTTGGCGGGCGGAACACCGAGGGCCTGGGAAGCTTCAGTGAGCCACGCCCGATCGTGATTGATATCAAGTTGAATTCCTCCCTTTACGTCGAGCGAACGATGCTGGTGGATGGAGACGAGTCCCTCGGGCGTAATCATAAGCTGAAAATCCTGATAGGGCGGTATGAAGTTCCGTTCCACCCGCCAATTGATAAAGTCGATCGGGGGGTAGAGGAATGAAGGGGTAATCGCCTGACGAGAATTCGGCCGCAGGCGGAGCTCGTTCACAATGATGTCGAGCGTATCACGACGGATGAGCGCAAGATGATCAAAGATACGCTCGGGACTTTGAGTGTATTCTTTAAGCCGTACCGCTCCCACCCACGCGATCGTAGCCAAGATTACCTGGGGATGGACATGGCGCGCGGCCGCTGCAAGAAAACGTGTAAGCTCTGCGTTTGAGGTAAGCGGGATCTCTATGTAGGAGAGGTGACGAGTAATAGCGACGGTTGCGGCGAGTGCCCCAAAACCGGCGTCATGAAAACGCGAGCGATCGGCATAACGATAACTAAAGAGCCCTTTACGCTCTTTAATCGCTTCGATCGGCTCACGCTTAGCTACGAACTCATGTTGATACCACTCATCATCGGTCTTAGACCAATAGGGATACCAGTGCTCGCCCTCACTTTGATACGGTACCGTGATGATGGCGCCAAAGAGACGGAGGGTGGTTCCAAGCGACGAGCGGTGCCTCACACCCTCCTTGGCAAGTTGCTCACGAGCCTTCTCAATGGCTTCTGAAAGTGTCTCCTCCTTGACGACGGTAGTAGGTATGGACATATAACGTGCGTGTGGGTGAGGCTATTTCCTTCGACACTGCTCTCTGCTACCATGATGATAACATAAAGAGAATCATTCGTGTGTATTCGTGTTCTTATTGGTGTCTATTCGTGTAAAGGATGCTTCTTGACACGAAGCCACACGAATACTGGCCCGAATCTACACGAAGAGAATGACCGATCTTACTACTATGACTCAGTTTGACCGCCAATATCAAGCGGCGCTCCTTCGGATCCTTAACCAGGGTTACGACGAGTATAACGAGCGCACGGGGCATCGTACCAAGACCCTTCCAGGTATCACGTTTGAGCTTGACGAAGGATTTCCCCTGCTTACCTTGCGTTCCATTCCGGTGAAACTTTTCGTAGCCGAGCAGGCGTGGTTTATCATGGGCAGCAAAAATCCGAAAGAATTTTTGGACCACTTTACCAAAATCTGGGATGATTTCACCGAGGCCGACGGGACGGTGGCGGCCGCCTATGGCTATCGCTGGCGGCACCACTTCGGCCGCGACCAACTCGGGGGACTCATTGAGCATCTTACTCGCGAACCCCACTCCCGACAGGGAGTGGTGGTCACGTGGGATCCCGCTGACGACGGACTCTACGGCGAAGGGCTCAAGGGCACCTACAAAAAGAATGTACCCTGCCCGTTTACCTTCACCGTCAATATCATCGGGGGGCGGCTCCATCTTCACAACGTGGTTCGCTCCAATGATATGCTATTGGGTTGTCCGCATGATGTAGCAGGGTTTGCGCTCCTCATGCACATTCTCGCGGCCAAACTTGGAGTGGCGCCGGGAAAATATACTCACTCGATTTCAAATGCTCATATCTACGATATCCATGAGTCGCAGGCGTGGGAGCTTACCGAGCGAACGAACAGTCACCCAATGATCTTCTTTGAAGCCCAGCCGGATTACTACGAGCGCGCCGAGCGCGGTGACTTATCGCTCGTGACCGAGATCGTTGATAAACTTATGGCGCAGTATCATCCGTTGCCCGCCCTCAAGGGGTTAACCATTGTACTATGAAAATCGTCATGGTCATGGCCATGAGTGCGGACGGCAGGATCGCTCGCGGAGAGCGGGAACTCATTGATTGGACGAGCAAGGAGGATAAACGACATTTTGTCGGGGTTACCAAACGTGCGAGAGTCGTGATCGTCGGTCGCAAAACATTTGAAACGTTCCCAAAGCCACTTCCGGAGAGGCTCAATGTAGTGATGACGCGTAATCCCGCCGCGATCCACACGTCGGATGAAGTCTGGCCAACCGATCGCTCGCCGCTCGAAGTAACCCAAGAACTTACCCGGCGAGGTTTCCGCGAGGCCGCCCTCATCGGGGGAGCGACCGTAAATGGCCTCTTTCTTGAGGCGGGACTTGTGGACGAAATTGATCTCACCATCGAACCCAAACTCTTTGGCATGGGCATTCCCCTAATTACATCAACCAACGTTGATATATTGCTGACGCTCGCATCGGTCGAGCGGCTCAATGAGAATACTATTAATCTACGATACTCGGTACGCAGGAATTAATCCGTGCTAAGAGTAATGTCGATTTCGCTCCCCTGTCTCAATGTCTAATTCCTAATTTCTAATGACTAATGTAGGTAATGTTTTCGATTTAGAAATTAGAGATTAGTCATTCGTCATTTAATGTATCTTGTATGGCTATCTTCCAAAAGACCGACATGGAGAAGGCACTCGCCGACGGCACGATTGCCTTTGAGCCGGCGCTCGATAAATTCCAGATCCAGCCCAACTCGGTTGACCTTCGCTTGGGGTGGAATTTTTATATCCCGGAGACGTGGGAGCTCGTCGAGCGCGGCCGCGTCGCCATCTCTGCCGATTATGCGCGTACTGATAAACCTTCGAATTATTTTAGACTCATCAAACTGACCCCGGGGCAATACTTTGAGATGCTCCCGCACGAATTTGTCATCATCTCAACCTTAGAAAAAATTACCTTGCGGCATGATAATATTGCGGCGATTCTCTACCCGCGAAGCTCCATTATTAGGCGTGGTCTCACCCTCGAGGGCGGAGTCATTGACGTCCATTACTCCGGTTATCTCACCATTCCGGTATTGAATGCCACCTCACAGATTATCCGCCTCTACCCCGGCGAGCGTTTCTGTCAGATCGTCCCTCACACCCTCTCCGACGATGTGAACGCTACCCAAGCAAAACTCCATGGCCTTAAGCCCGCTAAGTATCTTGATTCAACGCCCTACAATTTGCAGGCGCGCAGTGATTCGAAGGAAGAATTGGACTTGGTTACCAAAGGAGACATCACGAAACTGAAACAACAGTATGCGGTGGAGATCACCCCCACGAAAGGATAGAAGCGGATGGACGCGGATAGGTACGCGGAACTGCGCGGAAGTTACGAAAAACAAAGAGTCTCGCTTGCGAGACTCTTTGATATCCGAGGCTATCCGCGTTTTGATCCGCGACGATCCGCTTCTATAGCGAGGCGGGGTCGAGCCGCACCGAGGGCCCCATGCTCGTCGTAAGATGCATACTCTGAATATACTCGTTTTTCAGATCATCGGGCTTCCCTTTTTTCACCGCGTCAACGAGCGCGCGAACATTCTCCCTAAGGTTCTCATCGGGGGTGGAAATACGGCCGACCAAAAGATGGACATTACCCGAGGCGTCGCTGCGAAAACTGGTTTTGCCAGCGAGGAGCGCCTTGACCGTTCCCACGACATCGGCAGTAACTGTCTGATCTTTTGGATTAGGCATGAGCCCGCGCTGCCCTAAGATTTTGGCAACCGGACCCAAAAGCCGCATCATCGAGGGATGCGCAACCGCCACATCAAAATCAGTCTTCTCTGTATTCTTAATGGTATCAATGAGTTCGGCTCCACCCGCGTGGGCCGCGCCTGCCGCGAGCGCCGCTTTAGTCGTGGCTTCATCCGCAAAGACTGCAATCTTTAATTTTCTTCCCGTTGCGTGGGGAAGCTCGACGGTCGCGCGGATCGCCTGTTCTGCCTTCGTGGTATCGATGCCCAGTTTTACATGGAGTTCGATCGCCGCATCAAACTTGACGGTTGACGTCTTCTTGGCAAGTGCAAGAGCTTCCGTAAGCGGAAAGAGTTTCCCCCGCTCGATCTGTTTTGCGACTTCTCGGTAACGCTTACTTCGTTTCATATAGCAGTGAGAATATGACTGCGTCAGGCGACTGGCTCCTCTTCCTTCTGTCGCTTGACTAACTGCCAGTGGTAGAGAAAGAGCGGGACTCCCACCACGAGCATCGCGATCGAGGTGTTGTAGGCGCTGTTGCGCTGAAAAGTTCTCTGCCGCACTTGATCCTCCTCGCAGCGCTTAATCTGTGCCTGGCGCTCCTCCTCGGAAGGAACCGCGAGAGCATTTTTATCTGTACCCTCAACGGGAACCGGGCGCGGAAAGTTATCTTCACAGCGAAATACGAAATTATTCGTGGGCAGAATGAACGAATCAAGTGTCACTTTTACGAGGGTGATACTACCGATGGTCACTACCGCAAGTCCGATAGCGCTCATAAGATACAAGTAAAGCGCCTTGAGGGATCCTTTTGACCGCATAGAGGTGAGGGTAAAAATAGTAAGAACGAGTGCAAAGACAAAAAAGATGAGTATAACGATGGGAATGAGAGGGAAGAAGAGATCCATATGTTCCAGAAGGATAAGAATGACTCAACGTAAGTCCGCGTTTTGATCCGCGCTGATCCGCTTCGATACGGGTAGATGCGGAAGGACGCGGATAGATACGCGGAACTGCGCGGAAGAGAAGCGCTCACTGTTCCACTTTCACGCCCATGCTCCGCGCGGTGCCGGCGACGATCTTCATGGCCGCTTCGATATCGTTCGCATTAAGGTCAGGCATCTTAATCTCGGCAATGGCGCGTACGTCGGCTTTGGTAAGGGTACCGACTTTATCTTTGTGAGGAGCTCTCGACCCCTTCTCGATACCGAGCGTCTTCTTGATAAGCGACGCCACGGGCGGAGTCTTTAAGATAAACGAAAATGAACGATCCTCATAGATCGTGACCTCGGCCGGAATAATATCACCCGCCTGCTTTGCCGTCTTGGCATTAAAGGCATTCACGAACTCCATGATATTGAGTCCATGGGGACCGAGCGCGGTGCCGACAGGAGGAGCGGGTGTCGCTTTGCCCGCGGGGAGCTGGAGTTTGAGAACAATCTTGATCTTTTTGGCCATACAATAGCGATCCGAATATTACGAATTACATGAACGCGATCCTAATCTACGAATGACATCCGAATGATACGAATAATTCGGATCGGGTATTTGTAGATTCGGATGACATTGGGGGCATTCGGATCGGGTTTAGAGCTTCTTTATTTGTAGGAAATCGAGCTCTACCGGTGTCTCCCGCCCAAAGAGCGAAACCAGCACCTTCACTTTTCCTTTGGCATCGTCAATGGCGCTGATCTTCCCTTCCATATCTTTGAAAGGCCCGTCAACCAATTTGACGCTCTCCCCCACCACCACATCAATCTTATACTTTGGTTCCTCGACCCCCATTTTCTTGAGAAGCGTCTTCACCTCTTCTTCCGGGATCGGCGTCGGTGACACCCCCGGACCCACAAAGCCAGTCACATTAGGGGTATTACGAACAACGTACCACGAATCGTCGGTAATGATCATCTCCACTAACACATAGCCGGGAAAGATCCGTTCCTCCACTACCTTGCGCTTGCCGCTTTTGATTTTGATTCGCTTCTCTTTGGGAACGAGTACTTGAAAAATCCTATCCTCCATGCTCAAGGACTCGATGCGCTGCCGCAAATTGGATGCCACGTTCTCCTCATACCCAGAATAGGTATGAATTGCGTACCAATGGCGTTCTCCGGTTTCGAGTTGCCGCGGCATAGCCTAAATCACGAGAGTAATAAGACGATTGAGAAGATAATCCAGTAACCCCAAAAAGAGGGCCAGCGCAAGCGAAAGCCCAATCACCACGAGCGTGGCGCGCGTGGTATCGCGCTGACTTGGCCAGGTCACCTTGGCGAGTTCCTCGCGCACTTCACGAAAGAAGGCAAATACTCTTCTCATATAAACGAGTGTAACAATACTACAATCCTTTGGGTTTAGCAAGCTTCGACCCTTCTATTCGCGTATATTCGTATTCCTATTCGCGTCTATTAGCGTGACAAGACTGGGTTACGCGAATCAACACAAAATTGAATGCGAATCCACGCGAATTATTACCACGTGGATCACACATCGAGATTGACCACATTCCGGGCGTGGGTCTGGATGAAGCGCTTGCGGGGCGCCACGTCACGGCCCATTAAGGTACTGAAGATGTCGTTGGCTTTCTCGGCATCCTCAATCATAACCTTAAGCATCAGCCTCGTTGCCGGATCCATGGTGGTCTCCCAAAGTTGCTCGGGGTTCATCTCACCAAGGCCTTTATACCGCTGGATATCAACCTTTATTTCACCATTCTCTTTGAGTGCTTCCCCTTGGTCTGGTTCATGACCGTCGGCTTTTGAGCCCTGTCCGCCCAAGTCGCCTGCCTCGCCGGACCTCGACGGTGATCCAAGCTCCGCGCTCCGCGCTTTCGTTTTGGCGCGTGATAGCTTCGCAAACTCGGTCAGGATCGCGTCACGTTCCTCATCGGTAAAGGCGTACCGGCGTAGCTTACCAAATTGCAGCCGATACAAGGGGGGCTGTGCGATATAGAGATGCCCCTCTTCGATAATCTTGGGAAAATTACGGTAGAAGAGAGTAAGGAGAAGCGTACGGATATGCGATCCGTCAACGTCGGCATCAGCCATAATAATGACGCGCCCGTAGCGAAGATTCTTAATATCAAATTGTTCACTAATTCCGGTACCAAGCGCAATGACGATGGCCTTGATCTCCTCGGACGAGAGCATGCGGTCAATGCGCGCCCGCTCCACATTGAGAATCTTGCCGCGGATAGGCAAGATGGCCTGAAAGACGCGGTCGCGGGCTTGCTTCGCCGATCCGCCTGCCGAATCACCCTCAACGATATAGAGCTCGCTCGCCGCCGAATCTTTGGAAGAACAATCGGCGAGTTTCCCCGGAAGTGCCATTCCCTCTAAGAGGCCTTTGCGGATCACGGTCTCTTTGGCCGCTTTGGCCGCGATGCGCGCCCGCGCCGAGAGGAGTGATCGACCCACAATCACTTTAGCCTCTTGGGGATGCTCCTCAAGATAATTGGTAAGCTTTTCGTTAATAAAACTCTCCACGATCGTCTGCACCTCGGGATTCCCCAGCTTCACCTTGGTCTGCGCTTCGAACTGAGGGTTGGCAAGTTTTAGGGAGAGCACGGCTACTAACCCCTCCCGGACATCGTCGCCGGTAAGATTTTCATCCTTCTCGCGAATAAGATTTGCTTTCCGTCCGTAGTCGTTCAGCGTACGGGTGAGCGCACGACGAAAACCGGTAAGATGGGTGCCACCCTCAATCGTATTGATCGTATTCGCAAAGGTGAGCATCTCCTCTTGGTAGTCTTCGATGTAGGTAAAGGCGCATTCGATCATCACCCCGTCGGTTTCGCCCTCGAGGTACACCGGCTCGGAGAGTAGCGGCTTATCTTTCTCACTTAAGTGACGGACGTATGAGGCCACACCACCTTCGAAATAGAATCCGTACTGCTCGTGAGTCGCTTCATTCAGTAACCGAATGCGTACCCCCTTGGTAAGATAGGCATACTGCCTAAGCCGCTTTTTTACCACCTCGGGATCGAAAACGCGTTCCTTAAAGATTTCCGCGTCAGGCTCGAAGGTAACAATTGTTCCTGTTCCTTCGGCTTTCCCTTTCACCTTCACATCGGCGACGGGCTTACCCCGACGATACTCCTGTACATAGAGTTTTCCGTCACGCTTCACCTCTGCCCGAAGATAGCTACTTAAGGCATTCACTACCGAGACGCCTACTCCGTGCAGGCCTCCCGAGACTTTGTAGGCTTTCTGATCAAATTTCCCGCCGGCATGAAGTTTCGTCATCACGACCTCCAAGGCGGAGGTCTTGGTCTGGGCGTGTTTCTCCACCGGAATGCCACGTCCGTTATCGGTAACCATGACCATGCCGTCCTGTTTGAGAGTTACCTCGATCTCATTCGCGTAGCCGGCCATCGCCTCGTCAATCGAGTTATCAACCACTTCCCAGATAAGGTGATGAAGCCCCTCCGGACCGGTAGTGCCAATGTACATACCCGGTCGCTTGCGGACCGGTTCTAACCCCTCGAGGACGGTGATATCTTTGGCGGTATAGTTTTGCTGGTCTTTTTTAGAAGCCACAGCGTTGAAAAATGACTAATTACTAATTTCTAATGACTAATGAATGTCTAATGCCAAAATTCTTTAAATTAGACATTAGTCATTTGGGTTTGATTAGACATTAGGAATTAGTCATTAGGCATTACGCACTCTCCTCTTTTCTCATCGAATCTCGGCTTGATATCGCTCTTTCAAAAATTGAATGACCTTCTCATGCGATCGTTTCGCCTCCTCGTCGGTGAGCGTTCGGTCGGCGGCGCGATAGGTAAGTCTCAACGCCACACTCTTCTTTCCTTGACCAATCTTCTCATCACGGAAGACATCAAAAATATCGGCCCCCACCATGAAGGGTATTGAGTGGCGTAGAAGGGTCGATAGTAACGTGCCAAGTTCGGTCTCCTCTCCGGTCACAAATGCCACGTCCATGACGATCTCCGGATAGCGCGGCGGTTCAGAAATCTTTACTGTTATTATACCAGATTTACCGGCTTCTTCCAAGCTTTCATAGTAACAGATTACTTGTTTCGATATGTCAAATCTGGCAGTTAGCCTCGGGTCAATAACACCGAGAAGTCCTACTCCTTTTACCCCGTTAGAAGGCAGAATGCCCTGTGTCTTGATACGGGGATGAATACCGAACTCATCAGCAGCGAACATGGCGCTTAAAGCCCCGTGTGAGCTTCTCACGGGGTTTACCCTATCGGGAGTAACAATGAGCGCTGAAGCAGTGCGAAGCAAAAGTGACGCAACCACCCGTAGCTCCTCGGGAAGATGCGGAAGACGCTCCTCTTCTCGCAGAGGGACGAATGTATACGAACTCTTCTCAAACCCCCGGCTCTCGTGCAAAGACTCCACCACTCCTTTTACTCGAAGGAAGTCAGCCTCAATATCAGTGGCGACGGTAGCGGTGAGTCCCAATACTTCAACTTCGCGCGGCGCTCTGCCCTCGCCCCGGAGAAAGACCCGGGCAATCTCAAATAGGGCGACCTCGCTGGTATAGCGAAGATTCTCCGCGGTGGTACCGAGGAGCGACCCCAGAAGCTCGCTGCGAAGATAGGCCTGTTCGCGACTTAGGGGATTCGCGATGCGGAAGTGCTCGTCGGGGTTTAATCCCAACTTCGCAATACTCTCCTCGCTTTCGTAGGCATAGGTGGCTACCTCGGTAAATCCTTGGGTGGTAAGGAGGTGTCGCGAGAGTCTTCGCATTCTCTCTATGGGCAGCATACGACGCGGCACCGCCGGTAGCCGCGGCAACTCAAGGGAAATCTCGTCATACCCTTGTATCCGCGCTACCTCCTCGATGAGATCCTCCTCGCCATGAATATCGACCCGAAAAGTGGGAACGCCTACCTCATAGAGATGCGCCCGCTTCTTTTTAAGATCAAATCCCAACCGCGTAAGCATTGCGACGATTTCACTGTCGCGTAGCTTAAGGGCGAGAACTCTATTAAGACGCCCGCTATCAAGGGTGAGGTGTACTTGAGAGACACGCGTTACATACTCATCATGAATCGCGGCAAGGTTAAGCGTGGGGCACGTCTCACGAAGAAGCGCAAGGAGACGGGTAACTCCTATAGAGGCGCCCGTGGGGTCGATTCCCTTCTCAAAACGGTGGGACGCTTCGGAGCGAAGGCCGAGCGCACGCGACGCCTTCGCAGTTACCATGGGATCAAAGTTTGCTGCCTCCAAAAGTATTGAGGTGGTGGAACGATCAATCTCGGTTGCCGCACCTCCCATAATGCCGGCAAGCGCCACCGGTATACCTTCGTTCGTGATGAGAAGCGTTTCCGGGGAAAGCGAACGTTCCTTGCCATCGAGCGTAGTAAGTCGCTCCCCTTCCCGACTCATGCGCACACCGATGGTGATGGCGCCGCCGCCTCCTCGAAGAAGTTTTTTTATGTCAAACGCATGGAGTGGTTGCCCCACCTCGGCCATGACGTAGTTCGTGGCATCTACGACATTATTAATCGGCCGCATGCCGATCGCGCGCAAGCGGTTCTGTATCCAAAGTGGCGAGGGTTGTATTGTTATACCTTCGACGAGCGCGGCGATGTAGCGTGGGCACAGTTCGGGAGCGTCGATGGCGACCTTAATCTGCTGAAGGCTCAATGCTGAAGGCTGAAGGAAGTCGCTTTGAGCTTTGAGCTTTGAGCTTTGAGCAAGATAGAATCTTTTGGTCAACTTCGCTCCGGGCACAAAGGCGGCTAAGTCCCGCGCCACTCCCACGTGCGAGAGCGCATCCGGCCGATTCGATTTAAGATCGATATCAATTACCCAGTCATCAAACCCAAGGACTTCGCGAATGTCGCTCCCCGCCTTCGTCTCCGGCGGCAGAATCAGAATGCCGTCGGTATCGTCGGCGACGGCAAGTTCCTTGGGGGAACAGAGCATCCCTTGCGAGGTGACATTCCGGATGACGGTTTCCTTAAGTACCCATGGCTTGCCATCACCCTTTACATCAACTGGCACGGTAGCGCCAATGAGCGCCACTGGTACTTTCTGACCTTTGGCTATATTGTGTGCTCCGCACACGATCTCAAGTGGTTCCTCCTTGTTGCCGACTGCTACCAATACAAGCTGAAGCTTATCAGCATTGGGATGCGGCCGTATCTCAAGAATCTCGCCCACCACGATTCCCTTCGCATGAGGATTCACCTTTGCCACACTCTCCGTCTCGATCAGATGCTGGGTAATGAGTTCGCCAAGCTCCGCCGGGGATATCCTCGGAAGCGTTACGAAATCAGATAACCAATCAAGGGAGACTTTCATATAAACTGGGAGAGGAATCGGAGGTCATTTTTGTAGAGCATACGGATATCGGTGAAGCCATACTTCTTCATGGCAATCCGATCCGGTCCCGCACCAAACGCAAAGCCGCTCACGGTGTCAGGATCATACCCTACTTTCTTAAGTACATTGGGATGAACCATACCGGCACCCAAAAGCTCAAGCCAACCTTTACCCCGACATGTCTCACACCCTGTTCCCTCACAGTATTCACAGCGGACGTCCACTTCGGCGCTTGGTTCGGTAAAGGGAAAAAAGGAGGGACGAAAACGAAAGATCCGATCCTCTCCCAAGATGAGACGAAACGCGTACATAAGGGTCGCCTTGAGATGCGCGAAGGTGATCCCCTCGTCAACGAGGAGACCTTCCACCTGATAGAACATCGCGCTATGGGTCGCATCCTCATTCTCGTGCCGGTAAACCCTCCCCGGCACAATGATGCGAATCGGGGGTTTCCTTTGTTCCATCACCCTCACCTGCACCGGCGAGGTGTGAGTGCGCAACAATAGTCGCTCCTTTTCGCCTTGAGCTCTGAGCTCTGAGCTCTGAGCCTTATCTTGAATCGCCTCTGGCGATTCGAGATAAAACGTATCCCACATATCCCGCGCGGGATGCCCTTTAGGGATATTGAGCGCTTCAAAGTTGTAATAATCAGTCTCTACCTCTGGCCCCTCTACTACCTCAAATCCCATCGAGGTGAAGACCTCCTCGAAACTTTCAAGAATTTTGGTGGTGGGATGAGCGGCACCGATACGCGGCCGGATGCCGGGGCGCGTCACGTCAAGCGTGAGTTCGCTCGGCATGCTTTCGAGACTCTTTTCACGGAAATCGAGCGCCTCCTCAATCTCGCGATAGAGAGTGTTAGCCGCTTTCCCTACCTCTCTCCGCTCTTCCTCCGGGAGATCTTTAAGCGATCGCAAAATCGAGGTAAGTTCACTCTTACGGCCTAAAAAGCGGACACGAAATTCACCGAGTTCGGAAAGCGTCTTGATTGTATCAGTAAGATCAAGTGCCTGTGCTCGAATCTCCGCTATCCGTTTTTTTTGATCAGAAGACATAATGAGATACGACGATTCGCTATTGGCGATACGCGATTAGCTTCTCACTGGGGGAGGCATAATATCGGTTACCCGAGAGGGCGGAGGGATAGGCTCGCTTGCCGTGGGCAACTCTTGAGAAGATGATTCTCGGTTTGTGGGCGACGGACGAGTAAGAAAGTAGAGCTCAAAGAGCACGAGCGCACCGGCAAGCAAAAGAGTTACGTATCCGGTAAGGAGCCGCGCGCCTTGCAGAACCGTAAGTACGATGAGGAGTATGGTTAAAAGGAGACTCTGGCGAATGACCAGCGAAAGCGCTTCCGGGGTAGGCGCGGCAGTTCGTGCGGCAACTCTTCTTACCATCACTCCGACAATAAAGAAGGTACCCATAAGACTCAAGGCCAACACCATATAGAAGAGAATAAACGCAACGATACCGCTACCCGGATCAATACGCGTCACTACAAAATAGAAGGCCGCCCATGAAAAAAGGGTGCCGAACGCGGTACTTACGAGCGGAACACGTGAGGGCATACTCAAAGATGGCTCAAGGCTCAATGCTGAAAGCTAAGCGATACTCACCTTGAACTCTATAAAGAATAGTAGCGGATTTTACCCCTCGCCGCAACCTATCAATCCCGTTAGAAATGCGCACGGGGTGTTTGGATTCCGCCTTAATTTTCCGGTTGATAACTATCCCGCAGAGCAGTGAGGTATTATTTCTAACGGGGATAAAAAAGGCCATTCCTACCGCTTGAAGTAAGAATGGCAAATAGAGATATCTCTCCCGTGATGCGCTATGCCGCGGTCTTATGGCTAAGAAGGTATAAAACGTCTGGGACTTCTCTTAACCATTGTTCGCAGTCTAATCCCATCCCTGCCACAAACACGTTGGGGATGATAAAGCCCGTGTAGTGAATGGACACCTTTTTTCGTGCCCGTGCCGGTTTGTCAAGCAAGGCCGCCACCCGTAGCGATGCGGGTTTGCGGTTACCGAGCAGTTGGAGCAGGTAAGCGAGGGTGAGACGGGTATCAACAATATCCTCTACGAGCAGGAGGTGATCGTTGGCGATCGCACGGGTCAAATCGAGGGTGAGCCGAACTTGGCCGGTCGACTCCGTATCATTATTGTAACTCGAGGTGCCCATGTATTCGAAGACGATATTGAGTCCCAAACGATGGAGCTCCGCACTAAGAAGATACTCAAATGGCATCGCCCCTTTCAGTACCGCAATGAGATAGAGCGGCTCGTGATTCGAGAGTATCTTCCGATAATCACGATAAATTTCGCGGGCAAGTTCTCTGATCCGCGTAGCAATCCTTCTTCTCGGTATCAGTAATCCCCACGTAGTCATACCCATCTTGGGAAGGCGTATGCGCTTATATGCTTTTCGCCGGCCAGCGAGAGTTACTGTCGGTATCATGTATCCCTCCCTCCTCTAAAACTCTCAAGAGCGATTTAATTCGCTCCCGACATTCTCTTCATAGCAAATACCTCGGCCGAGCGCAAATCGAACAATCCCATTGACTGCAACCGGAAAAATAGTATGGTAAGGTATCACGTGTAGAAAATACACGGAGATCAAGAAGGAGGGTCAGATAATGACCGAGTTATTGATATTGAAGGAGGTCAAGGCGGTAGTGGCGGGAGGTAAGGCAGTGATCACTGTAGGGCCTGCCCGTGAATGGCAGGAGGAGAAGAATTTTCAGAGAGATACGAAGGATCCATCACGGCAAGGATGGTTCGCATCGCAGTGGCAAGGCATACAACAAGCCATGGCCGACGGCGAGAACTTCGAGATTCCCCTCACTGATGCTACGTGTGCGATCCGCATGAGTGGGGGTGTAGCTTGGTTCGTGAGAGTAGGTGGGCAAGACAAGTTGGTGCTCGCCCAGCGCAGCAAGACTAAGCCTGACGGTTCGTTCATCCCTCGGCCGCTGGTTCTCGACGTCCCGGGTGGAAAGCACGATCGGGAATATGAACGGTGGTGGGGAATGGTTGCGGGTGAAGCCGGTGAGTTTTGCCTGACAAATAGATTCGTCAACACACTTCTCCTACCAGATCTTCAAGGGGTTGACAAGCATTTTCGCTACGTGCTGTGGGCTGAAATGTTAAGGACTTTCTACCTCCTCTCTGAAGGAGGCGACTCCCCTGAAAAACACAACTACCTTCCCACAAGCATGCGCTATGTGGATGCCGAAGTGCTCCCTATCCAAACCGGCATCTCGGTCGCTATTGATGGAATAACTGTCCCGGTTGCGATGACAGTTGAATCGGACGGTCTCTCACTCGAACCGCGCATCCTCGCTCGTATCACTCCGGATGATGAGTATCGGGCTTTTGATCTGGAAGGTCAGATGCGGGCTTCCGACAGTTTCCAGTGGCTTAACCGTACCACCCTGCTCGTGGCGGTGGACACAGGCGAAACCGAGGTATGGAGAACGGGGGAATGCCAGCGGCGAGTGCCACTCACAGAAATCCTAAGAGAGATCGACGAGATTCCTCTCGAAGCGCGTAGTGGCCTAAGGGCCACTGAGAAGGTAGGGGCTTGCATCAAAGCCTACCAATCATTGGGCATCGCCACACCCGGCCTTGCGCCACTCCTTAAGTGACGCTAGTCAATCAAAGGCACCGTCTTAGATAGGACGGTGCTCATTCTTTATACATCCGCGCGGTAGGGGCAGATCAGTTTGAAATCGCAGAAGCGGCAGACGAAGCCGGGGGTGGGAGCAAAATCGGACGAAATGATTTTTTCTATCTTCACGCTAATCTTCTTTTTTAGTTCATCGAGTTCCTTGCCGGTCCGTGTCGTTGAAACCCTCTGCCCCTCCTCAAGAAAATAAAGGGTGAGCTTTACCGGCGTATACCTAAAAAGATCACGCGCGACCAAGGCATAGATTCCCAGCTGCTCATCTTTATCTACTTCTCGTTGTTCTTTGACACTGCCAGTCTTATAATCAATGATCTCCACTTCATTCCCCTTTCCTACTCGATCAATCCGATCAATCGTACCCTTAAAAGGATGGCCGCCGATACGAATCTGAAATGGTTTCTCTACGGCAAGCGGCACAGGGAACCCTCGCGCCTTCTCGTCGTTATAGAATTTGGTAAGACTCGTGTGCGCCGCTTTAAAGCGTGCTCGCTCGTGGACTTCGGAAAGATAAAATTCAGGCACCCACGTCTCCTTAAGAAGCTCAAGAAGCCGCCGCTTAGGAGGAACACGCCCCGTGGCGATCGCCTCCTCGTAGAATCGTTTCAAGGCCGTATGCAAACTTATCCCATAGCTTCGCGCATGGCTTCCCAAGACCGGAATAGTATAGATATGCGCATATTTGTATTGCAAAGGACAATTCTCAAACGCGGTGAGCTGGGTGTAGCTAAAGCGCTTGGGAAGATACTGGGTAAGATCCGTTTCGGTTACGTTGCTCTTTGCCGAAGGAACCGCGAAGGCTTCGGTAAGCGCAAGCTGTTCACTCCGTGCGTCTCGTTCAGTAAAGAACGGCGCTACCTCATGGATAAAGGGAGAAAGTTGCATCGTCCGCGCTCCCCCATAGGAGTCGGCGGAGGTGAGAATGAGATGATCCTTAGCCCGCGTGAGTCCTACATAGAAGAGCCGCCGCTCTTCCAAAAGGTGTTGACTGGCCGCGGAAAGCCGCTCTTTCAAAAGTGCCTCGGGTAGCGTGAGCGACTCACCTCGCTCCTGCGAAGGAAAACGACCTTTCACGAGGTTGACGAGGAAGACAACGGGAAACTCTAGCCCCTTGGCCGCGTGGATCGTCATCACCCGTACCGCATCGAAATCGGTAAGGAGGTTTCCCGGCGCGGGATCCTCGCCGGCCTCGATCAGAAGATCTACGTATTGAGTAAAGGCGGTAACTCGTTTTTCAATCGAGACCGACTCAAACTTCTCTATGAGTTCATAGAAAGCTTTGAGATTCGCGATCCGTTCATAGCTCTGTGCGTCCTCACGCGTGGTGAGACTCCGTACTATCCCAAGATCACTTAGGATGGTGTAGGTAAGTTCCGAAACGCTCTTGGTTTTGGTAAGCTCGATGTGCTTTTGCAGGAACATCAAGAAACGATCAAGCTCCTTGCGAGCGTGCGCCGAGGAAAGAAGCTCGTGCCCCTCGACCTTGATCACCCCAAAGAGGTCCTTACTCATTCGCTTCGCCGTGTGACTTACGGCTGCAAGCTCAAGTGCCGGCATGGTAAAGAACTCGGACGCGAGCACATGAAAGAGGCTTACCGAATCAAACGGATTCGCGAGCACCCGAAGATAGCTTACGAGGGTATGAACAAGGGGAACCTTAAGAAGCCCAGAGCTTGCCACGAATTGATAGGGAATATCGGCGCGGTGAAGCTCGCGGGTGAAGGGTTCCGCATGCGCGTTGGCGCGCACGAGGATCGCAAAATCGCGCCAGTGATACTCTTGTTGTGACTGTAATTCCCGGATGATTGCGACGACCCTCCGCGCTTCGGTAGTTCCATCGGCAAAGTGAAGATGCTCAATCGCTACTCCTGCTCCCTTCTGGGAGGAGAGTCGCTTACTCACCGCGCTCTGTACCTCAAGCCGCGCCGGGTTATTCCGCTGGATCGTATGGTAGGCGGCGTCGAGGATCCGCTGCGAGGAGCGATAGTTTTGGGTGAGTACCACCTCGCGCGCCTTGGGAAAATCGTGTTTAAAATTGAGGATATTTTGCACCGCGGCGCCGCGAAAACGATAGATTGCCTGGTCGTCGTCGCCACAGACCGCGATGTTCCGTTCGCGGTTAACGAGCATCTTCAGAAGTTGATATTGGGCAAAATTGGTATCCTGAAACTCGTCAACCAGAATGTACGTAAATCGCTCTTGGTAGACTTTCGCAAGTGAGGAATATTTCCGTAGTGCCTGAAGCGACTTGACAATCAAATCCCCGAAATCAATAAGGTTTTCTTTTTGCTTGAGTTCTTCATAAGTGGAATATGCTTTTGCGATTTCCAATATCCGTTCCGCCTCTTCGCGCTCTCCCGCTCTCTCTGACCTCTGAGCTCTGACCTCCGACCTTCGAGCCTTCAGCTTTGAGCCTTGAGCTTTCAGCAGCCGTTTTGTATAGTCAAGATATTCTTTGGGCGATATATCCTCATCCTTGGCGCGACTAAAATGTGCGAGGAGCGCCTCAATAAATTTGGTGGGATTCCCGAGCGGCCGATAATAGTCAAGATCAAACTTGAAAAGATGTTCACGTAAGAAGAGATAACTTTCGGTGGTGGTGAGCAGTTTGAAACCGGGATCGATGCCGAGCGTGATCGCATTGTCGCGAAGGAATCGCTCGCCAAAACTATGAAAGGTTGAGATCGCAAGCTCCTCGTACCCGAGCGGCAAGAGTTGATTGATACGATCATCCATCTCGCCGGCGGCTTTATCGGTGAAGGTCAATGCGAGAAGTTCGGCAGGCTTGGCAAGACCCTCGCGGATGAGCCACGCGAAGCGCCGCGTGATCACCGTGGTCTTCCCCGTGCCCGCTCCCGCGATGATGAGAAGCGGGCCCCCGCGATGAGTGACTGCTGCCCTCTGCTCGGGATTGAGAGCGGAGAGGAGCTCGTCGGATTTGGGTGTCTCTTGGCGTTCGAGAAGGATGGTCTTGTTTTGAAACTTCATATAATCTTGGAATGGCACTCAACTTATCATACACAATAATGTCATTCCTGCGAAAGCAGGAATCCAGCATAGAACAAAAGAAAAGCCCGCGCTCACTCATGAGCGGGGCTCTTTTTGGAGGATCCACCATACCGAGACCGATCAGGCGTGCTGCCGATGAGAACGGCCTCAGCAATTTTTCTTAGCGGATCCTCTCAAAAAATGAGAAAAAATCTCCTTCTCTCGCACATTTCCTCGCTTTCTACAAGGCGCGAGACCTGTAGAACGGTCTTCCCCCGAAAAGTGATCTTGGGTGGAGGAGACTCCATACTGTAGCCAAATCTCATGACACCGTCAAGATAAGTCCTTGCTCCGGCGGAGCTACTGCCCGCCGGAGCCACCTACTTGGGGAAGCTAGGCACCCTCACCATAACAGAAGGAAGAAGACTTAAACAAGGGGTTGATCCTGTCGTGCAGCGTTATCGCCCAATCCGGCGGTGACTACGGATGCAGTATTGAGGTCTGCACTTCCTTCTTCTGCTCTCGGAATGACGGTCTCACTTCTCAAGAATGCCTCACCATTCTTCGTGCAGCGATAGCCACCTATTTCTCGCCAGCGTTCCAGAAGGTCTTCCCTCGTTAGACGAAGTAGGAGGGCATCGACTTCCCGAATGAAGCGGAAGTTGGGGTACCGTTTACTGATGTATGCCGCCACCTGAGACCCAAGCGCTGGTATTCCACCTCCTGCTTTCTTCACGGCATCTAAGATAAGGTGACGATCGGAGTTGTTGAAAGGCACCACGTGCTCACTGGCTGAGAACTGCGAAGCCACTACAGGAGCGGGAGCGTCTTTCTTTTTGGAACGAGAACGCTTGAGGAGCGCCCTCGCTTTGTCAGCAATGCTCTTGGCAAGAGTCTTAGCATGGAGAGCTCTCCCACTTTGCGGTTTCTTCACGATCGCAGCACCCTTCCGAACCCCAGAGTGGTTGTCGCCATTCCGATCCCTTTTCTCGTTCTTCATAATTCCCTCCATTCACAACTTCTTTCTTGCTTTCAAGACGACCGAAAGAAGTGGTAATGTGCGTGCTTGGAAGCTTATTGACAAAAAGATAACACGATCTTAGGAAAACTACAAAGTGGGGACTGTCCCCACTTTGAACTTACGATTCAAAAAAAGAAGAGGACCCCATGGAAAGTGGGGTCCGAGAGCGAAGCGGCATTTATACCCTCATTTTTTGCCGCTTGATGAGTCCGGATGTGCACCAAAACCACCCTGGAAATGGTCCGATGCACATCCTAGCAAACACACAAAGGAGGAAAACATGCAATTTCAATATATTATATGGAGCCTGTCTTGTCAAAAAAGAAGATGCCTCACCGATTCACAGTGAGGCTTGAAAAGCGGCAATGCCGCGAAATTCTGGTGGGAAGGTACATCCACCCATCTGGCAATCTGGCATGAATGCACCCTCCTCAGACACCCATGGGGGTCATGGGTAAGCAGGTATGTGTAACACTGCTTATTTTATTTCTAGCGCAGATCTTCTAGAAAGTCAAAAAATACTGAATGTCAAAAAAGAAAGACCCCGCGTGAGATGAAGAAGAGATGGGCGGGGTCGTCGTGTTACGGCGGATTTTAGGATCCCTCCTAGAGAGTATCCACCGTTATGGTTGTGTGTGCGTCAGGGGTGTAGGGGTTGGAACTGACGCACACAACAAGGAGAAAGGTGGCTACCCATAGCGCCATGAGCAATCCAAAAATACTCTATCCTCAAAACTGTGTCAAGCAAAATCTCAGCCGCAGAGTTTCTCTACGGCTGAGTAACATAACAGGTTCTGCATCAATTCTGCGTAAAATTCGCGCGGTTCTGCGATAATCCTTAAAGGATTTCGTACGTCACGCTCACATTCACCACTACTTCATTCTCACCCGGTTGAATTGAGGGGGCTCCTCCACCGACTCCTCCCACTTCGGCAAGATCCCGTGCGAAATAGATCGGCGGCGGGAAGCCTCCGCTTGATTCACTAAAACTTACCACGCGGCCAAGTGAAGCTCCCAATTCGCGCGCAATCACCTGCGCTTGCGCCCTTGCATTGGCAATCGCCTCTTTGCGTGCCTCGGCTTCTAGCTTTTTAGGTTCGTCAATCGTAAAATTAAGCCCACCCACTTGGTTGGCGCCGCGGCTTGTCGCGCCATCGATCACATCTCCCACTGCGTCGAGCTTTCGTACTTTCACGGTGACGGTCTGGTCAACCTGATAGCCAGTGATAGTGGGTTGGGTGCGGAACTCTGAATAATCGTACTGGGGACTCACGGAATAATTAGTCGTCTTAATATCTTTCTCATCAATGTCTCCCTCTTTCAGAAAAGCGACGATGGTATTCATCTTCTGGGTATTATCCTTGGTCGCCTGCGCCACCGTTTTGGCCTGACTTACCACCGAAAGCTGAATCTGCGCGATATCCGGAATCGCGGTCACTTTTCCTTCTCCAGAGACCTCAATGGTGTTTCGTTCCTTCACATCAAGGCCAATGAACTTTCCTTCCTTGATCGTGTTCTGAATTTCAAAGATGCCACGGATAGAGATGATACCGAGAAAGATAGCAACAAAAACGGCGAGGGTATTGATGAGTTGGCGAGAAGGAAACATAAGGATGATTTAATGACGAATGATTAATTTCTAATGCCTAATTTATAATACGATAAAAGGGGAGAAAAGTAACCTTGCTTAGTGGGGACAGTCCCCGCAAGCGGGGACAGTCCCCATTTTCCCTTGACTTTCTCGAGCAAAATGATATCCTATCTATACTCAAAGGCTCTAGAGTGCTGGGCAGTGCCCGCGTGGCGACCCTCCTCGTCATGTGTGGCGGCTTCCCAGCTCTCTGGAGCTTTTCAAATTACGGATACTTGTAGATACTTATAGATACTGATAGATATTTGTTGTAGTCACAATAAGTATCTATGAGTATCGTCCCGAGTAAAGTCGAGGGACAAATATCTATGAGTATCTTCTTTGCAGAGTGTATGCGAACTCTATCGATTCACGATCAGACTGCATTAATGGAAGCGATCACCGTTTTGAAGAATGGCGGCGTCATCGTCTACCCCACCGATACCTCCTACGGACTTGGCGCGGATGCACTCAATCAAGATGCGATTCGCAAAGTCTTCGCTCTCAAGGGTCGCGCGGCCGAGAAGGCATTAAGTATCGCCGTAGCCGATCCCACTGACATCGAACGATACGCCGAGGTAAATTCGCTTGCCAAACGTATCATTGCGCGTTTCCTTCCTGGTCCTCTTACCATCGTACTTCCCAAAAAGGAGATCCTCCCTTCGATCCTCACCGGAAACGCATCAACAATTGGCATTCGTGTTCCTGACCACGATTTTCCCCGAGACTTGGTGCGCGCCTTGGACAAGCCAATCACGGCAACAAGCGCCAATCGATCAGGGATGCCAACGCTCTTTTCGGCTTCCGAAATCCAAAAGGTCTTCTCTTTGTCACCCGCGCCTGATCTTCTCATTGATGCCGGCGTGCTCCCACAAAAAAGCATCTCAACGGTGGTCGAGATACAAGATGAAGAGAAGATACGTGTTCTTAGAAAGGGGGCTATCTCGGTTGACGACCTTGGGCGTGCGTTTCCCGAAGTTACGATTGAGACAACCTAAGACGCTCGCGCATACGTAGGTCGGCCTCATTAAGTTCCTCGGGCGTATTCACCCCCACCCATTCGGTGAGGTCTTTTAGTTGATACGCTTCGACGCGTTCGCCTTGCCCGATCGCAATATCAATAAGCCGTGTGATATAGAGCTCGCCGCTGCTCCCCTTCGGAATTTCGGGAAAGACCTCCAAAAACCAGGCGCGATTAAGCACATAGACGCCATCGTTCACTTCGCATATTGTTTCTTCCCCGGGGGCTAGCTCACGTTTCTCCTTAAGCGCCTGAATCTTCCCGCTCGCATCGCGGATGACTCTTCCCAGATCGCGCGGCTCATCCACCACGAGCGAGATAAATGTTACCACTGCGCCCGACTCGGTGTGCGCGCGGACCACTTTCTGTAAGGTTTCAGGTGAATAAAAGGCGCTGTCATCACCATTCACCACGAGTACGGTTTCAATTTCTGCTGGCAAGAGGCGTATCCCTTGTAACGCAGCGTCCGCAGTCCCGAGTGGTTCTGGTTGAACGACCATCTGGTACTCATCTTTCAAGAGCGGACTCCATAGCGATTCACTTTCTGGACCTATAACCACCACAATCGGATCGCACCTTAGCCTTGCGAGCGTATCAAGCGTATAGGCAACCATAGGGCGATCCGCAATCGGCGCGAGGGGTTTGGGTATGCTAAACCCAAGCCGCTTCCCCTTACCTCCCGCCAGTACCACCGCGGCAATCTTTGTTAGTCTTGTCATGGCACAGACGGGATAGAGGGTGAGACGTCGCTTCGCCGCCCTAACTCAAGCACTGCCCTTCCCGACGGAATGCTTCCCGATGTGACCGTAAAGGGATAGGCGCGTCGCACTTCGGCCTGCGCAAGTATCGCGGCCTCAAACACGGTAGTCGCAAACGGCCCCGGTCCACTGATGTCACGGCCGCTCTCATCAGGTTCGATGGTGACAAAGACGCGCGAAGTCCCGTCAGTAAGATCAACCGGAAACGTGAGATTCGCTCCCTCGGGAGGATTTTTAAGAAAATCTTCGCCGGGAAGTGACGGCGCCGAAGCACGGGTATCGCTAAAGGGTGCGGCCGTATCAGGCGTATCGGCATGGCGGAATCGACCGATGGAGAGTGTAACACCACGGTGGACTATCCATCCTTCGTAGATCCATTGCGACGGAAGATCGGGAAGGGTAAGTCCGGCTACGATTTCATCGCCGCGTAGTTCTCCCAACCAAATTCCGCTCCGTTCGTCACTCGCATTGCTTCCATCGGTAGGGGTCGCGAGCAAGAAACTCCCGCGAAGGCTGGTAAGCTGAAAATTGGGGAACGTAAGCGGCGCTACTCCGCCGCCGAATTCGCCGGAGAGTAACACGAGCGACGAAGGAGCAGGATCTTCATCACCACGCGGTTCGACGGTAAGAAAGAATGAACGCGCTTCGCTCAATGAACGGGAACTCAAGAAACGGTTTTCAGTGATCATTTCGTCGCGGAGATTTTGCAGCGTCCCATCGGTTCGCACAATAAATTTCCCAAGACTTTCACGGCTTCCGTCTTGAAAAGTAACCCACGCTTCGTAGTGTGAACTTACGTAATTGGCGATGCCGGAAAGTTCCACAATGAGGGTGCGTGAAGAGAGCGCCGGAGTAGGGCGCGTAGTGGGAGTAGCGCTTGGCGTCGGGGTCGAGAAGATACCAAAATTCCCGAGGCGCCTCTGCCACACAAAAAGGATTCCCGCGAGTGCAAGGATCACTACTGCGACCGCGGCAATAAGGAGCCTCTTGGAAAGAGGATGACGAGAAGGGCTATGCGGCGGCAACACAAAATGATCGTCCTCGTTCGTTGGCGCTGGAATAACTGGGGGAGGATATCCATCCATAGGTTAACGATGCTTCTTCTTTGGTCGGCGCTTCCTTTTGAGACGCGCTCCTTTGGCTCGAGCCATACAAATAAAGTTACTTGAGGTTACTTAAGTTACCTGGGTTACCTTGGTTACAATGGAAGAATGCTTTTTTAGCATATCGAAGAACAACGCTTTCGACAAGGGAAGATTCTGTTGCGTGAAATTAAACCCCATGCTACTCTAATGCCCAGATAGATTTGTTATGCCGCCTTCGTCTAGTGGTTAGGACATAGCGTTCTCAACGCTAGAAGATGGGTTCGATTCCCATAGGCGGTGATTTTTGAAAAAGTGGGTTCGCCCCGTCATGCGACGGGGCACCTGATCGAATGATCGGGCGACTCCGGTAGGCGGTGATTTTTAATGAAGGAGACTTTATTCTTAAAGCGACACTCAATTCTAATAAGAAAGGCGGTGATACTGCATGCCAAGTCAAGAGGAACTATCGCGAGTACTCCAACACGAATCGGGAACGACGCTTCGGGTACTGCGCGCATATCCGGAGAGTAAACTCGACCTTAGGCCGGCAGAGAAATCGCGTACCGCGAGAGAGCTTGCGTGGACTTTCGTGGGAGAACTCGGCGTACTACAGAGTGCCATTACGAAAGGCGCGGTTGATTTTTCAGATGAGCCGCCGGCGCCGAAAACGCTCGCAGAGATTATCTCCACCTATGAAAAGCTCCTTAATGAAGTGAAACAATTAGTTGCGAATCTCTCCGACGCCGATTTCGAGAAGACCGTAAAATTTCCAGTCGGACCGGGGCAGATGGGCGATGTCGACATCCTCAATCTTGCCTGGATAACTCTTATGGATCAGGTTCATCATCGCGGACAACTCACTGTCTACCTCCGCATGGCCGGCGGCAAAGTCCCTTCGATCTATGGACCCACCGCCGACGAACCGTGGGATTGAGATTACCGTACTACGAATAAAAAAGAGTCGGTCGTGTTAGGCGCCCGACTCTTTTTGTAGCCCAAATCTTGGCTTTCTTATCTACTATAGAGGCTGAACCTCGATAGGAGTATGGTCGCGCGTGGGGGTTGAGGTCTCCGTGAGAAAAAATTTCCCTGTAACAATTAACCAAAGATTGACCATAAGTATATCGGGTAAAAGACGCGCCAAATGATTTCCAGAGAGCAACACCCCTCCCACTATCATCATCACCGCATAGGAAAATTTTGATTGCCGGTTGGAATACTTGCCGGCGAGTAGATGCAGGTGTGCCCGCCAATCTCTGAGTACCTCTTGATAGGGTCTATGCCTATCGGGCAAAGGCAAGAGTATGAAAAGATACCATACGTTTGCGATTAAATAAAATGAGACGATACCAAGGAAAAAGGCATTGACCAAGTCAAACAGCCCTAGCGTCGAAGCCGTGGGATTAAAAAATGTGGAACTACTGGCCGAAAATTGGAAGTATAAAAGAAAAAGATCCATCGCCAAGAATAATGCGTAGAAGAAAACTCTCCATGGGAAGGTAAGTTGCTTATCAAGCAAGACATTCATCACAATGGCAAGCGTGGGAATGAACGCAATCAACGCGAAGAGAGGCTTGTACATTCCTTCAATGTGGGTAAGGAACAAAAACCAGAACGCTACGGCGAACGCCAGTAGTACGAGTTCGTTTATTTTCTGAAGCACTGCTTTTCTGAGCGCCATCGATGCGATGCTGGCAAAAAGAAGAAAAAACAAGAAGAGGAAACCAGCAACGTCATCCATCTGCTTAGGTATCACCCCAACAAAATAGAGAGTGAGAAGTAGCGCGCCGATCGTGTATATCGCAAGAAGCGCGATAAGCGATTTCACCGGCTTTTTTTGTAACATCGGTTTGGCTTTTCGCATGAACAGAACCGTCTGAGTCAAAATTCCCAGACCAAATAATACGACAAGAAGGATTGAATTATTCATAGAGAGTACAGGTCTTTCTCGTGCTACGGAGGCGAAACCTCGATAGTAGTAGAGATCATTTCAAAACCATCTCTGAACTCCGTCATTCTGAGCGGAGCGAAGAATCCCGTGTTTGAGCTATTTTCTTCGACTCAAGATCCTTCACTTCGTTCAGGATGACGGTTTCGAAACGATCTCTAAAGCTTTATCGATAGAAAGCAACTCGATGATCAACAAGGCGACCACCATGATAGACAAACTTGGCTGAAAAAAATCCTCGCCGCTTAAGCCATTTGAGAAAAATTCTATCTCCTGCCCAGAGATTAAGTTTCAAAAGTTGAGCGTCTGGGATCCACTTAAGATTACCCTCGTTCGAATCAATGAGCCTGCCAGTAAAACGCTTCGCGACATAAAGAAACACATACCAATCGTCCTCGCCGTTAAAGTTGGGAAAGGTGAGGATTCCTTTGAGTGCTGGTTTCCGGATCGAGAGTCCGCACTCTTCTTTCACCTCACGGATCACGCACTCTTCCGGCGACTCCCCCGCCTCCAATTTCCCGCCAAGCCCATTCCACTTCCCCTCGTGCATATCGTGTTCTTTCTTCACGCGATGCAGCATGAGCGTCTTGCCGTTCTTTTGAATGTAGCAGAGTGTCCCGACTTTCATCATATGTCCTCCGAATGTTTAAGAGAGAAGAACGCTCTACTATAGAGATTTCACCTCTATAGTATCAAGATGTGTTGAAAAGAAAGGAAACTCTGGTGAATGAAGTATAAACTCCCCATCACATACTAGGGGGAGATGGGTATATCCGAACGTAAACATCACGGATCTTCACTAATGTCGGATGGACTATCACATTGCGGATCTTCCGGATAATCGATGAGCCCATCCCGCCCCCGCGTCTCATCTTCATTATCTCTGCCGTCCTGGCAAGCGGGTATGTACTTCCATGCATCGGGCACAACATAATTACAATAATTAACAATGTCATTAGGGCAACTCGCGCCACACGTGTACCAACTAAAAGTTCCGCCAAATTCCTGCGCAATATGAACAAGAGCACATGCAGTCGTAGCCCCGGCAGGCGAACCAACCTGTATGGTATCGATTGTTGCGCTATTGGTGTTTACAGAGGCAATCCAGCTTATCCAATCAGCGATCCGTGTAGGAAATTGAAGGCCAGGAACTGGAGGGCGTAAATCTTCGGCGCAGCTGCCTTCTAGAGTGCTCGTAAGATCCGCATTGGGAGGGTACCCACTATCACTATCGCCAATCAATATTACTTTCTCTGGAGTAAAACCATCTATCGCGTTTATTGCTGCTATCCCTGGCAAGATGCAATCGGATTGGATGCGCACAAAATCAGTGGGTTCGGGAAGGGCCCACCTCTCGAAAGCCGATCTTATAACACTGATGACGCTTTCGCGGGTATTGGTTTGCGCAGTATCGGTCTGCCCTAGGAAATATATAGAGCTGTGGGAAACGGGGGATCCCGGTCTTCCACCTCGATCCGTGCGTTGGGCAGTGTAGATAAATACGAGTGACGTTCGATCAGGAAGTGTGTCGAGGACTGCTCCTACTGATTGAACCGCAGCGGATCTTTTTTGCAACATGGAACCGGAGATGTCGATAACTATCGCTACAGGTGGCGGTTCGGGTTCTGGTTCCGGTTGACTGCATTGCCGACAGTCTTGACATGTTTCGCCAACCGAACAACCGATGGATTCCCCCGCGCTATTAAACTCGCATTGCTCATCACCCTCGATCGCTCCATTCCTGCATACCGGCTGTGGCGGAGGAAGAGGCGGGCCAGAGGATGTCGTCACCGTACAGCTAAACTGGGTCCAGAGGATGGAGCCACTTCTACCGGGAGAGAGTTTCTGGATAATGAAGGAGA
>JACQLU010000092.1 GCA_016203935.1 Parcubacteria group bacterium | reverse complement strand
TTTCCTTTCCGTGACTTCTGCCACCGCCTGAATTCCGCTTTCACTTCTTCGATTGATGGTTTCTTCATGCTCCGATCCTCCTTAGGATCAGTGCATCACGCCGCCCTACGTCCAGCCAAATATCCGTGCCGGAAACTCACCAACGATGACCTTGCGAATTTGAAACGCCTGATGCTTTGGATTGAGCAAGTACCGCTCGATTAAGAGCGAACCCTTGTTCCAAGTCGTTCTTTCTCTTTGAAGCGAGATTAGTGGGGCAATAACGGCTGAAAGGGCATGCCCTTCGGCTTCGGTGATCGCTTTGCCACCTTTTAGCTTGTCCAGCTCGGCCAGGGCCAACGAATTGGCTTCCTCATCAAAGCGAGCCATAAATCCAGGTCCGCTGAAGATTAGCTTTTCAAGGACGCGGTGAGCTCTTTTCCCGTCATTGTGAACTTGTTGCCATTCTTTAGAACTAAGGGATTTTTCACACTTCGCAAGTTCGAAGAGTTCATTCAATATGGCAGACCTATCTTCAGACGTTGTTGCGTAACGAGCCGCCTCTTGCAAAGCCCACGGAATCTCTAGCACCGATTCCGTATGGGTGATTTCGCGCTCACCCCAAACCTTATCTTGAATTTTCGTTGCTGGAGTTTGTGAAATCCGAATGGCACGACAAATTTGAGTGAATTCACGGGGACGTGAATGCCCAAAGTGTTTAGCGAGCTGCAGCGCTACCAGTTGTTCTGTACTGGAGCCTTTGCTTGCCAGTTTAGAGAGTTCGCCCACTAAAGCACCTAGTAAATCGACTGGTGATCCAGACAAACGTTGAATTAGTTCCAAATAATTAAGGCTCTCAATGACCCTATCGAGTTTTGGAATCTGGTGCGGTTGGCTGCCTTCGATGATTCTCTTGATTAATTCGGTGGCGTGTCCGGTGGCATAAAATGTTGATCCTTGTTTCTGAACAAATCGGGAAAAAAGAACATAGTCTCTTATGATATCAGGTTTTATTCTTCGTATCCGTCCCTGCTCTTGAAGGATTCGCCGTCCTACCAAATTGGATATGAGGTCGAGTAATGGTGCCTTCGAAGGAAGACCGGTTTCAACGGTGATAAAATCTAGCGTTGGATCATCATCGACTCTCACTTCTCCAAACAGCGCAATCCAATTTAGCAGAAATCGAACCTGTTGTTCTGTAGCCAGAGTCTCAGGTGTCTGAGACTGGGTTTGTTCCACATAAAGCCGAGCGACTCCCCAATCATCCTTAGGCAAGTCTCTAAGATCTCCCTTGTCCTCTAGAATCCGAACACCGATGACGGTCCATATTGGATGGCCTCCACTGGCTTTAGCGATGTCCCTGGACGCGGCCTCTAGAGCAGGTTTTCCATGCCTAGCTAAAGGAGAGGCTTGAAGTAAGTCAAGTGCGAGGTGCTCGAGGTTTTCGGGCGTAAGTCTCTCCAGCTCAACTTCGGTTCGTTGTTTTTCAAGTTTCTTATCTTTAAAGAGGTCAATAATTGAAGAATTCTGAGAGCGAACAGCGACCACAACTTTCCAATTTGCCACGGGGGAAGTTGGGCTCTGCAACTGTTCAAGGAGAACTCTGACTGACTGTGAGCTTGCTGGCTCATCAATCAGAATTAGCGTATTATCGGTTTGAGGAATTCCAGCCGTCCAAGCGGTTGATGCTTCGAGAGTCGTAACGTTTGCCCAGTAGACATTACCCCACTTGTCCTCGAGCCCGTGCTTACCTATTTCAAGTAGTGATCGAGATTTTCCGATGCCTCCAGAACCAGTTATGATCAGCAGGCGTTGGGTAGGATCGGATAAGAAAGATTTTGCCTTATCTAGTAACTCATTTCTACCAACGAAATTTGCGTCCAGTTCGTGTGACTGAATAGCGCGCGTCTTTGCGCCAGCGATGGCTTCAGGTAAAGAAAGAAAGATTCGGTTCTGCCCTTCAAAATAGGCCGCTGCAACGGCAGGATGCTTGATGAGTAGACTTTCAAGATATTCGATACACACAAGATTCGAATTCAATCCCTCTTTGGCGTAAGCGGGTTGAACATTCTTTTTCCACATCTCCAAGAGTTGCGCATTGGTTTGAATATTTGTTACGAGAGTCCATGTTTTCGTGTTCGCCCAAAACGTTGGGAACTTTCCCGAGGCACGATTCTTGGCAATGCTTTGTAACTCATCAAGAGCATCGGTTCGGACTTGAGAGTTGGAAGGCGACAGGTGATGTTTGAACTGAAAGACTGTAGGACCGTCTCCCGAGAACGCATCGATAGAGCCGTCGGGACCTGGCCGTGTGAATGGCTTAAGTTTTGGATTCTCGAATTGTAGAAGGGTGCAACAGAGAGATTGAAACAGCGGCCCGTTGCTAATCATTCCCCACTTGAACTTGGACATGCTTATATCTCTCCAGCCATCTTGATTCTAGGCACTAGCGATTCCCGACACTGACAAGAGCGCCCCGGCCTGAGTTAATGCCTCAAAATGTCCTTGTAGTTTGTCCGCGAATGCATCGGCTTCAATGAGTACGCCCGCTTCGATATTCCGTTCCTGTGCTGCTTCCGTGAAGTTTGCTGATGAAACAAAGGCAATCTTCTTGTCTACGACAATACATTTCGCATGAAGAACGGCTCGTTTGTCGCCGTCTAAGGCGAGTGAGCGTGGGTCGTAGAATACATTAGGAAGTCGTTTGCCCGGCCAATCTTTTCGCTTAAACTTTAGCGCGAATTCACGCAAAATCTCGTCGCTCGCGGTGGTATCGAGATGCCTGCGTTGGACATTCAGATACATCGAAACTTTGAGATCGGGGCGCTGGTCCATTCTATTGGCGAGTGCTTTGAATACATCCCGGCCCTGGTACACCGCGAAGCCCGCAACGAGCACAGAAGATTCTGCTCTCGAAAAAAGTTCCTGAACCACCACTTTGGTATCTCGGTTTGTGACTCCCGGAGTTTCAGGGCCAGTCCAAACCAAGCTTACCAAGTCTGTAAGGGATCGCTCGCGACTCAAACGATCGGTTTTTAGAAGTTCGAGCGTGGCCAAGATTTGCTTTTCATTAAAGTTCTGTTTCGTGAGCGCATCCAGTGCCTGTAATACCTGCGGGCCAGTTTGCCGTCCAAAGAGTTGAGTTAGGCCGAGTTCAGTAAAGGGCAGACTGAGGCTGCCGGAGCCGAGATTTTCGATCAAAATATCGAGTTCTCGTAGACTAAGGCGGGGGAATAGCGCTTCCATCATTTGACCTCAAAAAAAGAAGCATCTATGCAGGACACGGTTGGAGCAACTAAAGCCCGGTCAAGATAATCGTTGTGTTGTTCACAGGAGGTTTCGGAAATGAGAAGACATCCATGGCACGCGGCGCCTGAAAGATAACGGACGTCATGTATATTCGTAACATCATGTTGGGCGCAAACCGGATCATTCGAGCAGAGCATATTGGATCGTAGGGCCTGCCCCAAATGTTCCTTAATGTTTCGTCCCGTCT
This sequence comes from Parcubacteria group bacterium, assembly GCA_016203935.1. Lineage (GTDB taxonomy): Bacteria > Patescibacteriota > JACQLU01 > JACQLU01 > JACQLU01 > JACQLU01. The sequence goes on along the minus strand of JACQLU010000092.1, from coordinate 5,078 downwards.
CGACCAGGCCACCCAATGTGCCCTCACTATCCGGGCTTGCGGTGTAAAGGAGAATTCCATAACCGAAGTCGCCCGCGTAGATGCGCTCTTTGATTGAGCTTGAAGGGTAGCCACACTCAAGAGCCATGGCTGTGATAATCATGTGGGAAAGTGAGTGCAGCATGTAATACGGGAGGCCAGGGAAACTGCGTTCGCTCGCCTCGTGATCCTTTAGCCAATGATTAAAACCCGCGTTCAACTCCTTGCCACGATTCGCAACCGCCATTTCTTTGATCCATTTTTCAATCGCTGCTTTTTTGAAACCGATAAAAACACCTTCGCCCCGGTTTTCATATGCGGGAAGCCAGTTTGTTTCTCGTCCGATGGCTGCTCTTTTCACGTCAATATCTAACTCGCCATCAATGTCGGGCGCTTGGGACTCAAATCTCGTGAACCCAACCAGGGCAGCAACCTCGCGTAAGCGATGCACGAGAACAATTTTCTCGATGGATTCAGTTAGATCACCACCCCAGACGCTTTTGGGCAATGCTCTCGCAAAAAAGTCTCCATCTGGAACGTCTGTTCCGAGTTCCTCTTGGGCTGAAAGCAGGGTTTCGATTTCTGATTGTTTGACGGACTTACTTTGAGTAAGGCTCGCGCCTTTCCTTTTCTTAGAAACATAAGTCCACACTTCGGAGTCGGAAAAACTACCAAGTTCTTTTTTTGCACTCTGATTAAATTTTCGGAAGGGCGCCAGCTCCTCGGCTGACGAAACATCTTTCAGTCCTTGATCCCACAGGATCTCAACTATATCGGCTAGAGGTTCTGTAGTATCTGGAATTGAAATGACACTCATAATTTGTGGGAAATATGCGTTACTCGCCGAACGAATGAGCAGGCGATTTGGAATTCCACAACCGCCTTCTTCACGATTATTTGGTCCCAGCCAGGGTCGAGATCCATTGCAACTCCCAAGCGCGACGAGTTCCATTTGGGTGGCGTCAGTCATGCGGCGATGCTTCCCACATCCACAGCGGATGCGAATTTCTGCAAGGTCGCCTGTCGTACCGGATTCATCCAAGTAAAGCAGTTGAGAACAGTTCACGCTGTCCCGATGGACAAAAAATCTCCAGTCAATATCTCCGATATGGCCATTGGGGCACGCTCGCACAAATCGTACTGGAACGATGGAGCGCTTCTTGCGGTCGTCGTCGATATACTTTCCGTTCGTAAGTGTCTTTCGATGAACCAGCATTCGCGATCTCGCCGCACCGCCAAGTGGAAAGGAGTCCTGAGTTATGAACCATTCTGGAAATTGCCAACCCGTTATCCCAGTCTGGACTTTTCCAAGCTTGTCCGTTTTCTTTGGGGGACTTCGAAGTTCGAGTTGTTGCGCGTCAAGGATAGCCCTGAGTTTAGCTACGAGCCTGGGTTCGCTAATCGGATCGCCGCCTCGTCCACCGTCCCAATGATCCAAGCCACCAATGATAATGGAGTAGTTGGGAAGATCCATCATCGAACCGGGGCCAAATGTGGTGATGAGCTGACTTAATCTAATTTGTCCGTGAGACTGGCTCATGCGTCCTCCTCGATCTCTCGATCATCAAGTGTTTTGAGCCAGATGTTCACGCTGGGTTCAACGTCTCTCATCGAGCGATTTGCGCGAAAGAACTTAAAATTGGCCGGAAGCTCTTGCAACTCAGGATCAAGAAAGTCATGAAGAAGCGGCTTGGCGCCACCCTCCTCATGGGCATTGTACTGAAGCTGTGTATTACTTCGGTCCATTTCTAGTTTGAGTGCAGTCCACTTGTCCAAGAGGTCTACGATCCGATCTTTGAGCTGGGCACGGATTCGTTCAGACTCTTCGGGCGGGCGGGTAATGTAGTCAGCAGCTCTTTGCGAAAGCGACTCGACCACAAATTGAAGCTTTTGACGCTCGGTTTGGATGTTGGCAGCACCTTTCGCTGGAGTCATTGAAGCTAACCCTTGGCGAGCTAGCGCAACAACTGCCCCGGCCAAGCCCTTGTCGAGTGCTCTAGGCGAGAATGGAGTAACACTGGTGACTTCGACATTTCTATAAAACGTCTCGTGGTAATAGTCGAAGCGTTCATAGTGGGAACGATCCCGATGTTTATGAATATTGAAAAGAGTAACGACGAGTCCAGGACGTTGAGGAAGACGACCAACGCGACTCGATGTCTGAATATATTCGGCAGTGGTTTTTGGTTGCCCGAGCACGACCATAAGACCGAGCCGGGTGATGTCCAATCCCACTGAGATCATGTTTGTCGCTAAGGCGACATCGACTCGTTCCTTCTCGTGGAATTCGAGCGATAGTTTTCTTTTGGCGTCTGCAACATCGTTGGTGTGAACTCGGCTCGTTAGTTCGACAAGCTCATGACGAATGTCTCTATCGGCAAAAAAGCCTTCAGTTTCTCCTACGCGTTGGCGCTTCGAGTAACGTGTAAGGCGATTCTTGATCTCGTCCTCTACAATTCGACGACTCCCGCCCAGCTCGCGCAGAGAATTGAAATAACCCAAGACAGTCATGTATGGGTCTGCAGGATTTCCGCCTCGCTTTGCGGTTCCGCCCTCAGCATCGTAAAGTTTTTGGGCTGCACTCAATAGTGCAAGGTAGGTTCTTAGAAGTGTTACTTTGAGGCTTCTTCCTTGCGCTGCCACTCCTACATAGAGGCGAGCATTGGCTTCCTGCGGCGTCTTCGTTACAGCAAAAAAAGAATCTCGAATATCTTGTCCTGGCGGCGGGAAAATGTGAATTTGGCGTCGATTAAAGAGAGCCTGAATTTGCCGTTTAGTTCGTTTAACTGTCGCTGTCGATGCTATGATCTTTGGAACAATTCTTTTTCCATCAACAATCTGCGAGCATAGTTCGTCTACGGCGCCTTCGTAGAGTCCCACCATGGTTCCCATCGGGCCTGAGATGAGGTGTAACTCATCTTGAATAATCAGTTCCGGTGGAAGCAGACCGCCCCCTGGAATCGCCGAAGTATTGCCTGAAGCTTTGGAGCCAGGTCCAAAAAAACCATTCTCACTATGGCGATCGACGCGCCCGAAGAGTGCGCCGACTTGCGCTGTCCAAGGCATTGCTGCAAATTTATCGACTGTTGCAATAATCAAGCATGGAAGCCTGCGATAAATCTGATCGTCTACCGCAACAATCGGAAGTTGTTGGTCCCCAGAAAACGCACAATCTCGATTCATGCATCGAACAATCAGATCAGTGGGGTTGTCTGAATCGGGATGCAGGCGAAACGAATCCTTTTGAAACTTGGTGTTACACCAGGGGCACTCTTCGATTGGAATGGGCGCTGGCTTGCCTTTTGGGTTGTTCTGATAAGCAATGGTCTTTGAGCGAGCGGAAAATGGATTCCTCTCGGCTATCGAACCCATTTTGTTGGGAGTCGCAGCCTGGCCTACCCAAAGCCCAATTTCAAACGGCCAAGGCCCGAGGTTTTCAGGGTTTCGTTTTCGCTCTAATTCGAGAGCGCAAATGAGTGTTGCTGCTCGTCCTAGTTGATCGAGAGTCAAGAGCCGGAGCGTATAGCGCATCAAGACTGTCACACCGGCAGAAAACTTCGTCGGATTTCTGAGACGCCTGAGAACCAGCGTAAACGCAGTTAGGCCAAGATACGCTTCAGTTTTACCACCGCCTGTTGGAAAGAAGAGGAGGTCGACAGAGGTATTGCGGTCCACATGTTTCGGGTCATCAATAGGAGCAAGATTCAAAAGAATAAATGCGAGCTGAAAGGGGCGCCATTTCGGAATGTCATTTGGTCGCCGCTGCTTTGCCGCAAGGGCCATCACGGAATTCGCTATCCGAAATGCCTCAAAAACTTTCTGATCTTTGAGACGTTGAATGCCGTCTTCAATACGTCGGCAGGCAGTCTCGGCGTTTTTTAAAAGCTCCGTTGCCGTCTCGGCGCGACGTTTGGGTGATTTCGGAGCGAGGCTTTTCTCGGCGCGAATCCAATCTCCATATTGCAAAGGAAGCGGAGATAGCTTTGCAATTAAATCTTCGGATGACGAGACAGCAGCGAGCGTTTCCATTTCAAGCGCGACGTCCTTAACTTCGCGTGGCTCGACACGTTCAACTTCGCTCTTCGGTATCCAAGTTGATTCAACAGTAGTGCAACGCCCATCAATCAAGAGCGCTTTAGTCGCCACACCGTGGCCGACTGAAAATTCTTTGGAGTCTCTATATTGAAGATCGGCAATCAGCTCATCTGGGTCGTCGGTTTGAAGACCGCGAGTATTCGGACGGGGAATAAAACCCTCGGAGCACTCAAGCTTAAGTCCTGCTTGAAAGGCAAAAGCCAGGTCCTTAAAGCGTTCGTGGTCATAGGGTTCGCGATAGTTCACCAGGAAGACAGAAACAGACCTACACCCCTTGGGAAGTTCGCCTTCTTTACCATTCGATGAGGCGATGTCCCGCACCGATACGGTAATCTTTAGTCCCGACTCATCAGGAAGGTTGATGTCTTGTAACGCGTCTTCGAGCTTGAACGTCACTGAACGGGTTTGCGGCAGTCTCTCCCAGATGAGCTTGCCAGTCGAATCGTCCTCTTCCTTCGAGGTCTCCGCTCCTTGCTCAGCAGCCTGTAAAAGGTGGACAGCCTCCTTGCCTAGAAAACTATCACCACGCTTGAGCTTATAATCCCCCCAGACGGCTGTTGCCGTGATGGATCGAGTGGCTGGACCAATGATGCAGCTAATACCGAGACTCGAAGGAAAGAAGGACTTCTTGGCGGCTTTGCGTTCCGGGGTTGAATCCTCGTCGGGACCACCGGAGTCACCAGCTTGGTCGATTTCATCGAAAGAGGTTTGATCCGAGCGTTGTTCTGCCTTGGCTCCGAGAGGCGCAAGAAAGCCGGTCAAATACCAACGCGACGGTGGCTGGGGGAGTGCTTCCTTGGAAAGTGGAGAGGAGTTTGTATGTCCAATTAAATCTAGTTCGAGGGCTTCCGTGAGTTTTTGTCTGATCCCGAGTGAGTTCATTCAACGTGAGTTTCCGGCACGGATATTTGGCTGGACGTAGGGCGGCGTGATGCACTGATCCTAAGGAGGATCGGAGCATGAAG
>JACQLU010000093.1 GCA_016203935.1 Parcubacteria group bacterium | reverse complement strand
TCGTAACCCCTCCTCGCCTCCCCTTATCCTAAGAGGAGGAGACACCCCTCTTACTATAAGAGGGGTAGGGGGAGTTAAAGGTCTCCTTTGGATCCTTTCACCCAATGCCAAACCCACACGTGTTGCCGCACGCATGAAGTTTTGGATTAAGCTTACCAAGCTTCGCTATCAAGTGGTGCTGCCAAAAACTGCCTTTGAACTCGATACCGCACTACTCGCGTTAGAAAGAAACGAGAGGATAATCGTACCAGTCCCCCTCACCCTCGCCAACTCGTTTCCCGCCCGCGCAGCGATGAAGGACACTCTATTTTCGATCGAAAATGGAGTGTCCCTTGGGCGGGAAGCGTTGATCGCGTGGCTTACCAAGGCTGGCTACGAGCGCGAGACGCGCTCCCTCGCACCCCATCAATTCTCGGTGCGTGGTGATCGCATCGAAGTCGGCGGCAGTATTGCGATTGACTTTTTTGGAGATCAAATCGAAACGCTCTCGGTTGACGGCAAAAGCACTGATCGCGTAGCGCTTTTTGCACGGCGTTTTCTCACGCCTCCAAAACGCGTCTCATATCTCGAATTTCTTAAATCACCAACATCATACCTATCGATAGTCCATGACAGAGCTCCATCTCTGCCTCACGTCATCACCTTAACTCGCTTCAATAGGGAATCACTATCATCTGTCATTCCTGCGCAGGCAGGAATCCAGAACCAAGAAGGAGGAACGATTCCTCGTCAAGACTGGGTCCCAGTCGCCTCAGGCAACCAGAATGATAATCATTTGCAACCTATTCTCCACTTCCATGGAAATATACCCAATTTTACCAAGTGGCTTGCCAATACCTCTTCACGGGTTGTGATTGTGACTGCCCGATACCAGGCACTTACCAATGCACTGCCGTCTCTTTCACACGTGACACTCTGTGAAATTGCAACACCCTTGGGTCACGGCTTCATTGATGAAGAGTATCATCTTGCGTTTGTCACCGATGCCGATATATTCGGCACACAATTTAAGAAGCGTCGTCACCTCCATGCCAGAATCGATCCTACGCTGCTTGCCACCATCCGCGCCGGCGATTACGTCGTCCACATTGATCATGGCATAGGCCGCTACCGTGCAGCCGAACGGCGCACCATCGATGGGATCGAACGGGAATATCTCATCCTTGGCTATGCTGAAGGCGATAGACTCTCGGTGCCGGTTGATCAGGCGCATCGTGTGATGCGCTACATTGGCGGAAAACACCCAGTGTTGCATAGGCTCCACGGCGAACTCTGGCTCACCCAAAAAGCACGGGCCCGCAAGTACACCGAGATTATTGCCAAGGAATTACTTGCTACCGCTGCCAAGCGCGAACTTGCCAAGCGTCCCCCGATGTATGGCGATCCCGAAGTGGAACGTATCTTTGCTCACTCATTCCCATTCGTCGAAACCGAAGATCAGGCGCGCGTGATCGACGAAGTGCTCACTGATCTTAAAGCAGGAACACCAATGGATCGACTCGTTGCCGGAGAGGTCGGCTTTGGCAAAACCGAAGTAGCCATGCGCGCTGCCCTACGTGCCGCACTCTCTGGCTCTCAAGTGGCATTGCTTGCTCCCACCACCGTGCTCGTGGAACAACACGTCGCGACGTTTAACGATCGCTTTAGTAATCTTCCCGTACGCATTGCGCATCTTTCTCGTATGGTTGCCCCGCGCACCACACATTCGGTAATCGAAAAACTTGCCCGGGGCGAGATCGACATCATCATCGGCACCCACCGACTCCTCTCCAAGGATATCAAGATCCCTAAGCTTGGGCTTCTCATTATCGACGAAGAGCAAAAGTTTGGCGTGAAAGCGAAAGAACACTTTAAAAACCTTAGGGCCTTAATCGACATTCTTACTTTGACCGCCACCCCCATCCCCCGCACCTTGCACCTCGCCCTCTCCGGTATCCGCGATTTAAGTTCAATCACTACTCCCCCACCGGGGCGTCTTCCGATCGAAACCCACGTACGTCCCTATGAGGAACGCGTGGTGATCGAGGCACTAGCGCGCGAGCGGGCACGGACGGGCCAAGTCTTTTATCTTCACAACCGCGTCGAGACGATCGAGAATGTCGCCCACGGGCTACGACGAATGGCTCCCGGGCTCCGCATGGCGGTGGCACACGGGAAACTGCCGGCCGCCACACTACGCACTATCATTGAGCGTTTTCGTAATCGCGAGTTTGATCTTCTCCTCTGTTCCACGATTATCGAAAACGGGATCGACATGGCGAATGTGAATACCCTCATCGTGGATTACGCTGAGCGGTTCGGCCTTTCGCAACTCCATCAACTGCGGGGACGGATTGGTCGTGGCGATCGACAGGCGTACTGCTACCTTCTCTACCGTAACCCCCAGGTGACGCCCGGAGCCGAAGCGCGTCTGACTTCGATTGAAGAACTTAAGGAATTGGGAAGTGGCCTGGCGATTGCTACGCGCGACATGGAGATCCGGGGGGTAGGCAATATCCTTGGCAAAGAACAGCATGGTGTGGCGTTCTCGGTGGGTTTAAGCCTCTACGCGCAATTTTTACGAGAAGCCGTCGCAAGGCTTAAGGCTGAAGGCTTCCTCCAGAGGCGGATTGCGTCTGACGCGACAAAGCTCAAGGAAGAAACGCAAAGCATCATAGCAGAAGAGCCACGTGTTGCGATCGAGCTTCCCCTACCGATAGCGATTCCGACTGATTACATCATCAAAGAAGAGGAACGCATCAATGCGTACCAGATGCTTGCGCTCGCACGAACCGACAAAGAACGGGAAGGTATGCGTGCGCGACTCTCAACAAAGTATGGCGAGGCACCAGAGCCATTACGAAATCTTGTAGCGGTGCTTTCGATTCAGGAACGCGCGCGGCGCCTTAGCATTGCTTCGATACGCATGCAGAAACGTCATACAATGAACGGGGTCAAACCCATGCTGGTCTTAGAATTTTCGCGCGACATTCCTAGCAATGCACCATACGACCTCATGGTTGCCTTCGCTGATAAGGAGGTGCTGGTACGAGAGAGGCGGCTCCTCCTTGAAATGCCAAGCAAATCTGCGTTGCTTTCAGTGGTAGATACCGTACTGAATGTTCTTTCTAAAAAGTAGCTTAGTGGGGACGGTCCTCACTTTGCGTTGGGAGGACCGTCCCCACTTTGCAGTGCAGAGTCCTAGAATAGAAGAAGCCGTCCTTGGGGAAACGTACGCCTTTCTCTAGGGGTTTTCGTACGTTTTTGAATTCCCTTGGACGGCACACGCCGTTTGAAATACTCTATGCGCCTTCCCGCATAGTCTTCCATTGCCCGCCTCCTCCCTTTCTAGTTGTCCGGAGTAACAAAGCACATAACTATAAACTTTCTGCCCACAGGAATTGACTTGATAGAGTCTGGTCCCGGTGGCTCCAAGCCGGTTACAATTGCCTCTCCAGTACGAGGCGAGAACGAGAGATTGAATACCCCTTCCGGATCGATGAGTCCGGTAGTTACTCTAATCCGGTTCGTCTCGCCTGTATAATCTGGTTCAGCAACTGCACCACCCCTAAACAAGCACAGTGCCTTTGACTTGATCAAGTCAATCAATACCTCTAAATTGTTACCCATCCTGATCACCTCTTAAGAAGATACTCTACAAGGTTCACAGAGACTGTCAAATGATATGATACTCTCATAGCAAGAAATCTCTGGAAAGATGTGATATAGTCAATGGCAGCTTGCTAAATGTCTAATGACTAATTTCTAATGTCTAAAGAAAACCGCTAAGATTTAGGCATTAGACATTCGACATTAGTCATTAGGAATTAGAAATGGATCGCGATCTTATCTACGGCAACGCCTTAAACACTATTTCCACGCTTGGCGTCAAGCGCCTTACCGAGCTCAAAACCCGCTTTGGTGACTTTGAAACGGCGTGGAATGAACTTTCCGAGAGGGTTCTTAGCGACCTTGGGCTTGACAACGATGCAATTACGAATAGTATAGAACAACGTAAGAAGCTTTCACCGGAGGAGTTGTGGGAGCCTATCGAAACGCACAAGGTTACGATACTAACGCCAACCGACGCATCGTATCCTTTGGCGCTTCGCGAAATCCCCACACCGCCTCCGCTTCTTTATGTGCGCGGAGCTGCCGATTTCCATAATGACGTCGCGATTGCGGTGGTGGGAACCCGCACTCCGTCACCCTACGGTCGCATCCATTGCGAAAGGATCGTACGCGAGCTGGCAAGTCAGGGAGTCACGATAGTAAGCGGGCTTGCCTATGGGATCGACGCGATTGCCCATCAGGCGACGCTCGAGGCAGCGGGAAGAACGATTGCGGTACTGGGTTCGGGTATTGATTCCCAGTCGATTTACCCGCCAAGCCACAACGGGCTTGCCGAGAAGATCATCGAACGTGGGGGAAACGTGATAAGCGAGTATCCCTTGGGTACCGCTCCTCTTCGCCACCATTTCCCTGCCCGTAACCGGATCATTAGTGGGTTTAGTAAAGCAGTGCTCGTCGTGGAAGCGCGCGAAAAGAGCGGAGCGCTCCTCACCGCGCGCGACGCGCTCGACCAAAACCGCGACGTCTTTGCGCTCCCCGGTGATGTGAATAGGCCTCAAGCCGCGGGGCCTAATCGGCTCATCCGCATGGGCGCAAAACTTATTATCAATGCGACTGACGTCCTTTCAGAATTAAATGTCCCCCTCGCCAAAGCGCAGCAAGCCCTTGGGGAACGTACCTTTCAAGCAGATACTAAGGAAGAAGCGGCGATTCTTACGCATCTCACCGACGAGCCGATCCACGTCGATGAACTCGCCGAAGCGTGCGCGCTTCCTGCCGCTTCAGTCACCGCCACTTTGACGCTTATGGAGATGAAAGGAAAGGTTAAAAATATGGGAGCGATGCAGTACGTAAGAATTCGTTAAGCGATCCTAATCTACGAATGACATCCGAATGATCCTAATGGAACTACAAATATTCGGGTATTTAATTCAGGGCATTCGGATATAATTTGTAGCATTCGGATCGGTTTTCTATGAAGCTTGTAATCGTCGAATCTCCCACCAAAGCCAAAACCATTGGCGGTTTTCTTGGCCGCGGTTACACCGTGACTTCTTCGTTTGGTCACATCCGCGATCTTCCCAAAAGCAAGCTCGGTATTGACGTTGAAAAGCACTTCACGCCCCACTACATCATCCCGCTTAAGGCCCGTAAACGAGTGACCGAACTTAAAAAGCTCACCGCCAAGGCCGACACGCTCATTCTCGCCACCGATGAGGACCGCGAAGGCGAGGCGATTGCGTGGCATCTCGTCAAGGCGTTAAGCCTTGACGAAGGCAAAATTCAAAATGCAAAAGGCAAAAGTGTGGAACGGATCGTGTTTCATGAAATTACCAAATCGGCTATCAACGAAGCGCTCAAAAACCCCCGCGCGATTGACATAAAACTCGTGGACGCCCAGCAGGCGCGCCGAATCCTTGACCGGCTCGTTGGCTACAAGCTCTCTCCCTTGCTCTGGCGCAAAGTGAAAAGTGGTCTCTCGGCCGGCCGGGTGCAGTCAGTAGCGGTGCGCCTCTTAGTGGAACGGGAGCGCGAAATCGAAGCCTTTAAACCTGAAGAGTACTGGACCATTGGCGCTGACCTCAACACGAAGAGTAACGCGCTCTTTGCCGCCTTCCTCGCCGCGAAGAATGGAAAGACGCTTGATAAACTTGCTATCCATTCGCAAGGCGAAGCCGCAGCAATCGTAACGCATCTTACGAGTGCTGTGTGGCAGGTAGCCAACCTGGAGCGAAAGGCGGTCACGCGCCAGCCATTTCCACCCCACATTACCTCGACCTTGCAGCGCGAAGCCGCTAACCGCTTTCACTTCTCGCCCAGATTCACGATGCGCCTTGCCCAAGAACTGTATGAAGGGGTGGAGCTCCCCGGCGAAGGCAACGCTGGTCTTATCACCTACATGCGTACCGACTCCGTACATCTCGCCGCGTCGGCAGTGGCAGAGGCGCGCGCAGTGATCAAAAAAGGGTATGGCGAAGAGTATTGTGCGAAAGCGCCCCGACAGTATCGCTCCAAAGTGAAAGGGGCCCAAGAAGCGCACGAAGCGATTCGCCCCACAAGTTTTTCCCGAACGCCGGATATGCTAAGAAACGTTCTCACCCCCCCACAATATAAGCTCTACGCACTCATCTGGGCGCGGGCGCTGGCTTCACAAATGGCCGAAGCCGAACTTGATACCGTGACGATCGATGTCGATGCGCTGCCAAACGCTGCCAGCGCTGATCGTTATCTCTTCCGTGCCAACGGACAAACGATCAGGTTTCCCGGGTTTCTTAAGGTCTATCAACTTAAGACGAAAGAGGTAGAATTACCCGAAGTCGCCGTACGCGAGCCGCTTACGCTCGAAAAGCTTACTCCTACAGAACACTTTACCGAAGCGCTACCGCGTTTCAATGAAGCCTCGCTCATTAAGAAACTCGAGGAGTACGGCATTGGGCGACCCTCAACCTATGCGCCGACCATCAGTACCATTCTCGACCGTGGGTATGTGGAGAAATTTGAACGGGCGCTTAAGCCAACCGAGATCGGCAAGCTCGTGAATGACCTTTTGGTCGAGCATTTTCCCAATATCGTGGATTACCAATTTACTGCCAAGATGGAGGAGAATCTCGACGCGATTGCGGAAGGCAAGCAACAATGGCAACCGGTGATCGAAGAGTTTTATACGCCGTTTGAAGAGACGCTCAAAAAGAAAGAGGCTGAGATAGACAAAGTAGTGGAGACGAGTGACGAAAAGTGTCCCGAGTGTGGCGCGCCGATGGTGGTGCGCTACGGAAGGTTTGGAAAGTTCCTTGCCTGCACACGGTATCCCGAATGTAAAGGGAAACGGCAACTTAAAAATGGCGGGGCGAATGGCGAGACCGTCGCCGAGGCGCCCAAAGTCACTAATGAAAAGTGCCCCGAGTGTGGCACGCCGATGGTAATAAAGCATGGACGTTTTGGAGAATTTTTGGCGTGCACCCGATACCCCGAGTGCAAAGGAACCAAACCCATTCATAAGACGATTGGAGTAAAGTGCCCCCAATGTGGGACTGGTGAGATCGCGGTACGCCGCGGCAAGAGCGGAAGGCCATTCTACGGCTGTACCAATTATCCAAAGTGTAACTTTGTGCTCTTTAGTAAACCCACTGGCGAAAAATGCCCTACGTGTCAATCGCTTTTGATCTATGCCGCTAAGGGGCAAGTAAAGTGTTCGAGTAAGACGTGCGATTTCGTGAAAGAAGGTACTACACGAAGCGACTCGAATAATTGACGAAACGCCACGAAATAAAAGAAAGCGCCCGTGGAAACATTCTGTCTCCACGGGCTTTTGTTATGCGATCCTTCCCTCATGGCTAAGAAAATAGGGGTTCTCTCTTCCTAAAGATTGGCTACCGTGCCGCCAAGCTCGGGTGGCCTGTCTTTAAAGAACCTGAGAGAAACCCCCGAGAGGTGATGATGCTCGAGTTCCACTCTCTTTGAATTTCACCACTCATTGGAAACATAGTCAACCTCTCGCGAAAAAGCAAGGGGTCTATGACTCTTAACCTCGGCCTCCAGAGACAACCGAATGAGATTGCTTGAATGTCTCTTTTATGGTATTCATCATGATATAAAGGTATGCCAACAACTACTACTACCATCAACCGCGAGGAGATCATTGATGCACTCCTTGCGAAGAACGGGTCGCTTGACCGCGCGCTCTTAACACGGGTATTCGATTTTGCTTACGAAGCTCACGAGGGGCAACTCCGCAAATCCGGCGAACCCTACATCATCCATCCGATTGCCACTGCCTCGACTCTCGCGAGCCTTAAACTTGCTACCGAAACCGTGGCTGCCGGGCTTCTCCATGACGTGCCCGAGGATACCACCCGAACTTTGGAGGAGATCAGGACACTGTTTGGAAACGAAGTGGCCGCCATTGTGGATGGGGTCACCAAACTCTCCAAACTCCGCTACCACGAAAACCCCAATGATGAATACGTAAAGAATCTTCGCAAACTCTTCTTTGCGATGGCCGAAGATATCAGGGTTATCCTTGTGAAGCTTGCCGATAGGCTCCACAATATGCGGACGATTCAGTTTGTCGCTCCCGAGAAACGCGCGCGTATCGCCAAGGAGACTTTAGAGATCTATGCACCCATTGCTAATCGCTTGAGCATTGGCGAGATCAAGGGGGAACTTGAAGATCTCGCGTTTGAAGTTCTGGAGCCAGAGAGTGTCCGCTGGCTCCGCACGCAACTTGCCGAAACCCATGAGGAGCGGGTGAAGACCCTCGAAAAAGTACGAGGCGAATTACGTGAGCTCCTTACCAAGGAGAGAATCCCGCTCCTCGAAATCCACGGCCGCGCAAAACACCTCTATAGCCTCTACCAAAAACTCAAATCGCGCGACATGGACCTGGGTCAGATCTACGATTTGGTAGCACTCCGCATCATCGTTCCCGAAGTTGCCGATTGCTATCGTGCGTTGGGCGCGATCCATCAGGTCTATAAACCAATGATCGGTCTTATCAAAGATTACATTGCTACTCCCAAGCCGAACGGATATCGCAGCCTCCACTCCACCGTGATTGGCAGTGACGGCAAAGTCTTTGAGGTTCAGATCCGTACCGCTGAAATGCACGAAGAGGCCGAACACGGTATCGCCGCTCACTGGGCGTATGACGAACACAAGCGAAAACACGAGGCGCGCTACAAAGAGGAGGCTCCCCGTGCCAACCACCGCGAGGTGACGTGGCTTAGGCAGCTTGCCAACTGGCAAAACTATGCGAGCCAAGAAGAGTTCTTTGAGGCCTTAAAGCTCGATACGTTCTCTGACCGCATCTTTATCTTCTCCCCTAAGGGCGATCTCTTTGACCTCCCCAAGGGAGCAACGCCGGTTGATTTTGCGTATGCGGTCCATACCCAGGTGGGGCACACCTGCGTAGGCGCGAAAGCCAATGGCAGGATCACCCCGCTTGAGAGCGAATTAAAAAATGGCGACGTCGTTGAGATTATCACTCAAGCGGGCACCGGCCCCTCCCGTGACTGGCTTGATTTTGTAAAGACAAGTAGTGCCCGGGATAAGATTCGTTCCTACTTTAACGAAATAGATTACGCGCACAATATCGAAAGTGGCCGGGAGGCTTTGGACCGCGAACTTAAGCGACTCACCAAGATGGGCCTCTCACAGGTTTCGGAAACTGATCTTAAAAAGCTCGCTGAAAAGCTTACCTACCATTCACTTTCCGATCTCTACGCCGCGATTGGGAAAGGTGACCGTTCGGTCGCCTCGGTGATCCACACCCTCGTACCCCCAAAACCGATAGCACCGATAACACCCGCTTCCCCGCCGGTACGCCGAAGTTTTGGATCGGTCTCGATCGTGGTCGAGGGAGTAGCGGGACTTAAAGTGACGCTCGCGAAGTGCTGCCAGCCGATCCCCGGTACGCCAATCGCGGGGTACCTTACGATCGAAAAAGGGGTGAGCGTACACCGCGCCGACTGCGCGAACATCGTGAAAGTGCCCAACGAGGCGCGCCGAACCAAGGTGCGCTGGGTTACTGGGATTGAGCGTGAGACGTATCCGGTCTCGATTGCGGTTGATTTTCTCGATCGCGTGGGTTATATGCGCGACCTTACCACGGTTGTTTCAGAACTCGGCGTCAATATTCTGGAAATTTCCAGTGTCACCCGCGACGACCTTACCGGCACCACCAAGTTGCTCGTAGAAGTTGCCAACCTTGATGAAATCAGTACCCTCTTTCGGCGGTTGGAGCAGGTGAAAGGAGTGACGGGGGTAAGGCGGATTTGATACTCATAGATACTTGGCCGCCTACGGCGACCGATACTCGTAGATACTCAGTGTACGTACAACAAATATCGTCCCGAGCGAGTCGAGGGACGAATATCTATAAGTATCTATAAATATCTACTCTTCTATCTTGAGTTGCTCAGTGATTCTCAAGAGCTCCTCTTCCGATGAAAACCGTATCTGGATCGTGCCCTTCTTTCGCGTGCCGGCAACACTCACGGGCTGCCCTAATCTTGCGGTAAGCTCTTCGGCGATTCCTTTAAGACGCGGGTCGCTGACTGTATACGATCTTTTCACCGCGGTCGCTTTACGAACCTCGGTGGTAGAGAGCCTTCCGGCTACGATCTCGCGGAAAAAGGCGAGCTGCTCCTCGGCGGTCTCTTTCGTGAGAATCTCTTTGGCAGCCGCCTCGGTAATCACACCTTCCGAGACTGCCCGCTGAATTTCGGCCGGAAGCGAGAGAAGCCTTAAGGTATTCGCGACGCTGGGTCTGGCCTTTCCCACTCGTTTGGCAACCTCCTCTTGGGTAAGACCACCGGACTTGATGAGTTTTTCATACCCCATCGCGCGTTCGATCGGATTAAGATCCTCACGCTGCACATTCTCAATGAGCGCCAGCATGAGAGGATCGTCATCGCCACTCCGCACCACCACAGGAACACTGAGAAGGCCGATGAGTTTTGCGGCCCGCAGCCGCCGTTCTCCAGCGATGAGTTCGAATCTCCCATCGCTCTTCCGTTGCACCACGAGCGGCTCAAGGATGCCGTGAGCCTTGATCGACTCCGCGAGCTCCGTGAGGCGCGCGGGGTCAAAGGAGAAACGAGGCTGCTTCGGATTGGGGTCAATCGCAGTAACCGCCACATAGGCGGGGTTCGTCGCGAGCGAAGGAAGTGGGGTTACCGCTTCTCCACTTGCACGATTTGGAATGAGGGACGAAAGTCCGCGGCCAAGGCCGATGTTCGTTGGCATACAAGTAAAATTTCTAATTCCTAATTTCTAATGACTAATTGATTTCCCTAAATTAGAAATTAAACATTAGTAATTAGACATTTGAAGCGCTAACGCTTCACTACGTCTGCTACCATTGTAGCAGAAGTGGCGGCTCCTTTCCCAATAAGGTTGCTCTGTTTTTCGAGCGCCATAATTTCCTGCGCGAGGTTACGATACGCTTGCGCGCCAGGCGACCACGGGGCGTGCTTCACAATCGGTACCCCATAACTCGGCGCCTCGGCCAAACGAATACTCCGGGGGATCACCGCGTCAAAGACATAGCCCGGGAAGTGCTTGCGGACTTCGTTTATGACCTGATGGGCAAGCCGGTTTCTGCGATCGAAGAGTGTGAGCACTACGCCCAGAATGGTAAGCGAGGGCTTAAGATGGGTCTTTACTAATTCGATCGTACGCACCAATTGCCCAAGGCCTTCAAGGGCGTAGTATTCGCACTGTACTGGAATGAGGACACTATCGGCGGCAACCAACCCATTAATAGTGAGGAGTCCCAAGCTCGGCGGGCAATCGATGATAATCGTATCAAACGAAGCGTGCGCGTCAGTAAGCACTTTGGCTAAACGGAATTCTCGCTCTGGCTGATTCACGAGTTCCACCGCGGCGCCGGCTACGTCAGGCGAGGCCGGAACCAGCGAAAGATTGGTGATAGTGGTGGGTTGCACTACCGAAGAAAGGCTTCGTCCCTCAATAAGGAGATGATACGTATTGGCTATCTCCCCTTCCAATATCACGCCAAGGCCGCT
Organism: Parcubacteria group bacterium; assembly: GCA_016203935.1. Classification (GTDB taxonomy): domain Bacteria; phylum Patescibacteriota; class JACQLU01; order JACQLU01; family JACQLU01; genus JACQLU01. The sequence continues at coordinate 8,846 of JACQLU010000093.1, read as the reverse complement.
CGTTGCATTCCCCTGCGAGTCGAGATCGATAAGGAGTGTCTTCTTTCGAAAGATTGCCAAATAGGCAGCCAGATTGATCGCGGTCGTGGTCTTCCCCACCCCACCCTTTTGATTGACAATGGCTATTGTATGTGCCATACGTTGCTTATTGCTGGTTGCTTGTCGCAATTCGTCCCTTGCAAATCATATCCATAGTAGCTTTGAAAAACCCTTTTGACAATTGTTTATTATTGCGTAGATGAGGGATTTTCGATACAGTAAGCTTACGAATGTTGTGCCGGGGTGGTGGAACGGGAGACACGTACGACTCAAAATCGTATGCCGCAAGGCATGTGGGTTCGATTCCCACCTCCGGCATTGAGTTCGTCCGGTCATTCGACCGGACGGTCGCCTGAGGCGACCGATTCTCTCCCGCGGCATATGAGGCAACTTTTCTTCTTATGGAGTCTTCAGAAAAGCGAAGGAACAAACAGACGGCGGTCACTCCCACAAATCGTTATTCTCTGTTTTACAAGGTTTTCATTGTCGTGCTCGGGACGGCGGTAGTACCCACGGTCGCCGTTTCTCTCCTCACCTTTACCGCCTACGATTACCTTCTTCGCCCCGAGCTTCCCGAGGGCGAGTGGATTTCCATAAGCCAAAGAGTATTGGCTCTACTTCTCCTTGCGCTCATCGTTACGATTGCCTTGGTTATTATTGTCGCCTTCTTATTTTCCCGCCGCATCACCCGGCCTCTCAAACTGCTGATCGAGGCGACCACCAACGTATCGAAGGGTGATCTTGATACCCGCGTTACCATTGAGCGTGATGACGAATTAGGGACGCTCGCCACACGGTTTAACGAGATGGTCGAAAAGCTGCGCGAAACGAAAGAACGCAATGAAGTAATCTCCAATCTCAAATCGCGCTTTGTGAGTGTGGCCGCGCACCAACTGCGCACCCCGCTCTCGGCGGTCAAATGGACCACGAAACTGCTGTTGGACCAGGAGTTCGGCACGTTAAACCCCGAGCAACAAGAGCTTTTGGAGAATGGGTACACCGCCAACGAGCGTATGATTCGTCTCGTCAACGATCTATTGAATCTCGCCCGCATCGAGGAGGGAAAGTTTGAATACCATTTCAAGGAACTTCCGGCTACTCCCCTCTTTGAGAAACTCACGAATGAATTTACCCCGCTCGCCGATAGGAGGGGCATCACCATCCAGTGCGAACGGGAGATCCCCGATACCATGACGATTGTCGCCGATGCCGACAAGCTCTTCCTCGCCCTCGCTAATATTCTCGATAACGCCGTCCGTTATAATCTGCCCAATGGTCGGGTGGTGATTCGTTTGACTGCGAAAGACGATTTTCTAAACGTGGCGGTTCGTGACACCGGCATCGGTATCGCTCCCGACGACGCCGACAAAATATTCTCCCGCTTCTACCGAGGTGCCAACGCGGTGAGGACCGAGACCGAAGGGAGTGGCTTGGGGCTTTTCCTTGCGCGTAATATCATCGAGCGCCACGGGGGCACTATCCGCTTTGAATCAAAGGAAGGAAAGGGTACCACGTTCTTTTTTACGCTCCCGTTAAGAAAAGAGTTGATCCCCGAGAAAGACCCTTCCCTAGGAACGTTCCTTGAAGCAATTTGACAACAAGGTGAGGGTACCCGACCATACAAACAAGAGCTACCTTTCATACTACTAACGGGAACTATTATGGATACAATTCTCGGTATACCAGTAAACGTCTTTCTTCTATGGCTTGCCGCCCTTGCCTATGCGATCGGGGTGATCTTCTTTCTTGATAGCTATCGGAAGGAGAGAGGAGAACTCATGATTGCGTTTTTGGCGTTTGTGACGAGTATGGCGTTCGCCAACTTCTTTATGGGGGCGGGCGAATATTGGCAGATACCCCTTTTCATGCAGCTCGGTACCTTGGCTATTTTTGTAGGATCGGCTTTCATGTTAAAGTTTCCACTCACCGCCTTACCCCCCTCCCTGCGAAGACCGCTCTTTTGGGTAAGTCTCATTCTCTTTCTACTCTTTGCCGCGTGGCTTATTGTCGCCCCGTTAGGACAACGTCTGGCACCACAACTCAGTATGTGGTTTATGGTGGTGATAAATGGAATACTCGTCGGAGGCTACCTCGTCTGGGCTGGGCTTAAGGCGACCGAGCGTTGGAAACGAATGAAAGCAGTGGGAGGTGGTATTGGGGTTGCTACCTGTTGTGTGGCCTCGCATGGCGCCGCAGTCTTTGGCGCGGTATTTTTAAGCGCGTTCTTACAGGTGATCGCTCCCTTTGTCATGATCGGTGCCATTCTGGGAGGGCGGTACCTCCAGCGACGTTCCCAAACTCCGCGATCGTAGCATCGCCCATCTCTTCGCAAAAACCGAAAAGATCCACCTCACTACCATGAACACCATTCTTATTATCGAGGATCAGGCGGTCTTACGCGGAGTGCTCGCCAAAAAATTAGAGCGGAGCGGTTATACAGTGCTCCAAGCGAGCGACGGCCCTGATGGCGCGAAAACTGCCTTAGACCACACACCAGATCTGATACTTTTGGATGTTCTCCTTCCCAGGCAGGACGGTTTTTGGGTACTCGAGACGCTTAAGAAAGATGAGTCGCTTACACATATTCCGGTCATCATCATCTCAAATTCGGGGCAGCCCGTAGAAGTGGAACGAGCGCTCGCGCTCGGCGCCAACGATTACCTCGTCAAAGCGAATTTCACTCCCGAGGAGGTACTCGAGAAGGTAGAACGTATTCTGGGGCCGAGGCCAATGGTGACTCCCTTTGCCGCCACGCGCGACGTCGCGACCAAATCTCTTTCCTCCCCCGTCCTACCGCGGCAACCAAATACCCTGGCTATTCTCGTGGTGGAGGATGATAGGCTGCTACGCAACCTTATCGTCAAAATGCTTACCCATGAAGGGTTGGTGACCGATGCAGCGGTTGACGGCCGAGAAGCGTTGGAAAAAGTTGCCAAGTCGAGCTACCGACTCATTCTCCTTGATTTAATCCTGCCTGACCTCGATGGTTTCGAAGTGCTGCAACGATTAAAAGCGAATCCGGCTTCTTCCAAAATTCCAGTTGTCATCTGTAGTAATCTCGGCCAAGAGGATGAGATCGCGCGGGGTAAAGAGCTCGGCGCGGTAGATTATCTTATCAAAGCCAATTTCACTCCCGACGAAATAGTCTCCAAGATTCGCGAAATCCTATAATTCTTCTTGGAGCAGTGCGGGGTCTAACCCCACACTGCAAGAAGCCACATGGTGAACCGTGTGGCTTCCTTGTTGACCAAAGTTGACAGACCAATCTTTTTATACTACTTTACGTTTGTCAATTCATCGGGTAGGAGGGAGAAATGGCTAACGGAATATCGTCCTTGCGCGCACGGACACTGGAAAGAGCTGGACTACCCAGCGATATACGGATGGTTCTCGGCAAATGCTTCGAATTTGTTCCAAACTATCCATCTGTTACCGATGACGAAGCCGGAATTATGGGCATTGTCACCGCGGTAAGGCTTTCCTCTGACGGGGTAGTCCTTCGACTCGAGGTAAGTAACCGCGAGTTTAATCAAAGACCCCTACGGCACCTCGAGTTTAGTGGTCGCAGTTGGCATGCGGCAATGAAATCACAGGTCCTTATAGGAAAAAGATCCCAAACGGAAGGGCGAAAAGGGATCTTGGTAGAAACAGACGACGGCCCCGCATTCCAAGAACACATCCCCGGCCTTTTCCGACTGCTGGACCCGCTTCCGAAGAACTAAAGGAAGAGCGGATTCAGATCCATTTCCATAAGCCACATGGTTCGCCCAGTGGCCTCCTTTTTGTGAAAGGGTTTACATATCATTACACTTTCGTATGATACAGTATGATTAGATCAAGCAAGAAATACTCTGCTTGATACTAGATGATCAGGGAGAACCCTGAAAGGAGTTACATCATGAGCCTCGAGACGCAAGAAGTGTGGGATACAGAGTGGGATTTGGTACGGCTACTGCGTTTGGCTGGACTTTCGGATGATCCGGCAAAGATCAATAATAGGATGTTTCGCTTTAACTGCCACTTCGATGAGGAACGTGATTGCACTAAACCTCTTATAGGAACCATCGCCGCGATACAGGTCATTGACCGCGCTGTACTCCATCTCTTAGTGGACGTGAAGGAATTCCAAGGTTGGCGTATTGCAAGCATCGAGTTTTTCCATAACGAGTGGATGATGCTTATTGAACGCGATGGCTATTCAAATGGGGTCTTCGCCCCCGCGGGCGAACGAATTACTACCCGGAGATTCCTTCACGGGAATCTCACGCTCCTCTAACTGCCCGTTTCACACCGATCATCGCAGCCACATGGTTCGCCCAGTGGCTTTCTCTTTTTGTTCCGACAATATATCCCCTAATTCGCGCGAATAAGGGGTATATCGCCTCTCTGGTGTTGCCTGCATAAGTTCAGATATATCTTGCATTCCCTGAAGGCATACTGAGCTCGTCGAAGTATGCCTTTCTATTGTCGCGTGGTACTATATACTGTCACATATTGACCCTTACTACGAAGGTTTCGTAGTCAATTATCTCTTAAGGAGGTCTCTATGGTTCCGTGGTGGATTCTCTTGATGGTATTCATCTGGGCAGTCGGAGCAACGATCGTAGTGCGTAACCGCGGTTTCCCACACTACGACAAAGGATCATTCGAGATTCTGTGCCCCGATAAAAAGACCCAGGATGCAATCCTTGGCGTTCTCCTCTGGCTCGGGACTCGTCCCATCAGGCGCTTGGATACCCCACTTGCTTCGAGAGTAGTCACAACGAATGGCACCATCGTGAGCATCCCTTCTAGGGGATTGATGGAGAGAATGGGGATCCCGCTACCAGCCGTGGTTTATACAGGAGTAAGTGACAGCCCTACGTTTGATCTCAACGCGGCACTAAGAGATCTACAACAGTTACACATTGAGGGGCATATCATCAGAGATCCCGATCCGCAACTTTCTGAAGGGAAACTCGCGCTTCTTGTCACCAAATTGGTACCTTGGCTTATCTTTGGCGCCCGGGCTCACTGGAAAGAGTTACCGCTCACCCGCCTATAAGAACCAAGGGGGTCTCGAAATCCTCTCACGATCAATCCTCATCAAGTCCCTCGAAGCCACATGGTTCGCCCAGTGGCTTTTTAATTCTCTCTTCATGGAGTCACAATTTCGCGATCGCGAAGTTCTGACTCCATGTTCATCGCTCGTCCATAGCTATGACATTGCAACGTACTTGGCAACGGGGTGAATGAAACGCTATACTGAAAGTAAGGAGGGTATAATGTCGTTTGCCGGAAAGCTTTTGGATCGGAATCATTACGTTCGTGTACTCAAAAGGCATCTGCCTCAAGAGATTTTCCGACCGGCCCCTACGAGGTTGGTCTGGATGGCTCCCCACGTACTGGTCGTGACGATCAGCGCTTTCGCTATCAGCGCATGGAGTCTCCCTATTTGGCTCAATCTTCTTCTCGCTCTCGTAATCGGCTGCTCGTTCTCGGCGTTGGGATTTCTTGGTCATGAGATCCTGCACGGTGCCGTAGTGCGAAAGCCGTGGCTACGTGATCTATTGGGCGCCATCTGCATGTCGCCTTTCTGTCTAAGCCCCAGACTCTGGCGGAAATGGCACAATGCAGAGCATCACGGTCACACACAAGATCCGGGGAGAGACCCCGATATGGCAGCAACCTTGGAGGACTATCGTAAGAAGCGACCGTTGCAACTGCTGTTTCGGTTTCCTCCGTGGATGCAAGGAATAATGCTCTTTGCCTCGTTTACCTTCTGGTTTTCACGACAGTCATTGGCGAAACTCTTGGAATATAGCGCCAGAGAGCGACCGCGCGAGCGCGTCATCATGTACGGGCAGGCACTCATCCCGTTTCTCTTCTGGATCGTGTTGGCAACTGTGGTGGGTCTTGGGAACCTTCTCTTCATCTTTCTTATTCCACTTCTTATCGCCAACTTCCTCGTGATGTCGTATATTAGTACGAACCACCTGTTAAGTCCCCTCACGGCGGTCAACGATCCGCTGGCAAATTCGCTCACCGTCCTCGTGCCCCGCGCGGTGGCTATTTTACACCTCAACTTCGGCTTCCACACCGAGCATCACATCTTCCCTAGCATGAGTGCTCGGTACGCACCACTGGTGATGAAGTTGTGTCGGAGACTCTGGCCCGATCGTTATCATGGCATGTCACTTCGGAGAGCACTGGTGTTACTCTTTCGTACTCCCCGCCTCTATAAAGACGAGACCACTCTCGTTGATCCTAGGCGCAATCGTATGGTTGGTGTTTTAGGCTATGGCCTAGGCTAGACCCCAACCGGATTACGCCACTTTAAACCACTCTTCTCCCCCTCGCTGCGAGGGGGTTCTTTTTGCGCAGGGAGCCAGTGATGGCTCTTTCTTTTTCTCTGTAGGGTTGCCAAAATAGAGCAGGGTGTGCTATTCTGCCAATAGTTCAAACAGAGAAGTGTGTAATCTATGTTTGATGAACACAATAACATCTTACTTTGCTACTTTGAAAGCCATCGCCTGGTCGCGATGGCTTTTTTCTTATCTCTTCACCCTAGCAGTCTAGCGATCTCTTGTGAGACCACTAGTCCGGTCGGGTGAAATCTGATCACCATCAAAACTCAAGGAGGACAGCATGGACGAAAAGGATAATGGTCAGATCGAAACAGCCGTGAGGGATGCCGTCTTCGAGGTAAGTGAAAGGGAGGGTCTTATACGAGGAGGATTCCCGTCTATCAAGATTGAGACTCCGGATCTTGAGGGGGGAACAGCGGAAGCTGTGGCTTCAAATAGTAATGGTGCTGCTATCAGGGTCTACCTTCACCACGCCGCTAATGAAAAAAGGTGGACAGTGCTTAGTGCATCCCTAGAAGGACCGGAGGCGTCAATAAGAAACCTTAGAACTCCTAAAGCTGGGGCAACGCTTGCAACCCACATCGAGTGCCTGCGGGCGTAGTTCGCCCATTAACCTACCCGAGGAAGCCTGAGCAGTGTGCCGCTGGGAAACCGGCGGCGCTTCTTTTTCTTCCCTTCTTTTTCTTCCCTTGACTGTTTGTTTATACCACGCTAGGGTAAGTGTATATACTTTTGATATGCTTCAAGTCTCCTCTATCGTTCTCTCCATTCTTCTTACCATTATCCTTATTATCGCGTCTCACGCGATGGATCGTTTGGAGTATCGGTAAGAAGACTGAACTCTCGAAACAACGACCACCGCGAAAGAACGCGGTGGTCTTAAGTTTATCGGGCTTTCCTACTCTGTTGGGGAAGTAAGAAAGCTCGGGAAGCGAATTCAAGGTAATCTCGGGCTAGAAAGGAGGACGAGAAGATCGGGGGGGTTAAAAGATAAATCGAGGATACTCATTAATCCCCCACAATTCCCGCGGTACTATGAGATAGGCGTCTCAAAGTACCAAGAGGCCACGTCACGACGTGGCCTCCATTCTTTTTTAGACGCTACCTAGAAGAGATTCCCGATGCGCGCGTTCGCGAAATTGCGATCCGTAAGAATCTGGCCGCTTTGCAACCGAAGCACATAGAGCCCGCTTCGCGGCTCAACGGCGATCCATCCCGGCTCACGATCCTCCAAAAGGAGATACCGCCCGGGAAGAAGATCCATAAACCAGTATTCACCTTGGGCGTTTGTCAACGTGGTGACTCTGCGTCCTCCTTGTCCCGAGAGCGGGATGAGTCTGATCTCCCAACCGGCTAAGTACGGCTCGTCCTCGTCGCGCCGTCCGTTTCGGTTACGGTCTTCAAACTTTCGTCCGTGTACCTCTGCCTCGCGCGCATTCCCGAAATCTTTTCCGCTCACTATCCTGCCGCTTCGTAAGAGGACCTCGTGGACTCTATTACGTGGCGCTGTCTGAATCCAATCACCCTGTAAGATCTCGACGACCGTATAGGCACCGGGAGTAAGTTCCATAAACCAATACTCGCCGGCTTGATTGGTCTCAGTGGTATCTACAACCTGATTATTCTGCCAAAGCTGAATGGTCCAACCTGGAAGTCCCGGTTCGCCGCGATCTCTCCTCCCATCGCCGTCAAGATCCTCAAACTTTCTTCCGTGGATCTCGCCGAGCTTAAAGTTTCCGAAATCCTTAGGCTCAAAGACCTGCCCGCTCTCATCAATGGTGACCACATACTGATAATTTTGAGCCACTCCCGGAAGACTCTGAATCCAAGGTACTTGCAAAACCTCCCTCACTACATACGTGCCGGGCCTTAGATCCATAAACCAGTACCACCCGCTCTCTTCTCCTTCCGTGTGAGTTACCTGCGTCTCAAGGATGTTGCCTTGTAGATCTCGAAGCTCAATAGTCCATCCATTTAAACCCGGTTCTCCCGCGTCTTTTACGCCGTCCGCGTCAAAATCATGGAACTTCATGCCGTGGATAGCGCCAAGTTTGAAGTTGCCAAAATCTTTTCCCATAACCCGTTCGTTACTTCTCACCTCAAAGGGAAAAGGATTCGAGGTGGTTTGGATCCAACCCGCTTGTGGCTCTTCGGTTAAGGTATAGATATCAAAGAAGACGTCAAAGAACGAGTAGGACCCATCCGGTCCTGTGGGAGTACTCTCTGGTGCATGGTTTCTGCCGGTAAGGGTAATGACCCAACCAGGCAGGCCCGGCTCTTCTGGGTCTTTCTCGCCGTCACCATCGAGGTCGTTAAACTTCATGCCGTGGATCTCGCCGAGTTGGAAGTTGCCGAAGTCGACGTGGCCGGCATGGGTACCAGATCCCACGATAATTGGCGGCGGATTATCCGTGGTCTGTACCCAGCCAGGTTGAAGGATCTCGCGCACGGTATAGGTGC
>JACQLU010000095.1 GCA_016203935.1 Parcubacteria group bacterium | reverse complement strand
CTATCGAATCAAACTCCTCTCCGGTCGTCATAAGGATAACCTGAAACTCCTTAGCAAAATCCTTAAGCAAATGCTTCGCTGCTACTAAGCGTGTGAGATCAAAATTGACGAAGGGATCATCCAAGATAAGAAACGTCTTTCGTCCGCCGGCGAGAAAACGGGCAATCGCGAACCGCGCGGCCAGATAAATCTGGTCCACCGTCCCGTAACTTAAGTGCTCCTCGGGTACGACGTGGTCGTGGTACTCATCGGAGTATACGCTCACCTCAAGATCGTTGGCAAGTGCGAGCTCACGATAACGACCGTTGGTCAGAATAGGAAGGTGTTCGGCGATCGCTTTGATAAGAATGGGATGGATAGTGGTAAAGGCATTCTCCTTAGCCTCCGTGAAACCCAAGAGTACCCGCTCGAAAATGGCAAGACGCGTCTCTTCTCGGGCGAGCTCCTCCTTGGCGTCGGCAAGCTCCTCGGTAAGACGAGTAACCGCCTCGTGACTCGCTTCGGTCTCGGCATCGGCAAGGAGTGCTCGCTCGGCCGAGAGTCGAGAGGTAAGTTCCTTAAGACGCCCCTCATGTTTTACAATCGTAGCACGAAGGGCCACCATCTTCTCTGGTTCTACGAGTGTTCCTTCGGGCATCTCCTTCATCGTATCACGGCGGAGATTGATCTCACGGGTGAGCTCGGTGAGCCTCGTTGCGACCGCGTCCTGATCTCGATTTTTGGTCAATACCTCAAGTGCCCGCTCGATCCCCTGTCGTTCTCGATCAAGCTCCAAAAACTCTTTGTGCTTTCGATGGAACTCATCCAGTTTCGCTTGGTGCTGATGAGATGACGCGGCATCACCTTGTTGGGGAGGCGCAAACCGCCGCCATGCGAGAAGTCCCGCGAGCACCGCAAGCAAAGTTCCCCACCACCAGAACGGATGCACCGTAAGAGCTAGGCCTCCGGTAACCAATACTACAAGAACGATGGGTATCAATATCGATCCTCCATGTTGCACGAGAGGTGGTGTCTCCTTGGAAAGTGTACGAAGCGTCTCAGTGACAAACATTGTGTCACGATATTCTTTTAAAGGCTCAAGCGCAGTAATAATGCGCGTGAGGTTCGCTTCGAGTTCCTTGCGGCGCACGGCAAATGATGAGAGTTCGTCGTATTCTTTGGTAAGCGTTGCCAGGTCGCGGGCGGCGATATGGTAGGTCTCGTTGAGGGTAAGGAGTGTGTGCTTGGTAACCCGTTCTTGTTCTTGCTCGGCCTCTGCTTTTTCCAAGATCGCTATCGTCTCTTTCCGCTTCGCAATGGATGAGAGGCGGCTCACGGCCTTCTCTAATTCTTCGTTAAGGTGAGTTGTCTTGACACGGAGCGTAGCGACTCTGCCGGGGTTTTTGGCGGGTCCGGAAAGTCCCACCTTACACGACGCCACATATTTGCTTACTCTTGCAATCAGCTCAACGATATTCGCTCCGCCCCCTGAAGTAATCGCATCTTGAAGCGCACGTGTAAGGGCGGTCCGATCAGATAGTTCGCTTAATGCGACCTGCCCCTGCCCGACGGCGATGGAATGCATGAAAACCTCAACACTTCCCATCCCTAACGACGGAGTGAGACGCGCTTCAATCGAACGGCCATCCTTTACCGTTTCACCGTGAGCGCTTACGAGCAAAGTCTCGCGCTTCTCGAAACCTTTGGTGAGCGTCCATACTTCCTCACCTTCCCGAAAAGCGAGGGAAAGCGTGGGTAATTCAGTTGCTCCCCACCGTCGGTAGGTTTCGATGGCTTTAGAGCGACTCGAGGGATCAGCAAAAAAAACGGCAGCCAGCGCCGCCAAGATGGTCGATTTCCCTTTTTCGTTCTCCCCGCGGATGACCGTGAGGGTTGGGGCAAACTCGAATATCGCCTCTTCGAAACGGCGGAAGTTAGTAATCTCAAATCGTGTAAGTTCCATAGCGATACGAGAAAGCCTCGTAATACTCAATGCCTAATTTCTAATTACTAATGTCTAATCAATAGTGCGAATGACTAATGCCCAATTACTGATGTCTAACTAAAATAGTTTCTTCCCTTGCAGTAATGCTATCCCAATCTTAAGCGCCTGCTCTTCTAGATGCTTCTCATCTTCCGCCGCTTTTGCCACTCGCTCTTTCATGATCTTCACAAATTGTCCGATCGCCAGCTCCTCGGGATACTGCGCGTCGGTAAGTTCATCGGCGACGAAATGAGAAGTATCCCGTATGGTAAGACGAAAGAAAGAAGATTCGAGTTCCTTCTCGAGTGCTTCCGCGTCAAATGAGAGTCCCACTTTAGATGCCCCTTTCACAAGCACTTCGCGGATGAGATCCTGACTGGCTCCTTCGAGAATACGGGGACGGACAAAGTCAACGTCGGCAACACCAGTAAGATCGATCGTGACGCGGTCGAACGACCTTCGTCCTACTCGCTCTCTATGGACCACCGTGGGTTTCCCCTCTTCCAACAGTACCTTATTAATATATCCTGACCGCGTCTGGGTAAGGGTAAGTGGTTCGGGTGAACCCGAATACCACACCGTCGGTGTAATTTCCATAAGCCCGTGCCAATGACCAAGCGCCACATAATCCATAGCGAGCTTCTCAATTTCACGAGTATCAAAAGGATAATAGAGACTCGAGCTCATCCGATCGCCGTGATCCTTATCACGCGCCGACCCGTGGGCGAGCGCCACATGAAAACGCGTTCCCTGCTTACGCGCTAACCCCGCCAAGGGACTTTCGTTCGATCGCTCGCTCGTATTGGCCTTCCCGTAGAACGTAATATCGTGATCGGAGAAAACGAACGAAGTCTCTTCATGAAAGATGTATACGTTCCCGCCAAAGAGTGATCGGTCGGTATAGACCGTACCTTGTCCAAAATAATCATGAGTCCCCGGCACTAACACTACCGCACAACCCACCTCGTTAAGTCGCGCGAAGGCGCGCTTCGCCGTTGCGACTTCGACCGGCGCCGGATCGGGGATATCAAAGAGGTCGCCCGCGATCACCAAAAACGCGGCGTGCCATTCAATTGTCTGATCAACCACCTTCTCAAAGGTGGCCCGTAGTTGCGCACGCTGCTCTGCGCCTTTCACGCCGAGTTGGGTGAAGGCCTTGCCAAGATGGATGTCGGAGGTGTGGACGAAAGTTACAGGGAAACTCATTTTTAATGACTAATTTCTAATTACTAATGTCTAATCAAT
>JACQLU010000088.1 GCA_016203935.1 Parcubacteria group bacterium | reverse complement strand
TAAGAGGAGGTTGGGAGGAGTTATTACTCTCCCTCTTAGGATAAGAGGGAGCCGGAGGGAGTTATTTCCAGTTAATCGCTTCAAGAATTTGCTCATAGACGCCTTCTTTATTTGCTAAAACATCATTATTCCAAAACCTTATAACTCTAATATTCAGAGCCTTGGGATATCTGGTTCTGTTTTCATCTTTGAATTTTTCTGTCATCTCATTGTGTTGCCCGCCGTCAATTTCTATGGCTAATCTTAAGTATGGACAATAAAAATCCAAAACATACGGGCCTACGCTGTACTGCCTAAAAAACTTCAGGCCTTGGATTTGACCGCTTCTCACTAAATTCCATATCAAGCGTTCGGCATCGGTCTGATTTTTCCGCAAGCCTTTCCTGAATTTTTTAAGTTTTTGATCGTTAAATGTCACTTCGTTATAACTCCCCCTCACCCCCTCTTTACTTAAGAGGGGGCCTCCCCTTAGTTTAAGGGGAGGAAAGGAGGGGTTATTTCTCATTCTGACGAATCTTTCGTCGTCATTATAGCAAAAGAAAAGGCCCTTGTAAAGGGCCTTTTTCAGTTTTTTTAAAGCGCAGCCGTCATATTATGACGAAAATTATTGACATTTATGCGAATGTTCGGTATACTGCGACGTCAAGCTAGAAAACTGGCTTGAATGCAGTTTTAAAATCCACAGTTGAAAAGGAGGAAATACCATGCAGGTTAAGCGCTTTGACCAAGGGGTTGCCTTCTGGCAAGACAAGAGTCGTCTCACTGTCATGCTTTTGTCCCCCTTCTACAGTTTCTGGCCTCGTTACGAAACCCGCAGAGCGGGTTGTCCGATCGGGCTGGAGCTCATCGCCAGTGAACTGGCGGCAAAGGGCTTCAATGTGATTTTCATTGACGCCTGCATGTCCGCCTACAACCAGTTCATCCAGCAGGAGAACGGCACGATTCGCTACGGGTTGACCGACGAGCAACTCGAAAGAGTACTTGCGGACTTCAACCCTGCTGTCGTCGGCATCACGAGCTTGTTCAGCAATCAAGCAGGCAACGTGGAGCGGGTTGCTCGGTTAGTCAAACGAGCATACCCGAACGCAATAGTTACCGAGGGCGGCTCTCACGCCAGCGGTGATGTCAACGAGGTGCTGAAAAGTCCGTGGGTTGATATGGTAATTCGGGAAGAGGGCTTGGCGACATTTCCCGAGTTGTGTCAGTCTATCGAGGCCAAAGCGTCCTCGCGCAATTTCACATTCGCCCTCGGCGTGAGCTACAAAAGCAAGAGTGGCGGTGCGGTACACAACGGCAGTCGCGGATTCATTCCGATCTTCGACGTGCTTGCGCCTCGTCGCTTGGAAATTCCGCTTCATCCGATGTACGATACGCTCGAACACACGGGCGGAAGTCGGCACCGGAAAAACGGAAGGCACGCCTACATCCTATCGAGCGAGGGTTGTCCGCTCAAGTGCGACTTCTGCCACATTCACATCATGGCAGGCAACATTCGCTACTACACTCTTGCTCGGTTCGAGCAGGAAGTCGCGCAGTTGAAAGCCGCAGGGGTTAATGAGATCGTCGTCGAAGACGATATGTTCTTTGCTGACATTCCACGGGCTATGGCTGTTGGCGACATTCTGAAGAAGTACGACATGGCCTGGTTCGAGGAAGGCGGGCTATCTATGTTCAAGTTCATGAAACCAGGCTCCGGCCTGACGCATGAGCAAATGCTCGACAAGCTCGCTGAAACAGGGTGCTATCGCTACTATCACGCCATTGAATCGGCTAATCCCATGTCTCTGACAAAAAGCCATAAGCCGCACATCAACAGTGAACAAGACGCGGCAGAGGAAATTGTCCGGTACACAGCGAAAGTCGGGATAGAGGGCGTGGGCGGCTTCATGCTCGGGTTCAAGGGCAACGGTGGCGGATTCGAGGAATCACGGGAGGACATGGAAAGAACGGTGGCGTACGCAAAAAGATTGAAGCAAGCGGGATTGGCTTATGTGATGTTGTTTATCTACACGGCCATTCCCGGAACAAACGCATACAAGTACCTGAAATCTGTGTTTCCCGATCTTGATCTCCGGACGAGCCACGAGCGGTCAGCGTTTCCTGTTGGCGGTTTGACTCCCGCGGAGTTGACGGAACTCCGGCTCCAGTGGATGCAAGAGGTCAATGGGTCGGCATGTATGGGTATTGCGGAGGAGACCAAGAACTGGGGGCTTTAACAAAGGCGCGATCTGCTGAAATTCACTGGTCGCGCCTCTTTCTTTATCACTAAATTAAAAATATGGAAAAAAT
>JACQLU010000090.1 GCA_016203935.1 Parcubacteria group bacterium | reverse complement strand
TAATTAGGAATTAGACATTTCTCAAACGGGTATCGTAAAGAAAAACGTGCTTCCCGCTCCCTCTTTCGAACTCACGCCGAGAATCCCCCCATGTGCTTCCACGATCCCCTTCGCGATCACGAGCCCCAAGCCGCTCCCCCGCTTCGGCGCGGGTCCGCCGCTTTGGAGCTGGTAAAATTTTGAAAAGAGCTTGGGGAGTTGCTCGGTCGGTATGCCCTGCCCTGAATCGCTCACACTTACCATCGCAGCGTCGCTAAGTTGCCGAAAGGGATACAACTCGGGAAGCGGTAGCCACGACGGATCGGTAAGCCGCATCTCGTCATTGGGATCTGATCCCTGACGGTGCATCGCTACACGCACCACGATCTCTCTCTCGGTTCCCCCGTATTTAATCGCGTTGCTCAATAGATTCGTCATCACCTGCCGAATGCGAAACTCATCGAACTTACCGACCACGGGAAGTTTTGGATCCACACGCACGAGGATGGTGAGATTCCGTTCACTCGCGAGCGGCCGGTGGTACTCTACTTCGTGATTGAGAAGTCCGGAGAGACTCGCGTCGGCTTTCACCACCGAGAAACGCCCGGTCTCGAGTTTGGTGACATCCAAAAGGTCGCTTACAATCTCGAGCATGTCCCGCGCGCTTCGTTCAATCATACGGGAGAGTTCCTGACTCTTGGCGCGATCTTGATTAACCGCGGGAGTGGCGAGCACCTCGGCGAGTTTTCGAATGCCGTCGAGCGGCGAGCGCAGCTCGTGCACCATCATCGAGCTGAAATCTTCCCGAAGACGCTCGAGTTCCTTTTCACGAGTGAGATCGTGCATATTGATGACGACCCCAAGAACCCCCTGGATGCGATCATGCGCCGGCGAGAGCACAAGTGAGACCGTCCGCTCACCCAAGGTAAGCTCGGCTACCTCGATCCGCTTATCGAGCCGGATCGATTCGGCGAGCTTGGGACGGAGATCAAAGCGGCCCTCGAATGCCTGTATGAGATCGAAGATGGTGACATCCTCGGCTTCCTTCTGAATCGAAAGAATAGTAAGGAATGCGGGATTGATTACCAAAAGGCGATTCTCGGCATCGATGAGAGCGACCCCGTCACTCATCGAAACTACCATCGCATTGAGCTTCGCCTGCTCGGCGGCGAGGACGCGCTCAAGATGCGAGACCGAACGCGACGCCTGCGCGGTAATCGTATAGAGAATGGTCACCTCGTCTTTTTGATAGTGTCCTGCTTCGCGTGACGCGACATTGAGTACTCCGACCACGCGATCGTTGATGACGAGGGGAATATTAAAAAATGATTGCACCGCATTCACGTTCGACTCGTCAATGATGGTGCCGGTAATACGCTCCTCTACCGCATATTGGGAAAAGTCTTGATTGGTGAGCGCGGTAAGCGAAGCGAGCATTCGTTCCTTGACCGTATCGAGAAATGCATGACTCACGGGCGTCGCCAAGTAGATGCGGAAGATGATCCGCGGGCCATCGATAATCATCGACGCCGCGGTGGTATAGGAGATGAGTTGCGGAAGTGAAGCGACGATGATGTCGGCAATCTCGGCGGCATTCAAGGAGTAGCCGAACCGTTCGCCGAGCTCTTTTAAAATCGCGATCTCATAGACGCGCTGATTCAGTTCCCGTCCCCGCTCTTCAAACGATTCCACGAGGTACTCGAGTTCCAAAAGGAAGGCAAGCGATGCGGCAAGCTCCACGAGCGCTTCTTCCTGGGCTTCGGTGATAGCGGGTGCGGAGAGCACGATGACGCCAAGCGCTCCCAAAGGATCGCGATTGAAATACCGGGTGAGCGCGTGGTGAAACCCCTTGCCTTTCTTCACTATCGGAATGGTCACAAACGGGAGAGGTAATTCGCCACTCCCGACGCCGACACCGTGTCGCGACGCGGTGACCCGATGTCCGTGCTGATCATGAAATGTCTTGGCAATGATATGATCGGCATCGCTCGTGAGATCAATCCCCGCTTCGAGGTCAACGTCGGTAACCCCCGAGATGGTGAACGGAAGAAGCCTCGTCCCACTCCGGTCCAAAAGATAGATAAGCACCTCACTAAACCCAAGCTTCGAAAAGAGCTCGGCAATAAATTCGATGGTAAGCTTAGGATCCCCCTCGGTGCGCGCGAGCACCCTAAGCGGATGATCCTCTCGTTGGGTAAACTTCACTACACTTCTTCCGAGAACCGGGCGGATGAATAGAATGAGCACCCCGAGGAGCAGAAGAAATGCAAAGCCGAAAATAAGAATTACGAACTCCATAGAAGCGATCGGCCAATACCAAAAAATAGCGTCGTGAACCCCGTTACTCCCTTCCCGCAAGCAACCCTTCTCGAGGGAGGTGCCCGTGGACGGGACTCGTTCCTCGGCTTGAGAGCCGAACCTCAGGGAGTAACGGGGTGAATCTCTACGCTACACCGAATGACCAAAAGGGATTAGCCTTTGCGACGGAAGAGTACAAAACCACCCAGAAGGGAAAAGAGCCAGATAAGACCGATAAAATCGGTGAAACTCTTAATGAGCGGCACGAGCCACGCGTACGAATAGCCTCCTAAGATCCTCACGAGCGCCGACGTAAGATATCCGATCACAAAGACAAAGATAGGATACTTAAGCTTCCCTGTTCCCATCTTGAGCATGAGACTTAGGGCTATCAATGAAGCGAGGAGATCAACAAAGACGTGGAGTGGTTGTCCCCCAAGACTTGGCCCCACCACCGGATCGGCAATGCCTTGCGCCAAAGCGAGCACCGGTAAGGTAAAAGAGATGAATCCGACAAAAGAAGGAATAATCCAGCGCATAGGGTTACCCTGTCGGGCTACTATGGTTACCAAGGTTGAGGCCGGGAAACTTCTTTAAGAGCGGCTCCATGGCATTCTTTACAATGAGTCCCGAGAGATTCACGTATTGATCAATGAGCGCCGAGACGATGACGTTGGGGTCGCCGGTGATCGCGATGACCCTACCCGTCGCGTCGATCTCAAGTCCCTTTACATTACGCGCCTTAAGCACACTGATATCAGGACCCAGAATGACGCTTTGCTTGGCGATGATATTTTGAATGAGTTCCTGGTATTGGTCGAGAGTAGGCTGGTCCATACAACCGATCCGAATGATACGAATTAAATCCGAATGCCCCGAATTGAATCCCCGAATATTTGTAGTTCCATTAGGATCATTCGGATGTTATTCGTAGATTAGGATCGCTTTCAAGTCCCCGCTAGGACTTGACGCACTTTCTCCACCACTTCTTGTGAGCTGTAGTACGCCTTGATAAGGTACCCGACGGCGCCCAAAGAGACCCCCTTACTCACATGCTCGGTATCGGAGAGGTTCGTGAGAAGCACCACCGGAATATCATTAAACGCAGGGTCGCGCTTCACCTCTTCAAGCACCTGAAGCCCGTCCTTTTTGGGCATCACAATATCGAGAAGAATGAGGTCGGGCCGTTCCTTTTTTAGTTCCGCCATCGCCGCTTCACCGTCGGAAGCGAGCGTCACTTTGTAGCCGGCCTGCTCAAGCGCCATGGTAAGCGCAATCGCAATGGTGGTTTCGTCTTCGGCAATGAGGATCTTCTTTTGTGTGGATTGTTCCATACCAATCTCTTTTCCCTTATTGTAACATATCAAGAAAGAAATCGCCTTGTTGACTACCCGAAGCGGGTGATGGGAATCGAACCCACGTCTCAACCTTGGGAAGGTCGTATACTGCCATTGTACTACACCCGCACTGGGAAACGCTACTTTATTATACATAAACCGCTCGCCGTAGGCGAGCGATTCATGGC
>JACQLU010000096.1 GCA_016203935.1 Parcubacteria group bacterium | reverse complement strand
GAATTCTGTCCATGATTTTCTCAGTATAACGCGATATTCCAGGAACGGCAAGAAGTAAAAATGGTCTTGTGGGAGAAGCTTGTCTATGGTATATTTATCAAGACCTTTGTTTGCACTTTTTGATCGTAGGAGGAATGGATGGTTACGTCCAGGAAAGGCATGCTCTTGGAAGGTCTGCTTGCTCAGTTGAAGGCAAGACGTCCTTCAGAGTCAACGGTAATCCCTGATATTTCTGCCATGGATCAGGAAGAAAGGCAGGAACAGGTACGCCAAAGGAGGGATTGGCAAGACAGGGAAAACGTCCTTAATGAGCAAATCGGTATGCTCGGTAATGGGAACGTACCCCTGGGAACTGCTGCAGTGGTAGGACTGGGAACGATCGTCAGTTGGCGTTATACCGGAGGAAGGCTTCAAGTTGGATTCGTCCTTCCTACTGCTGGAGGAGAAGTTCTCTCCGACGGGACTTGCGTCATGACGCCCAATACTCCGCTTGGAAGAGCGTTGAAGGGGCATCAATTAGGAGAAACCGTGGAGGTCAAAACTCCAGCAGGTCTCCGAAAGGTTGAGATCCTTTCAGTGGAATAGCTCATACCGAGGCTCCTATGGAGCCTCTTTATTTTACGTATGAGCGCACCTTTTCTACGAGTTCTTGGGGAGTATAGTCTGTTTTTCTTAGATATTCCAATGCCCCTAACGCAAGGGCCTGTTTTTTTATTTCAGGGTCGTCAAAGTTTGAGAATGCTACCACGGGAATGCGCGCAATGCTCTTTTCTGATTGTTTTATGATAAGAAAAGCAATACCGTTCTCGTCTGGCAGTAAAATATCAAGAAGGATGAGGTGGGGTTTCTCTTTCTTTGCAAGCTCAATGCCCTTTGCAACAGTCTTTGCTATGGATACTTTGAATCCTTCCCGAGCGAATCTCGTAACATACATCTCAGCTAAGAGATGCTCGTCTTCTATGATGAGGATCCTTTTTGTCATCTTACTTCATTATACCTCCATCCAACAAAAGAAAAAGAGGCGTTGAACGGTCAACGCCTCTCGATGCTCAACAAAATGGGAAGTATGGCCATTGCGCAGACGAGGGAAAACCCTATCATCGCAGCAGCCAGGATCCCATAGGTGGAGAACAGGGGCATAGGAGCTGTAGCCAGGACCGCAAATCCGATCATGCCAGTGAGCGCGGCCAAGAATACAGACCAGCCCGTGTGCGAGGCAACATTCATCATCGCCTCTTTTGCGGTGCGTGCGTACCTCCTTTCTTCTCGGAATCCTTGTACTACATATACAGAGTAGTCTATTCCGAGACCGAGGGAGACGGCAGCTATGGTTGCAGTGATGAAGTTCAGATGGAATCCCGCCGCAGCCATGAGACCGTATGTGAGAAGCTCTACCATTCCCATGGGTATGAGGGTGATGAGGGCCAGTTTCAGGGATCGAAGAACCAGAATCAGTAGCACGAACATGACTATCACGGCAACTCCGGTCGTGCTAAGCAAGGAGCTCGTGACGGACTCCAGACTTGCTTGCCTTGTGATTGGAGATCCTGTGATGCCGTATTGAGCAAGCCCTGCGAGTGGCGCTAGGTCTTGCTCCAGTTGGAGACGCACGAGCTGTACGTTCCGTAGCTCCCTCGTATTGACCGCCTCTACCACGATCTTCATTGCCTGGGCTCGTTCGTCTATTTGTTCGCCGTAGGGCAAGACGAGGTTTCCCGCAGGATCGTGAGCGAGGAATTGGTTTGCCGCGAGGTTCTGGCGTACTTTTGCCAGCGCTGTTGCGACCTGGGGTTTTTGGAGGTCTCCTTCAATGAGGAGGATAACCTCTTCTCCTCGTCTGTCTCCAAAGTGGTAGTCCCGCACGTTGAGACTTTCCACGAGAGGAGAATCTTCCGAGAAGAAATCCGTTACGTCCAGGCCGCGTTCCACGCGCAAGGCAGACAGTCCAGCTCCAAGCGAGATTGCGACCAAGAGCATGCTCACGAGCACCCGGTGGTTCATAACGAATCGAGTGGTGCCGAGGAACAGACCAGCAGCCTCATGAGCGTCTTCCTTTTTTTTCGGCGCGTTTCCCTCAACCATGACGAGAAGAAGAGGGACCGCAACTCCCATAAGGAAGAAGGAGGCCACTGCCGCAAAGGCGCCAACGATGCCGAACGCTATCACAGCTTCTACGGGAGAAACGGTGTTTGCTGCGAATG
>JACQLU010000089.1 GCA_016203935.1 Parcubacteria group bacterium | reverse complement strand
TCCTGTTAAGGAGGCTGCGGCAGCTAAGGTTGCTCCTGATCCATAGGAACCCGTGAGATACGTGATGGCGCCAGAGGTTCCGGAGAGTGCGTATTGGATGTTGGTATCCGAATCAAGATTGAAGACGGTATCTCCTGATCCATTGGGAACGATGGTCAAGGCTTCATTGGTGCCGGTAGTGATATCCGTGGTTCCTCCGGAGAAGATCACATCGGTATCCGTGTCTCCGGCAAGGGTGATATCCCCTGTGCCATTCGCGGTGATCGTTAATGCTTCATTCGTTCCTGTGGTGATATCGGTGGTGGCGCCAGAGATGGTGATGCCTCCGGTTCCTCGGAAAGTATAGACACCAGAATCAGCGGCTTCACCGAACCAAATGGTGTCCGCACCGCTCGCACGGTTAATAATAAGTTCGTTGCCGCTCGTGGGGCTAATACGCGCACCGGTGGTGCCAGCTCCCTCGCCAATAGCAATTCCATTATTGACCGTGAGCTTATCAAAGATCGTCACTTTTCTATTAGGGCTCGCGCTCCCCGCGCCTATTATATCAAGTGAGTCAGCGGTAAATGCCTGGTATCCGATCTTTCCTGCATTTGCCTCCTTGCCTCCCACCCCAGCGCCAAATTCCAACGTGTTGGTACTGTTTATTTTGGCGGAATCATTAAGGACAATAACTCCTGAACCATTGGCAAGGAGAGTAAGATCTTCATTCGTTCCTGTGGTAATATCCGTAGTCGCTCCTCCAATCCGGATACCGTTGTCAGAGGCTCCGGCAATATCAATCCCATAGGTAGTCCCTGCTCCGCCATTGGGAACTGTCAAGAGGAGTCCGGTGATCGCATTACCACCTGCGTCTGCCGTCACATTGGTGGAGAGATCCAAGGAGAGTCCTGTTAAGGAAGCTGCTGCTGCCAAGGTTTGGGCTCCGGTGTAGGAACCAGTGAGATACGTGATGGCACCCGAGGTTCCAGAGAGCACGTATTGGAGGTTGGTGTCAGAGTCAAGTGAAAAAGTGGTGTCACTGCTTCCGGTAGGAGCAAACGTGATAGCCCCGCTATCGGCAAAGGTAGCAAATGCAGTTCCCGCATCGCGAATTTCAAGATCACCCGCGCTTGCGAGATTAAACCAGATATCACCCACGTCGGCGCTCGTTGAGGTGACTTGGAGTGGAGCGGCGGTCGAACCAGAGAGGGTGGTGATTTCAAGAAGTGCTTGCTGGTCTTGCGTTCCCAGAGTAGAGGCCGTTGACTCAGAAATGATAAGACCAGAATCAACACCGGCGGCGGTAAAGTCCCAATTCCATTCCACGGTATTGGCATTGGAGTCTTGCGCTCCTGCTTGTGTAGTCGCAGCAACAATCTGATCGAGGCGAGCGCTAATTCCTCCGGAGGAGAGATTTCCCACCACACTTACGTCACCCTCGGCATCGACGGTGAAGAGTGCGGTGCCGTTATTTGCCACTCCAAAGACTATCTGGTTAGCGGTAGGTGCGGCGGGATTCACCACAAGCGAACCTTGGGTCACTGAAGTCCCGGCAGGATTCCCCGTGATAAGTGTCCGACCACCGGTCTCGAGCGCGTCTTTAATAAAGAGATCGTTGCTATCGGCAACTAAGACAGGTGTGCCACTCGCCCCGATTTGAGTATAGGCACTACTCACCGGTTGGAGGATTAAATTACCGGCCGCTGTGGAGAAAGTAAACGTATTAGACCCCGTAAGCGTGTTGTGGGTAAACGTCGACGAATCGGTTCCGTTATTCACCACGACCGACGTGCCGAAATTACCCGTGCGGAATTTCTTAGGACTTGCCCCGCTCGCTGTCCCAAGGTCGTACTGGTTGTTATCCAAAGGAAGAATGTCGGTTGCTACCCGACCAGTAAAGAGAATGCGATCGGTTGTCGTATCACCAAGTGCGGTGATCCCACCTGATAAGAACGAGCTTGTTACCATGAGTGAATCGAAAGTCGAGGGAATGATAAGCGGTTGAATCGAAGGAACGGAAGCGGGATTGGGGCTCAAGGCATTTCTTCCGGCAATAATCCCCGTCACGACGAGATTACCTCCCGCATCGAAGCGCAGTCGCTCACTTCCCCCTACCGCGACGCCAATAAGCGGCGCGCCTCCCGAGGTATCACTTGGTACATCGATAAAAAGGGTTGCTTGATTAAGATCTCCTCCGCTGGGTTTGCCAGTAAGGCGCAGTCTTTCAGGGGTGAAGGTATCAAACGCGAGATTTCCCGCGGATAACGTCCCCTCAACTGTGAGGTTACTATTTACGGTAACCGATTTTTGGAAGAGCGCGTCGTTTCCTACCGTGAGTGCGCTCGTAAGTACCGTGTTCCCTTGCACCGTGAGTCCACCTCCGATCAGGACGTCTCTCGTC
This sequence comes from Parcubacteria group bacterium, assembly GCA_016203935.1. Classification (GTDB taxonomy): domain Bacteria; phylum Patescibacteriota; class JACQLU01; order JACQLU01; family JACQLU01; genus JACQLU01. The sequence continues at coordinate 1,894 of JACQLU010000089.1, read as the reverse complement.
ACGGTGAGTTGAGGCAGGTTGGTGGTTGCTTGGACCTCCCGTACCACGGTGATCGTCTCGCGAGGCGCTTCGGAGGAAACGATGATGGTGCGCGGTGTGGGTCCGGGGCTCGGCCCCGCCATCCGACCGGGTTCAGTTTGGGATCCAGGAGTTTCATTCGGCGGTTCTCTCTCGGCTCTCAACTTTGAGCCTTCCGCAAAGCGTGACGGCTGTGGTAGCTCGACAAAGAGCGTTCGGGAAGGTATGGTCACAGAAAAGTTGGCGATAGCATTTCGGAGTAACGTAAAGGGATTTCGTATACTACGCGGCAATTGTCCAGTAGACGTAAGTAAGAAATTGAGACGGGATGGTGCGTGCGTGATGAGGGTCGCGCTTGATGACGAAGTTACGCCCAATACCAATCCTTTTGACTCAGAGTCTCGAGGTTGTATCGACTCAAGTACTAAATCATGAGAGTTGAGTTGGTTAGTCGATGCGGTAAGTGACGAGCGTAGTGCCTCGTCAATTGCGGCGATGCTCCTCTGCCACGATGGAGGTAGCAGGGTACGGTCGAGCGTCGGGAGAGAGACCGAAGTTTTAATCTCTTCAATCCCTTCCCAACTGCGTTGAGCGATCTCTTGGGTTGCATTGACGAGCGCGCGGACCTTACGAGTAGCCACTACTCCCCGCTCGGCAATATTGCTAAGAATTTCGTTCGTCATCCTTTGGGCGGCTGCGAGTGACCTCTCGATTCCTCGCATGAGGGGTCGCGAAGTGACGACTGAATAAGAAAGGTTGATAGCTAATTTTTCTTGAGAGACGGGAAGAGGAAGTGACGCATGAGCAGAGCGCGGCATGGCTAAGGAGAAAACCACGAACTCACTCCCAAAAAAGAGAAGGAGTATCACAACGAGAAGATAGAGAAGACGTCTCGAGATCATAGTTGAGTTCACCTAATGGCCATTAGTTCCCCGTCAACGAGGAGTGTTGCGATGAGGTTGTCAGCTCCAAAGATCCTGACATCTCCTTGACCGTCGTGTATCGTAAGGCGCGCCGCATCAGTGACGAATCGGCCCGAGCGATTGCGGAACGAAAGTTGGTAGAGCTCGAAAGGTTCGGCTACCGTGAATGGATTTTGCTCTAATAAATAAAGTGTGGCAGGGAGACTTTTCGTTTGGGCATATACTTTCATCCACTCGTCTAGGAGTATTTGACCGACTGCCAGCGATTCACCATTTGGTCTTTCAAGAATAAACGCATTCGGTTCGGTGAGTGCCGTATGGTGCGGGAGATTGGCGAATGTTGAGGGTTTAAAAGATTCTCGCGTTGAGAAGAGAAAAAACAGTACCCCCACAATGAATAACCCCACTGTTAGTAATACGATAGGTGCGATGTGGCGATATCCTTTTTTTGGATACTCTGCCTTCTTGAGAGGTGGATCCTCTGGAGGAACGGTTATATTTCCGTCAAGTACGAGTGGCGTGGTGACGGAACCAAGCGATTTTTGGTGATCCTCTAAAGGGGTGAGGCTTGAAACCTGCTGGGATGGAAGTATTTGTTCCTTTTCCCTAGGGGAAATAGGATTAAGAGGTTCGGGACTGTCGATATTTGCATTAAGGCCAAGTTCATTGCGTAGTCGCGCCTTTTGGCTCAACTCGTAGCGTGAGACCTCCTCAATGCTTGTATGCCACGACCGATCTATTTTCGTTGCTGTGAGTTTCCCCTTTCTAACAAGAAGACTCAAATACTCTTGACTATATTGTGATCGCCTCGATATTTCAGACAAGCGAAATAACTTCTCATTTTCTGGAAGTTTTACCTGATCCGATAAAAGATCGTTTCGTGTTTCTGTATCGGTATTCATGCCGATATAATATCGGATATGCTCATTTTCTATTCTATTTTAAGCTATTTC
>JACQLU010000091.1 GCA_016203935.1 Parcubacteria group bacterium | reverse complement strand
TAATTGCGACCAAGTTAGACTATGAAAATACTTCCAATCAAACAGAGAGATGATTCCGCATGTGGTCCAGCAAGTATTCAAATGGTTCTTGTATACTTTGAGCTTCCTCATTCGTTTGAAAAAATCGCAAAAATCTCACAGTACAAGAAAAAAGATGGTCTCTGGAATAGAGACCTGGTAAAGACATTGCAAACATTAGATCTTACCGTTCGAGAAAAAACGAATGCAACATGGACTGATCTTGCGCGATTCAATACGACCGACAAGGTTATTATTGTCTCGTGGATGAAGTTTGGATATATCGGGCACTTTAGTGTTGTCGAAAAAGTCAGCAAGCACTATATCACATTGGCAGACCCGCATGATGGGAAAAGTACTAAAATGGAAAGGATGGCATTCATGCGTCTATGGATGGATTATGACGATATGTGGTACCCATCAAAAAACACCGATATTCAATTACGGTGGATGTGCATTGTTTCAAAAAAGGAAAAAACCCGAGGCGGATAAACCGTCTCGGGCTTGATCTTCTTACCGTGATTCATGTGCCCAACCGAGAAGACACATAAGAAGGTGGAAGATGAGGCTGGTTGTCATGTCATTCCGGTCGAGACCAGGACACAGTTCTACGATGTCGATACCGACAATACGGTTTTGACGAGCAATTGCTTCTAGTAGGCGAAATAAAGTGCTCGGTGTCATCCCCATTGGAACCGGAGTTCCGGTCCCAGGGGCGAAGCTGGGATCGAGTACGTCTACATCAAGGCTGATGTAGCACGTACGGTCACGTGGGATGCTCTTTGAGAGCACGCCATTCAGATCTACATCGATTTCTCTCTGACATACCACATGACATCGACTGTTGAGGGAAGGTGCGCCAGCGAATCCTCGAATGCCAATCTGATGGATTTTCAGCTCTGGATTTTCATGCAATACTCGACTCATCACGTTGCCGTGATGATGAGTAGCGGAGGAATCCCATTCACCAAGATCAGTGTGGGCATCAAAGTGAATGAGCGTAAGGTGTTTATGCGTTTCTTTGCACGCGCGGATGAGTGGCGCAGAAATGGAATGATCCCCGCCGATAAAGACGGGGAACGCCTTTCTGTTGTGAATGGTGAGAGCAGCCCGATGGCACCGTTCGTAGAATTCTCGGGGGTCTTCGGAGAGATGATTGACTACGTTCCCTACTTCGTCACGTTCACACTCGGGCAATGCGCGAAAAGCGTCTTGGGGTGGACAAAAGAATCAAGATCGATGATCGTACGCAGATTGCGTTGCTCATGTCCCGCCACATCAGATGCATTGATGAGGAACGACGCATCCATCAGCTGCAGCACCAGCGATTGGAACTGCCGGTGACTTCCTCGGCCACGGACACCCAAGTACCGCGCAACACCAGTCAGTGTGCGAGGGACTCGGAATGCGCCGAGGATTTCCATGGACTCGGGGGTCATTTGCAGACGCTGGCCAGTCAACGTGTTGATAATAACGCGAATGCCCGTACCAGTGTCCAGACTTTCGAGTGACAGGTGCCTATTTTTGAGAAATCCACCATGGATTTCTTCCAGCATTGACTCTGCTATAATTCGGCAATTTATGCAAGGATGCTCTTTTTACGTGGCTGGTGGCTTTCGGAAATTCTTGATACAGTTGGCTTAAGAAATGTCGTTGATTTTCCGCTCAAAAAAGTTCGCACTGCGTTCAGTAATTGTGACCAACGTATGGGTGTTTTCTATACCGGTAAGGGAGATGGCGGCGTGAGCGACTTAGGAAAAAAGAAGGTTCCGAAAGTCAGTCACGAGATGGCGGTGCTCAATTCGCTCGACCGGCTCAACTCGCTCCTCGGACTCATCAAGCACCAAGACCTGCCTGCTGACTACCCTCATATCCTGCGTGAGGTGCAGGAGAACCTCTTCATTATTCAGGCCAATGTTGCCGCGCTCTTGTACGGCGGAGAGGTAAAGGCACCGCCTTTCAGTGAAGATAAGACGAAGCGCGTTGAAACGCTCATTGACGAGCTCGAAGAGAAGGTGCAGCCCGCAAAGAAGTTCATCATTCCCGGAGCAACCCAGGGCTCTAGCTGGCTCGACATTGCCCGCACCTTTGCGCGCGAGGCAGAGCGCACCGCGCTCCAGCTGCCCGATAGCCAACGCGAGCAGCTCGGCCAGCCCATTTTCAGCTACCTGAACCGGCTCTCGAGCTTACTCTTCGCCCTCGCCCGCTTCGAGGTGAAGCAGCAGGGTGTAGCCGAGGAGCACCCGAAATACACCTAACGTGCCCGTGCCAAGGCCCTGCCTTGGATAGTGTGCGCACAGTAATTCTGTCATGACTGAAGTATTGTGCGGCGGGGCGGCGTGAGCTCAACGGGCGTTCGAATGTTCAAGGATCGGTTTTGAACATTTGGCCCAATTCACGGAGCGAGCTTGAATTAGCATCCTAATTGCAACCTTTCATTTCTTCCAAAATACCTTCCGTGGACTTTTGAATTTGAGTCGCTTCCGTTCCCTGTCATTGAGCCGTCTCACCACGTGTGTAAGTTCACCAGGGGTGATCAGATTGAAATCATATGACTTCTGGAAGTATTGCCGCAGGAGGCCGTTGGTATTCTCGTTCGTGCCCCGCTCCCAGGCATGATACGGATAGGCAAAGTATATTGCCATACCGGATTTCTTTTGAAGACGTTCCCAATCTGAAAACTCAACACCATTGTCGAGCGTGATGGTATGGCGTTTCTTTTTTGGAATGCGCCCGAAGTGCTTCTCTGCAAGCGTAGTCAAAAGCTCGGCATTCATCTTGGGAAGAAGAAAGGCGATGAGGTATCCACTTCTTCGGTCAACGAACGAGACAATACGCACCCTCTTGTCTCTCCCCATGAGCGTATCACCCTCAAAATCACCGAGTCGCCCTCTTCGGTTAATGATGTCGGGTCGTTCATCAATACGCCGTTTCTTGGCTTGTTCCCTGTGTTTTTCCCTGATCTTGGTGCCGCGCCTTCTGCGGTATCTGCCCTTCTGTGACCGCAGGTACATCTTCAAATGAGGCGCTCGTTCGTTCAGGTACCGGTATATTGTGCTGGGGGCGACCACCCTCCTTTTCTTTGCAAGAATTCCCGCGATCTGCTCCGGTGACTTGTGAAGTTTCAGCTCCTTGGTGATGAAGCGGAGGAGTTGACCGCGGATCACGCGGATACTCGCCATGGCATCGACACGCTTCATTCGTTTTCTCCTCCTCACCTCACGGACATCGTACCCCTCCCGTCCTCCATGCTCGGAGACATGTCTGCCAAGTGAACTCTTGTCCTTGCCGACGGTACGGGCGATTTCACTGAGCGAATGGCCGGAGCGGAGCATCCGGGCAATACAAGACCAATCATCCTTTCCAATGTGTGTATGTGACATTCCCCCAGTTTGATCATCCAGACGGGGGTTGCAATTAGCCTGCAAACTAAGTTGCAGTTAGGGTGAGAATTCAC
>JACQLU010000087.1 GCA_016203935.1 Parcubacteria group bacterium | reverse complement strand
TTCCTGATCTGCTGCGTAACGCTCTAAACATCCTTGGAGCTGACTGGCTCAAGGTGAAGGAAGATTGGGAAAAGGAAAAGGTGAGCGTGCCACCGGTACTCATCGTCATTAGCAATCGTGCGGAGACAGCTGATCGCATTGAGTACGCGATCAAGCAAGGGCACACTGCGATCAAGGAATTGGAGAAAAAAGAAGGTTTGCTCGTCATTCACCAGAGCGCACTGGATAAGCTGGAGAACGAGGACGATGAGAGCATGCAAAGATCGAAGAAGGATCTGGCTGTTGACGAGCGTGAGCGCTTTAACTCTGTTGGAAAGGAAGGAAAACCGGGTGAAAAGGTGCAGTGCGTCATTGGGGTGAACATGCTTTCGGAGGGATGGGATGCAAGAACCGTCACTCACATCCTCGGTGTGCGCGCCTTTACCAGCCAACTCCTCTGCGAACAAGTGATCGGCCGTGGTCTGCGCCGCCTCTCGTATGAATTGAATGCCGAAACAGGGATGTTCGATCCCGAATATGTGACTGTATTCGGTGTTCCGTTCACATACCTTCCGGTTGAACAGCAGAGTGGAAAGGTAAAGCCAGAGGCACCGAAGACCAAGATTCAGCCGCTTGAGGATCGAAAAAGTTTTGAGGTACGTTGGCCGCACGTACTGAGGGTCGAATACAAGCTGAGCTATTTACTCGATCTGGATTGGGACAAGCTCAATACTCTGACACTGTCGCCGCAAGACGCGCCGACTGTTGTAGAAGTCGCTCCGGTAATTGACGGGAAACCAGACTATAAGAAGATTAACGAAGTTGATCTGAAACGCCTCGCAGAATCCAATAGATTACAATCCATGAAGCTCCGCGCCGCCGCGCTACTGCATAAGAAATTCGAGGGCACATGGCCGGGCGATCCCGGTAGTCATGTGAGTCAGATCGTGGACATCATTGAGAAGTTCATCACGTCAGGAAAATTGCAGTTGAAGATTCCCATGTTTGAAAACACCGCATTGCTGGAACAAGTGGTGTTGGCTCTCAATATGCAAAAAATCACCGAGCACGTAGCAGGATTCATCCGAAGTTCGAGCAATGAGGAACCGATGGCTGTCTTTGACAGTGTGCGCCCTGTTCGTAGCACTGCTACGGCTCCAACGTGGTACACCAGCAAGCCCGTACAACCTACGAAGAAGAGCCAGATAAGTCATATTGTGATGGATAGCCGATGGGAGGCTTTGGCATCCGAATTTGATCGCGAGCGCATCCCCGGCCTTGTCTCGTGGGCGAAGAATGATCATCTAGGATTGGAAATTTACTACTTCTGGCAGGGAGAAACTCACATTTACTATCCTGACTTCATTATTAAATTTGAAGGCAATCGGCATCTCATTCTCGAGGTGAAGGGAAGAGAAGATGATAAAACAAAGGCCAAGCACTTAGCTGCCGAGGAATGGATAAGAGCAGTGAATGCGTATGGCAATCTCGGGACGTGGGAGTTCAAAGTTCTCCGCGATCCGAAGGACTTGTTTGAAATCGTTAAATAGTATGCCCTCTCAATCCACCCTCACTGGTGCGGCAGGAGAACACTTCGTACTCTGCCAGTTACTGCGCCGAGGATGGATCGCTGCACTCGCTCCGAAGGGCGTGCCGAATGCGGACATTATCGTCACTGATATCGACGGGAACCGGCAGTGCGCTATTCAAGTAAAAACGAGGCGAAGTGGCTCCGACAAGGGATGGCATATGAGCCAAAAGCATGAGGAGATCATTTCAGACCACCTCTTCTATTGCTTTGTAGATATGGAAGCGGAAAACAGTCTGCCCATAACATTCGTCATTCCTAGCGCTGTTGTCGCAGCCGTACTTAAGGAGTCACATAAATTGTGGCTCGATACCCCCGGCCTGAAAGGTCAGGCACACAATGATAGTAAGATTCGACGGCTTCGACCTGACTATTTAAGAGACCGCGAATTGAGTGCAGACGTCATGCGGAGGCTAGGCGCGGGTTGGATGGAGCAGTATCGAGAAAAATGGGAACTTCTTTCTAATTCACTATGACGCAGCGCACTCGCAATATCTTCGATCCGAAATCCAAAGAGCCATTCAAACTATCACGATCCAAACTTGAGATGTTCCTGAAGTGTCCCCGATGCTTCTACATTGATCGTCGGCTGGGTATCGGTCGTGTGAGCGGTCCACCGTTCACGCTCAATAGCGCTACTGATACCCTCCTCAAGAAAGAATTTGATTGGCACAGAGGAAGTGGCACGCAACACTCCCTCATGCAGGAGTTTGGGATAGATGCGGTGCCGTTCCAGCATCCCGATATCGACATATGGAGAGAGAATTTCAAAGGAGTGCAATATCTGCACGAGCCGACGAATTTCATCATCACCGGTGCGGTAGACGACATCTGGCAGACACCCGATAAAAAGCTCCACGTCACCGATTACAAATCCACCTGCACGAGCAAAGAGATCACGCTTGATGATGAATGGAAACAGGCATACAAGCGGCAAATGGAAATCTATCAGTGGCTACTTCGTCGCAATGGCTTCGACGTTTCCGACACCGGCTACTTCCTGTTCGTGAATGCGGACACCGGCAGAGAGCATTTCAACGGGGAGCTGAAATTTAAGCTCCAAATAATTGAGTACGTGGGCAACGATGATTGGGTGGAGGAGGCGGTGGGCTACGCGCACGATTGCTTGATGGACGACGAGATCCCCAATGCAGCCGAGGAGTGCGAGTGGTGCTCCTACACTTCCAATATTCATTCCGTTACCCATAGGGCACTATGATTTACTCAAATTACCTCGTTCTCGCCTGCATCAGATAAATGCTCTCGATGTTGCATTGAGGTTCGGGTAAAATACCTCCCGATGGCATCCAAAAAGACCACCGACGACTCTCCGAAATTACCCAACGTCAGGGTGATAGATCTCTTTTGCGGCGTGGGAGGCATGACGCACGGATTCGTTCGTCAGGGCTTCAGTGTGGTCGCTGGAATCGATATCGACAGGACGTGTCGCTACGCATATGAGACCAACAACCGCACTCGGTTCATCGAAGAAGATATTGCTAATGTCACCGGGGAAATGCTAAATCGGCAATTCGGCGGCTGCGACATTCGTGTACTGATCGGCTGCGCCCCATGCCAACCTTTTTCCAATCTGAACACGAAAAAGAGGGTGCGTAGCATGAAAAAGAAATTCCCTCTTGAGAAGTTCGCTGAACTCATAGCGGAGATTAAGCCGGAAATCGTATCAATGGAAAACGTGAAAGGTTTGACTCAGAAAGGACGGAGCACGGTTTTTAGAAAATTCATACGAGTATTGGAAGAGAACGGTTACGAAATCTTTTACGATATTATCGATTGTTCGAACTACGGAGTGCCACAAAAAAGGTATCGTTTGATCCTACTTGCTTCGAGGCTGGGAAAGATAAAACTGATGGAACCAACGCATACAAACAAAAAAGTGACCGTCCGAGATGTTATCGGGAATTTGCCGCCGATTGAAGATGGTGAAGTCCACCCGCAGGATCCACTGCATAGGGCAAGCAAACTCTCACCTTTGAATAAAAGGAGGATTGTGGCGACTCCTTCGGACGGGGGTAATTCCAACGCATGGCCGGAGAAACTAAAGCTTGAATGCCACAAAAAGGAAACGGGGAGGAGCTACAAAGGAACAGTATATGGCCGCATGCATTGGAGTCAGCCATCTCCAACCATGACAACTCAATGCTATGGATTGGGCAACGGACGCTTCGGGCACCCAGTGCAGCATCGTGCGATTTCCTTGCGCGAAGCCGCGCTTTTCCAAACCTTTCCCCGACATTACCGATTCTTTCCCCCGAACGAAGAAATCCATACGAAATCCATTGGAAGGCACATCGGCAATGCGGTGCCGGTCAAAATTGGCGAAGTGATAGCACGGAGTATCAAAACTCATCTGGAGAAAAGCCATTAAAATGCTAAAGTAGCAAGTATGGTCGACAGCAAGCCTCAATTTTCGTTTGCCATTTCCCTCAGTGTACTGAATCACTTGGGGAGGAATTTATACAGAAGTTTCACCACAGTGCTCGGCGAAGCCATATCGAATTCATGGGATGCAGATGCGAAGAACGTATGGATTTACATCGACAGGGAAGCTGGCAGTTTGGTGATCAAGGACGACGGAGTCGGAATGGATCAAACAGATTTTCAGGAGAAATTTCTGAAAATTGGATATTCCAAAAGGAAGGACGGCAGCACACGATCCAAAAGAAAACGACCCTACATCGGGCGGAAGGGAATCGGGAAATTGGCATTGCTCTCTTGCGCAGAAAAAATCACTATCATCTCGAAGAAACAGGGGGGCGAGTATGTCGGCGGCGTGATCGTCAATGCCGGTCTAGATGAGGCGATTAAAGACGATCTGACGCCCGACAAATACCCGCTAGAAGACTGGAGTCTTTTGGCTTTCACGGACTATGTTAAAGATCACGAGCACGGCACCATTCTTCGTTTCGAAAAAATCAACGAGGGTATCAAGAACAGCTTAGGGTACATCAGAAAAATCATAGCGTTGTATTTTCGTTTTTCTCTTTTGGATAACGAATTCGATATTTATATCAACGGAGAAAAAATCACATACGAAGATTTGAACGATTTGGCGGAAAAGACAGAGTTTTTGTGGACGATCAACGAACTTCATGACCCGTACCTCAGCGAGAAACTCACGATGCCCCCTCTCAAGGAGAATCCGAAAAATCTTTCTTCAAATATGTCAATTAAAGGCTTTGTAGCGTCTGTCAGCAAACCGGCAAACCTGAAAATATCGAATACAGAAGAACGAGTGGGTATTGATCTTTTCGTGAACGGAAGAATACGCGAAAAAGACATCATGAAGCACATGCCGACGGCGCGAATCGCAGAAAGCTATTTGTACGGGCAAATACACTTCGACTCCTTGGACGATGCCGAAGATAGGTTCACGAGCAGCAGGGAGGGCATCGTTGCCGACGACCCGAAGTATAAAGAGTTGCTAACAGAATTCAGGGAGAATGTGATACGCCAGATTCTTGAAGATTGGGATCAATTGAGGTTGAAGAATAGGAAATCCGGCGACCCCGAAAACGAAAGGATCTCAAGGAAAGAAAGGACGTCGCGCGATTTATACAATGCGGTCTCCGAAGAATACGTGCCACCAACATCGGCGAAGGAGAAGGCAAAGGTGGATGGGTGGGTCGATGCTCTGAGCAACGATGCGCAGTACAATTTCACTTCATACGCGGAGTGCTTCATTTCCGAAAATTTGCTTCGCAATTACATTCAGGAGAAGAAGGTGGCTCTCTCCAAAGAAGCCAACGATGAAATCGCCGACATGAAAAAGCGCGAGGCGGACAATAAAGGCAGGGGCAACGTGAGTATAGACATCAGGAGATCTGGCAGTGACCTCAGCTATTTGTCCATGGATGGACTCGCGAATTTGATCGACAAGAAAGACCCGAACAAGGCGGCTTCCCTTTCTAGAGATGCGAAAGAGTATAAGCCGGTCAGGGATGCTATCATGCACACGGCGCTGCTCACTGATGTTGCGAAGACCAAGCTGACGACTGTTTACGCGAACATCAAGGCCAGAATCATCGCCTTGCTATTTGGGGAATAATCGCAAAATGTCAGTTTTATCTAATAATAACGAGTTCCATCCTCCGCAATCATGATGACATCTGGATCATCAAGAGGTTCCTGCGCCTGTATTTGCTGCATCAACAGCAGCAATCCAATCGCATTTGTAAAATCGTAGTTCCTCCACTTCTCATCCAAATCCTGCAGCGATTGAGGATTTTTTTTCATGATGTTGGGTCGAACAGAAGATCATCGGCGATTCCTTTCAAGACATTCAATCCATGGTCGTACTCGGCCGTGGATCGCTGTAGAGACAGATGATCAAGTATCGCTTGCGCAGCATCTTCTTGGTTCAAACCCATATCGTGAATCCTTTTGGCAAGCCTCTCTACCGTCTGGAAGAGAGTTACCAGCACCGTGGGATCCTCGATGGGTTTCTCGGCTTGCAGCACTGCCTGCATTGCATTCAGTTCCGCTTCCGTGAGGATTGCCGATAGATCGAATTTGCGCATTACCATGATGCATCGTCGGAAGATTCGATGGGGACGTGGTGACTCTTGCCGACCCCCTGATGCTCCTCGTTGTAATCACGGATGTAGCGCTCGATGTTCGGAATGTTCTGAACGATCCAGTTGTACGTCGCCTTCCTCATCGTGATGGTCTCCTCGGTGCTCACGACACCCACATTCATGTTCTTTGCCAGCTGCAACGCGACCAAATGCGCATGCTGGCACTCGGCAAGGAACGGAGTCCTCTCGAGCAGCTGGTATGTCAGGCTCTTGAGGTTCGATACCTGTACCTCCTCGGTGCCGAAAATGGTGCGCTGCATACTCATGACACCGACGAGAGGAGGGATGTTTGTGCCGTTCTTTTGCGCTGCAGCTTGATGTACGCATCATTGAGTTCGATGAGGATGGCATTGCGACCCTCTTGCTCCGCAATAAGCCCCGTCGTCCCCGAACCGGCAAAGGGATCGAGAACGGTTCCACCGTCTGGGCAACCGGCGAGAATGCAGGGGCGGATCAGCTCCGAGGGAAAGACGGCGAAGTGGGCATCTGCATAGGGCTGACTGGCCACCTCCCAAACGCTGCGCTTATTTCTCTTTACGCGCACCGCACGGAACGCCTCTCTGCCCTTCATGTCCTTGGTTTTGCCCATGAACTCTCCACGCTTCTTGCTCTCGCGGAGCTTCCTTTGTTTTGATTCGTAGCCGTACTCTCTGTCGCGCACCACGCCGTCCGGCCGACTTTCGTCGGTGACGGCATCCTCCATGATGATCTGGTGATCGTAGTAGTATTTCTTCGATCTCGTGAGCAGGAAGATGTACTCATGCGCCCTCGTTGGACGATCCAATACGCTTTCCGGCATGGGATTCGGCTTGCTCCAAATAATGTCGCAGCGGAGGAACCACCCTGACGACTGGAGCGCAAAGGCGACCCGCCACGGTATACCCACCAGATCCTTTGGCTTCAGCCCCTGTGGTATAACGCCGTTCTCGAGCTTCATCCCATCTGTCTTGGACTTCTTGGGATCATGCCACCCATCTGAGTGCTGCCCTTTTCCACTCCCCGAATAACTGTCACCCAAGTTGAGCCAGAGGGTCCCGTCGCGGCGCAACACTCTCATCACTTCTGTGAAAACGTCCAGCAGGTTTTGCACATACTCCTCCGGTGTCTTCTCAAGCCCCAGCTGCCCGACCACGCCGTAGTCGCGCAGTCCCCAGTATGGCGGAGATGTGACACAACAGTGGACGCTCTCTCCATCGAGAGTTTTCAACACGTCCCGGCAATCGCCATGAAGATAGTTGATCATTGAAGACGAATGAACATGGCTACTTTGCATCACATTGCAATACTTTGCATAATAAATATGATTGACAATAACATGTGCGCGGCTTGAAATAATCGAGCGCAACAGACCGATAAAGGCAGATTTTCGTTGAACAGATCCCGTCTTTCTCACGTCCGATGAAGAGCACGTTTTTGATGAAATTTGCATCACTTTGCATTACTTTGCACTTGTGCGACATGCACATTCCGCGTACAAAGGGCACCGTGCCCTGCCCACATTTAGTATCGGCCTCCATCACCCCACTCGTGCAGGGCTTTGTACTTTGGTGTGCTCTGGAGGCCGTTTCTAGCTGTGAGCTTGCGTTGCGGATACATGCTGCTCGACCGGAAGGGCATCTCTCGCGAGGTGTGGCGGCACCCCAAGCGGAGGTTGGCAT
>JACQLU010000086.1 GCA_016203935.1 Parcubacteria group bacterium | reverse complement strand
CTCCTGCGTTGTCAGGAGCTGTCCATACTATATCTAAAGCATCCTTCGCGGTAACTATCGCGGGGTATATAACCGTATCAATAGAAAAGGCGGTAACGGTAGGAGCTATGGTATCAACTACAATTGCCTTGTTAGCTCCTAAAGAATTTGCGGCTCCAGGAGAAGCAAGAGTAAGGGTAGCGTTATTACCGGCAGCATCCTTAATGGTTCCCCCATTCAGGGCAAGCGCGCTGGTGGACGTATAATCCAGGTCTGATGAGTTGTGCCCTGCGGCGACAGTGTAGTTAAATGTGAGAACTGTCCCAGTAGAACCGCTTGTGTAGTTTACAACAGCATCACTAGCTCCGGTTTCCAGAGTTATTTGAGGAGTACCTGTAACCGCCACTGATTTGGAAAATGTAACAGTAATCGGAATGACAGCTCCCACCGTATAATTCCCATCTGTCGCGGTAGAACTAACGCTGATCACAGTTGGAGGAGTAGTATCTACCTTTACGGTGCTAGAAGAGGTATATATTGCCTGATGGCCAACATTATCCTGCACAAGATACTGATATTGATAGCAAGTGTTTGTAACAAGACCAGAATTAGTAAAAGAAGGATACGTACCCGTCACAGAAACATTAGCAAATGATCCATAGGCTCCGCATACGCCGCCAGAAAGCGGAGCCGATCTCCTTTGCATGGTTCTAGTTGCAGTATTAATGCCAGAGTTAGCGTCTGTTCCATCATTGACTGTTAACGCAACAGAGGTAGAGGCGGTAAAGCCGTCGGCATAGGAAATAGAACCGCCAGAGGGAGCAGAATAGTCAATATTGTACACAGGGTCCGCCACTCCGTCGCCGTCATAACCCTCGCTTTTGTTGCCTGCGCCGTCTTGCGCTCTCCAATATACAATGCAACGGAACACTCCGTCATACTTACAAGAACCTGTGGAACCAATAGAGATAGAAAACGCAGGAGAAGTCCACGGCGGGGTTGCTCCACTACAATTTCCTGCAGAGGTCCAGCCACTTGCGGGAAAGGTCTGCTCAAAACCTCCGGCATCATTTACGCTCACAACCCTATACTCGCATATGCTCAAGTTGGAACCGCCGATATCGCTATACTGTAATGTTTCATCACAAGAAGCATCTCTATTCCATGACGTAGGCGCTACGTTCCAATCTTGGCAATCTACCGCAGATGCGCTTTGTACTACTCCAAACAGCAACGCAAAAACTCCTAGCAAAAGGAATAACACGCTCTTTCTAGATAGCACGGGTGTCATCGAGAATTCTTTTATTATACCTTCTTGTGCAAGTACAATCAAAGAGGAAACTCCCGAACTCCCAGCGCCTATTGACACTTTGTACTGCATGTGGTGGTCTAGGTGTAGCAGCCAAGATATCCTTGGCATCACATCCTAATACCCCAAAAGGAGGGAAACGTGTTCCACAAGATTGGTTCTAGCATACCCATGGCGGTTCTCGCCATACTGGCAATAGCAAGTATGGCCGTGACAGCACTTGCTGGAAATACAAGCGTCCAAGCAAGCGCAACGCAAAACACTGGCTGGGTCTCTTGCGCGAACATCCAGGCAAACCCCGGAAAGTGGGCGCTTCCACAGCTTGCTTGCAAGGAAGATGGAGACTACGCGTACTCGCATCACATCCCAGAAGATAACCGGGTGGTGTCGTTTGGCGGGTTTCCATTCAATATCCCAGAGGATGCGGAGATACTGGGGATTGAGATCAAAATCGTGGGCTACCTTAGCCGTCCCGCTTTCAACCCCAACTATGTAGAGCTGAAGTTCTACGGCTCAGGACCAAAAGAAATCCAGGTAGAGCCGATGTCGGCTGAGAACGCCGCCTACGTCGTCGGGAGCCCCAGCTCTCTTTGGGGAAAAACATGGGAGGCCTCGCAGTTCAACGCCTCTGACTTCTTCATAAAAGTCATATGGAACAGGGCAGGATACGGCGGCTGGGCGCGCAACACCATATACCTTGACTCCGTGCAAATGCGCGTCCACTATGCTGTGGAACCGCAACCGACCCCTACGCCCGCGCCAACCGCAATCCCAACTCCAACGCCGCAGCCAACGCCAACTCCAACTCAGACTCCTACCCCAACGCCCAAACCCTCGTTCCTGCAAGAGCTGGCAATGTATGGCATGCAGCTGCGGAAAAACACGCAAGAACCCAATCGGGTGCACGTGTTCCTATTTGACTCTGGCGCCAACTGCGCTGGCCTGATAGGACGCAGCTTGCAAGATCCCCAGCGACTCTGGGATGTCTACTCCCTATCTCCTGCCGACCTTCAAGAAGTTCCCGCCAACGCAGGCTCAATCCCATTCTCGTACGTGGTGTACACAAAAGAACTCCAGGACATTCTGGAATCACGAAAGGAGCAGGCAAAAGCAGAAAACAGGGGCCCTTGCAGCCCAGCAAACCAAGGCCAAGATGCCTCCTCGTCTGAACTAGCTGAGATCGCCCAGCTCGTGGCAGAGATCAAGGCCCTGACAGAGAACCAGCCGAACACCCAGGTACTAGGAAGCGTATGGGACGCGTACCCCTACTACGGAATCCAGGAAGACTTCACCGGATTTAAGCAAGACCTCAGTTCCGGGGCCAAGGGTCTGGACGTAAAACACCTCCAGATCTTCCTCAACGCAGACCCCGACACTCAGGTTGCGCAGACAGGTCCCGGCTCTCCTAGAAGCGAAACCGACGAGTTCGGCCAGCTTACCAGAGACGCCGTATGCAGGTTTCAGGCAAAGTACAAGCAAGACGTCCTTGCTCCGGCAGGACTCACGGCTTGTACCGGATACGTTGGGCAACACACCCGAACCAAACTCAACCAGCTCCTGTTGGAAGCGAGGGCAAGAAGACTCCAACCTCTGTTTGGAGAAGGGACGATCAAGCAGTACGAACCGTCATTCACCACAGAAGAGCTGGCGGAACTCACCCTAAGCTTCACGCCCCACGGTGCGGTTGGAAAACTTGCACTGCCCGCGAGAAAAGCCGTTATCTCTGCTCTCAAGCAGAAAAGCGATGAGGTGCTAAACCTCATCAAGACGGCGCCAAGCAAAGCACGCCCTGCTGCAAAGGAGCTGATGGCTCTGGTACGCCTGGCGCCAAAGTTCAACGCAGAGGCGCTAGAATACCTAGCAAAGCATCCGGGCGACGTACTCAAGCTGGCAAAGGTGGTGGACAAGCACGGAAAGGAGGTGTTACAGTACATTCATCGCGAAGGCTTCGGCAATGCAACGATGCGGCTAGATCACTTCCAACGTCACGGTCCACGGCTCGGCGTGGAGAGCGAATTGGAGTACGAGCTCCTGGCGAAGATGTTCATGAACCGTCCCACTGGTAGCACGCTACTCACGAAGACTCGTGCCAACGGAGAGCTAGTCAGGTTCGATACCGTGACGGAACACTTCGGAGTTAAAGCGCCGAACGGAACGATCGAGACCTTCTACAAGCCCAATCCTGCGGTCCACGGTTATCACATCAACCTCGACTACTTCCTGACACAATAGGAGGCATATGACGGAACAACAAGAACAAAACTACATCTGCCATATCTGCGGATATCGCAATCCAGACCACAACCCTTTCCGCGCTGAGACAGGAACACCTATCCGTGGTATCTGCGCTTGTTGTGGAAGTGAGTCTGGGTACGAGGACTCTACTCCAGAATCGACGGGAATGAACCGCCGCAGATGGATCCAAGAAGGAATCAAGTGGTTCCACCCCGAGCTCAAGCCCGAGAACTGGGATCTCGCAGAACAACTCCGCAACATCGGGGTAGACCTCAACGACTACCTTAACAAAAAGGAGGACAAATAAGCTCCCAAAACTGGGTAAGGTTCACAAGAACCATAGAGGCCAGTGCGCAACCCAGCGCCCTGGCCTCTTTTCTTTTTCGGACCAATATGAGATAAAATATTTATGAATCTCGT
>JACQLU010000084.1 GCA_016203935.1 Parcubacteria group bacterium | reverse complement strand
TCCATCGGAAGGGTTGCCCCATTCGGAAATCCCCGGATCAAAGGTTGGTTGCCACCTCCCCGAGGCTTATCGCAGGCTCCTACGTCCTTCATCGCCGTTTGGTGCCAAGGCATCCACCGTACGCCCGTATTCTATTAACCTCTTCTTGCGAATAATTCACCCAACTTTCTTACGTTTTATTCAGTTGGTAAAGAGCGCGAAAACTTTCGTCTCTTCCTTCTCAAAAACAAAACCTGCCTTTCAGCAGGCAGGGAATATCTTTTATGGAAAGATAGCTACATAGGTAATCCCCTGTCTGCCGAGAGAAGATAAACGTTCATATATATGGGAGAAGTCACAATTGGATATGAAGTAACATACTACCACGATCGGAACAATGTCTTTCCGATCGAGGCTCTTATTGCGGTGGTATTATACGTATTTCTACCGCTCTATGTCAAGCTCCCCCTTCGTTAAGGAGGAGCTTAGCCATAGTTTGTGAGATCCACGGTTATTCGTGCCTGCCGAGATCAGATTTGAGACTATGGAGTATTTCTTGGGCTGTCTCTTTTCCACCAAGGCCGAAGGCGAGACCCCCGGCAATGGCAATCATGGCGACTAAGCCGGTAAAGAGGGTCGAAATGATGCCGGTCGCGACCCCCAGCTGATTAAGCGCCGCTAACACGGTGAAGATCACAATTGCCCATTTGGTGATGCCGCCGAGGAAGGCTGCGGAATGAAGGTTGGCCGCTTTCGCGCTCTTCGTGACTAAATCGCGGAAGAATTGGGCTACTAATGCCCCCACCATGAGAATCAAGACCGCCACGATGACACTGGGTAGATACCCAAGGACACGATTGAGAAATGCGGTCACCTGATCAAGCTTGAGAATGTCGGTCGCAGCGGAGAAGAAAACGATCAGAAGAAACCATTTCACGAGTCCCCCGAGGAGTTTCGCGGCGTCGATATCGAAGTCACCACGGCGTAGGAAATCATGAACGCCAAGGCGCCGTAGTCCCTCATCGATACGGAGTACCGCCACCACGCGCATGACGATCATGCCGAGCACGGCAGCCACAAACCAACCAATGAAGAAGACGATAAGGGCACCGATGAGGTTGGGAAGAAACATTAAAAAGCGTTGCCAAAGATCGATAAGCGTATTTGCTACTGATGTCGTCCATACTTCTAATGCAGACATGTACTGTCACCCCCTTTCATAAATCAGAGTTTTGTTAGCTTCGCTTATTTGGACCTAGGTAGAATCGCCCAGTCATTTGACTGGGCGTCCCGTCGGATGACAGGACGAACTCCCTACCTATGCTTGTCCACCCATTTGGACCCTACCGGATTTGAACCGGTGACCTCCCGGATGCAAACCGGACGCTCTACCGCTGAGCTAAGGGCCCTTGCTCCACTATTCAAACTATACAAGAAAGCAAAAAATAAGCCAAGAATTGGCTCATTTTGCTAGGCTCGGAGGTCGGGGCTCGGTGTGCGAAGATATCCTTGCGCTACACTCTCCGAGCTCCCAGCTCCGGACCGCGAGCGTTAATTATTGAAAATGAATGTCCGGTGTTGGAGTAGCTGTTGGTTGACTTATAATCCCTGCGCTAAAGGGATCAGTGGTTCTGCCGGTGAGGTAAAGAAGCGAAATGATAATGATAGCAATGCCTATGAGTTGCCACATCAAAAAAGATTTACCTAGCCCTCCGCTAAGATAGGTATCCGCCCATTCCGAACGGCCAAAGAATTTCACCATGAGTTCTCGCCGGGCGATGATGGCGACGCCTAGAAGAAGGCCGAGGATACCAATGATGAGGCGTTGAAGAAACATTGCTTAGTGGTTAGTGACCAGTGACCAGTTTTTCAGTGAAAGGAATAATTACTCTCCAAGATACCTATCACTAAGTCACTGGTTACTAGTCACTCGTAACTTTAAGGTGGTGGGCGCACTTGGATTCGAACCAAGGACCTCGACATTATCAGTGTCGCGCTCTAACCAGCTGAGCTATACGCCCAACATAAAAGGATCGAGAAAATTATCGCATAAATCTCGACCCTTGTCACGCTTGCGGGGAGACTATCTACTGTGGGGTAAACTTCACCCAATCGACGTAGAGGTAGCGATCGGTATCGAGTGTTGCTTTGCCACCAAAACCAGTACTGTTGGTTCCCCAATGGCTCATCATCATGTAGGCCGGGGTAGAAGGGTTATCGCCGGAGTGGACTGCCTTAAATTGATCATCGACATAGTAGGAGACACTTCCCGGCGCCCACACTATTTTGTAGGTCTTAAATCCATTCGACATCCCCGTGAGGTTGGGGTCATCATCGAATTGTTTGGAAGCGAGGGTATGCCATGTCGTCATCTCGAGTCGATTGGGGGATTGTCCTTCCACTTCAAAGTCAAGTTCGGTTTCAGAATTATTGATGAAAGTAAAAGCAGCCGAAATACCACCGATTACCGTAGTGCCCGGGCCGGTAGCCGTAGTTGCCGTAGATCCCATACGCATACGCCATTCATAGGTACCATAACCATAGGTCGCTTTCGAACGTACCTCGCTGCCGCGTGAGATCACGCCTTTCGATTTCGATCCTACTTGACCTTCTTCTTGAGTAAGTTTCATAACCAAATATCCATTTGCCACACTCACCCGGTCTGGCTGGAGATACCCTTGATGGTCATTGGCAATTTTGCCGAGATCGACCTCGCCATTGGTCGCAAGCCAGCGTGACGAATCGAGACTTCCCGTATTAAAGTCATCGCGGAAGCCACCTGCGGGCGACGCGGTTGTGGTAACACCCGGCGCGGGGGTAGGCGGCGGTGGATTGCTAACGGTAGCAAATTCGTTAACACCAGCGTTGTTCGACGCCGTCAATCGATACGTGGTAACTAAGGGATCATACGGTACATCTTTCGTGCCGCTCGGCTGTGTTACCTGCATCGCCGCAAGCGCAGTGGTGCCTCTAAACGGCGTAATCGCAAGCGAATCAGCGCCACTTACCTGCCAGCCAAGGCGGATGGTGGTGTCGTTGACCCGTTCGGCAGTGAAAAACGATATGCGTGGTCCTTGCAAGCCTAGAGAAGTTACAGTCGCGCTTCTTGCTACTACACCAAATTCATTGCTCGCGGTCAATGTGTAGGAAGTGATATCTTCTCTGAAAGGAACGAGATTCTGGCGTCCCAATGGGTCGACTACCCCAACTTCTGGGGTTATTTCAGCGGTATCAGCATTACTTATATCCCAAGCCAAGAGGATCTGTGTATCTCTATTTTTCACTTCAAAAATTGTCGCGGTAAAACTACGAATGGTTGGCGGATCGGTGTTCTCACCAGGGGGCGGAGCTTCGGGGAGCGCCACATCTAATATAGAATCCAATACTTGCGTGCAAATGTGACGTACCCATTGATTTAAGGTAGGGAACCCAAAGACTACCTGTACTAATTTGTCAAGGAACTGGGCTTGGCTTGGTTCATTCGCGATCGTGATGGTATTGCAGAAGTTGGTGGAGCTTTGATCAAGAAATTGCTTTACGGCAAGACCTGGCGCTTTGATCACGTCGGGCGCATTGAATTCATAGAAACACTCTTCTGGAATTTCCTCGGGAGGAAGGTTAGCAACGGTACTGCATGATACGCCGATTTCTATTGGTGGTGGAGGAGGACTTCCCCCGCATGAGGGTGATGGGTGAGTCTCTGGATTAAAGGCCTCACATTCTGAAGTTCCACATGCCTCTCCCACACAGCTACAACTAACAGGACAATCATTTATATAGCTACAGCCCCAAGCGCATCCTTCTGGGAGTTCCTCTTCTTCTGGGGTAAAGAAAGAGAGTGGATTAAAGATTCTAGCTTGTTCACTCTTGAGGAGCGGTTTATAGCCGCTGTCTAACTCGTGTGACGCTTCTTCAACATTGGTTAGATACCGTTCTTGGACTTGTCCCGCAAGGTTGGTAAAACCGCTAAACGGGTCGGGATTCGTATTGATCACTTCGCGGAAGAAACGGTCAATGTCGTTCCCTGATAGTATAGGAGTTTTAGGACCGCAGAGTTCTAAGAACAATAGGGTATCGAGGTCGGCCGAACCCTGATTGGTAACAGAAAGCAAGGTCGGTTCCAGTACTTCTCTAAAGCAGCTTTCACCACGCACTGGACCTAAATCATTCAGTGCTCGCTCATGGAGTTCGGCGTGTGTCATCTCGAAGGCACGATTACGGGTATATTCACCGGCATCTTTCACAATCACTGAACAATCATTGAGGTCACCGCCGCTCCTTATCTGTTCATCGGCACACGTGAGCGCGGCATTTTGGAGATGAGCGGAGGTGAGAATGGTTAAGAGATCTGCCTCTGCTTGTCTAAATTGAGCACACATACCAGTGAGGTCGTCTAAAATTTGGGCGAAGTCATTGGTGGAGAAATCAATAATAGCGCCCGCTCCCAAAAAGGTGGCACTTATATCAGGTAAGAAATCAAGCAATCCGAGTATGAACGACATGACGCCCACAAAATTACAGCCGATTTCTATGTTATTCGCGATGTTTATAATTTCAGGAGGAAGATCGGCGCGCGTTGCCCCTTCGCCGACAGTAATAGCGGCACTCACTTTAGAAAATTCTTGATTAAGCACTGACTCAACTTTATCTCGTGTTGCGTTATGAGAAGGTAATGGATTGCGGCCCGCCGTTACTGGCTGATCTGTTGTAAGCGTAATGGCGTCAAGCGTAGGCAGTGGACTTCGTGGTTCTGCCTCAAGTTCTTCTAAAGGGCGAATACCCACCGATTGCGCGGAGAGGTCTGAAACGGGGGTAACAGCAATCCAGATAACGATTGCGCCGAAAAGCAGAGCACCGATTCCCAAGCCCAGATTGCGACTCATGTTTGGCGGAAGGCGGAAGGATATCATACCTACTAAATACTAAATCTCATCGTTTTAATCATCGTTCGATAGGTAGCGTAGCCAGAACTTCTACTCACAAATTTTCCCGGGTCACCGGTAAAACTTATTGCGTAGACTTCGAGACGCGGGGATTTTGCGAAGAGAGGGAAGGCAAAGAATGCAGTCATGGTTTCGCGATCAGTGAGACGATTGCGGGTGATAACGAAGTAGCCGTCAAGTCCTACCTCGCGTTCGAATCGTGCCAGGACCACCGTTTCGTTGGGAGAGAGTTCTCCCTGTTGCTCATAAATATCGCGTGCGGTGGGGAATCCATTTAGGAGACTAAAATCCGTTTCGAAGGTGCGTGCCACTACTGCTTTACCGTCTTTTAGCGGAAACACGGTGCGGTTTTTGAAGACTTGCGGGGTTGATTCGGCAGTATGAAATATGGTGAAGCGCTGACTTGTGCCATCGAATTTATTCCATCCCCGCGTCGAAACCGTACGGGTATCGAGACTCTGTTTTGCCTGCGCAGGGGGAAGGGATTTGAGACGCGCGGTAAGGTTGACGGTTTTCCCGGCAGGCACTTCCACCACCGCTTCCCAATCGTAGAATGTAGCGAGCGAAAGGGTGACACGGTAGCGGCCGGAGCGAAGTTCAGTGAAACTCGCGGGCGTAGTCTCACTCGTGCCGGCGTCGTTGATAAGGACCGTGGCGCCGCCCGGTTGCGAAGCAATGCGAATGGCGCCGCGGGGGCGGAGCATGCTCACCGGGGTTGGCGTTGGCCGCACTGAACCGGTCGGTCGGGGTGAGGATCCCGGGAGGAGCGAGGGTTGGGCGAGAGGAGCAGGCGAACGTGTGCTAATCGGTGCGGTGACGATAATTCCTCCGGGACCCTCTACCGAGGGCTCGGTGCCGCGTTTGGGCAACAACAAAATTAATGCAGCGATCGCGGCAAGGATGACAATGAAGATGAGAAGACGGGAACGGGTCATTACCTATGGAGAATGTCTAATTACTAATTTCTAATGACTAATCAACTACTAAAATGTCTAATGCCTAAATTAGTCATTGGTCATTGAGACTTGATTAGACATTAGGAATTAGTCATTAGGAATTTTGACCGTTTATTCTTCTAGTTTTGCTTCTATGCGGAGAGTCGTATCTGCTAGTACGACGACGTCGGCTTCCCACGACGCTGCCGCTTGCGGATGGGTTACGACCACCCGATGGGTACCCGCGGGAACATTCGAAAGCAAAACAGGACTCACCCGTGGTTGAATGTTGCCATCAAAAAGCACAATGGCATTCGGCATCGTCGCGGTAATTTCAAGCGCTCCCCTTCCCTGTACCCCAGAAGTGGACGAAGTGCCGGTGGTGGTACCACCCGGCACACTGCGAGTGCCTCCCAGGAGCCTTCCGAGAAAGCTCGTATTGGATGAGCCGGTATTAGTGCGTGACCCGCCGAGATTAAGGAAAGAGGATTGAGAAGTATCGTTCGGAGTTCCTGTAGGGGTGGTTCTACGAAAGAAGACATAAAAACCACCGCCTACAAGAAGGACGATGGCGACAACCATGAGTATTCGGCGATTGAGAGGCATTTGATGTTTGTGGAAAACTAAGGGGCTTCTCTATTATAACAGGAAACCTCCACAACATAAAAACCTCTCCCTTAAAACGGAAAGAGGTTTTGTCGTTTTGTACCAACTGCAAAGTGACAGGAATCTATCGTTTGTATGGCTGGTACGATTGATGAGTAAGACCAGACTGCGTCTTTCACGCAGTGTCTCCCTCCGCCTCTTCGGCGGATGAAGCTCGACCAAAGAGCCATTAGCCATATGCGATGAGCTATTGGCTCGTGATACTCCCTAGAAAGGAGGTGATCTATCCACAGCTTCCGCTACGGATGCCTTGTTACGACTTCACCCTGATCGCCGACCCTACCTTGACCCCCTCACCAATCTTGACACGGATTTCGACAAGAGCGAGACAAAGCCGTGAGGCGGCTTCGCCTTCGTTCCTTCTCTAATCGAGAAACATTGTTGAGATTGGTGAGGGGGCTTCGAGTATTGCCGACTTTCCTGGTGTGACGGGCGGTGTGTACAAAACCCGAGAACGTATTCACCGTGGTATAGCTGACCCACGATTACTAGCGATTCCGGCTTCATGAGGACGAGTTGCAGCCCTCAATCTGAACTGAAGGCCGGTTTTGATGGGATTGGCTTCGCCTTACGGCTTCGCGACCCTTTGTGCCGACCATTGTAGCACGTGTGTGGCCCAGGGCATAAGGG
>JACQLU010000085.1 GCA_016203935.1 Parcubacteria group bacterium | reverse complement strand
GGGCATAGGGTCCTCCTCGGCGTCGGCGAAATAGATGAGGCTCTTTAGGATATGATGATAATCATGAGCCACGGTTGGATATTGATCGGGAAGTCGCTCAAGCACCGCACCAAGCGGTTCAACATGTTGTGCGTACCAATAGAGATCAACAAAATCACGCTTCCGCCCCCGCTGACTAATCACAATAATTTTCATTACGGCAATATCGCGAATATCTAAGAGGTGAGAAGTTTCCATAACGCACGGCTCTGATTATGAAGAACTCGAGACGTTGCTACTACCTCGCGAATTTGATCGCGGCTATACGTCTTCCAAAGCCATCTCACTTCCTTATCGTTCCCAAAATCGAGCACGCGCTCGATTACGTAGCGCGCGTGGCGTTTAAGATCGATCGTCTTGGGATCCACGTCCCAGAAGAGCGATGGACGAAGCGCAGTGTCTGGTTTTCTTGAAAGATTTTTTGAGGCGCGAGGCATAGAAAAGTGATGGACATTACACTTTCATTATAGCAAAAAATAGGGCAAATCTCAAACATTACTTTTATGATGAGGTGCGTTGATGAGACCGCAGCGTTTGTATTTATAGACCTGGCCCGTCTCGGGATTTACCGCGCCGCACGGGCAGGGGTCATTGCGGCCGGGTTCTTTGGGAAGCGCCGAGGGTTTGATGCCCTTTGATTGATCCACGGGCGCGTTGGTCGCGATCCGCCGGTTCGCCATCGGCGAGGGTGTCTCACGAAGGAGACGAAGTTTAAAGACGGAATAGACTACGTCGTGTCGGATGCTATCAAGCAGTGTCTGGAACATGCGGTAGGATTCATTCTTATACTCGACGAGTGGATCGCGCTGCCCGTAGGCCCTGAGATTCACGCTCTCCCGAAGCCGCTCCATGGCGTCGATCTGCTCAATCCAGAGCATATCGATCGTGCGCATCAAAAGCGCTTTCTCAATCTGCCGCATCACATCAGAACCAAGCTCGGCTTCGTGCCGCTCATACTCTTGCGTGATAAGACTCACGAGATACTCTTTGAGCGTCTCACCATCTCCCGTGCGACTCTCGATCTCCCTTTGTGTCTCGCTTGAGATCGGAAGCATGGCGTGCATTGCCTCGCCGATCTCTTTTTTATCCGATTCTCCGCCGCGCGCATTCACATGCGTAGCGACAAGGGCATCGATTTCGCGCGTGAGGTACTCAAGCACCCTTGTTTTGGTATCAAAATCGTTCCCTTCATTCTCCTCTACCGTCCCGGTAAGATGCGCAAAGAGAATCTCGCGGCGCATGCGGTAGATCGCCTCGCGCTGTTTATTGACAATGTCATCATATTCCACGAGGTGCTTACGGATATCAAAGTTATGCCCCTCCACTTTATGCTGGGCTTGCGCAATCGCTCGGCTCACCATTGGCGATTCGATCGGCTGGTCATCCGGGATTTTAAAAAACTCCATGAGGTTCTTCATCCGCTCCGATCCAAAGATACGCATGAGGTCATCCTCCATCGAGACCGCAAAGCGGCTTGCCCCAGGATCGCCTTGGCGGCCAGAGCGGCCCCGGAGCTGATTATCAATGCGCCGGGCCTCGTGTCGTTCAGTGCCGAGCACCAAGAGCCCTCCCGACTCCCGTACCCGCTTCGCGTCTTCAGGGTCAGGCGGATTTCCGCCAAGAATAATATCTACACCGCGACCGGCAATGTTGGTCGCGACGGTAACGTGCTTCGAGTGCCCGGCTTGGGCAATAATCTCGGCTTCACGTTCATGGTTTTTGGCGTTCAGGATTTCGTGAGGAATGCCGGCCTCGGTGAAATGACGTGAAAGCCCTTCGTTCTTTTCAATCGAGATGGTGCCCAAAAGCACCGGCTGCCCTCGCTCGTACGCCTCTTTCACCATCGCCACAATTGCCTTATACTTCCCCCGTTCGTTCTTATATACAAGGTCGGGTAAGTCCTTCCTGACCATCGGTTTATTGGTCGGCACCACGACGACTTCGAGCTTATAGATCTTCATAAACTCTTCCGCTTCGGTCGCGGCAGTACCGGTCATGCCGGAAAGTTTTTTATAGAGGCGGAAGTAATTTTGGAACGTGATGGTGGCGAGCGTCTTACTCTCTTCTTTCACCACGACACCTTCCTTCGCTTCAATTGCCTGGTGGAGCCCCTCGGAATAGCGACGGCCCAGCATGAGCCGACCCGTGAACTCATCGACGATGATAATCTCTCCCTCGCGCACCACATAATCACGATCGCGCTTAAAAAGTGCGTGAGCTTTTAAGGCCTCCTCAAGGTAATGAACCTCGGCAATACCTCCCTCCTCATAGATATTCTTGACTCCCAAGATCTTCTCGAGCTTATCGATGCCGGCATCGGTCAAGGACACGGCGCGGAGCTTTTCGTCCACGTTGTAATCCTCATTCTCCTTAAGTTCGGGTACAATGCGCGCGTAGAGCTGGTAGCGCTCGGAGGCACCGATGTCGGGCGCCGAAATAATGAGTGGTGTTCGTGCTTCATCAATGAGAATACTATCCACCTCGTCGACGATCGCGTAGTGAAGTTCACGCTGCACCATTCGATCGAGCGAAGTCGCCATGTTATCGCGAAGATAATCGAAACCAAATTCGTTATTGGTGCCGTACGTGATATCAGCCTGATACGCATTCCGCCGATCCACCGGACGAAAATTTTCTCCCCGACAGTCGCTTGAGGTCTTCACCGGATTCTTCTCATCATAAAGAAGCGCCAGCTCGTGCTGAATGACGCCGACCGAAAGCCCCAAGAAATGGTAAATACGTCCCATCCACTCGGCGTCGCGACGAGCAAGATAGTCATTCACCGTCACCACGTGTACTCCCTTGCCGGCAAGCGCATTCAAATAGACGGGAAGGGTGGCGACGAGGGTTTTTCCTTCACCGGTCTTCATCTCCGCGATCTTGCCCTCGTGGAGCACCATACCACCCATGAGTTGTACGTCAAAATGGCGCATGCCCAAGGTACGCTTGCCCGCTTCGCGTACCACCGCAAACGCTTCGGGAAGCAGTTCAGCGAGGGTAGCGCCGCTACGGAGTCTCTCTCGAAAGATATCGGTTTTTGCTCGCAGCGCATCATCCGTAAGGAGGGCGGTAAGGGGCTCCAGGGCGTTGATTGTCTGAACTTCTTTAGCGAGCGCCGCTATCACCTTCTTATTAGGATCGCCAACGAGACTTGAAAGAAAGGACATAGAAGAAAAATAACGAGCTGAATTGTATCACAAAGCAAAGGTTCTGACCATCGGAATTGGTGCTGGGTTGACCCTCACGCGCCCTACAGTTAGTATGGAGGATGTGTAGACTTGTATTTTATGTCGAGTGAAACCAAGAAAGCCAAAATCCTCCTTATCGAAGACGAGCAACTCCTCGCCGATATGTACGCGCTCAAGTTGCGCTCCGAGGGCTATGATCTCACCGTAGCGAGTGACGGTCTCGCGGGACTTACCGAGGCCGGGGCGCAGGCGTTTCACCTTATTCTCCTCGATGTCATCTTACCAAAAATCGATGGCTTTGGCGTCTTAGCCAAACTCAAAGAAGACGCCAAAACAAAAAACGTCCCGGTGATTCTTTTAACCAATCTAGGACAAGAAGGGGATATCGAGAAGGGAAAACGCCTCGGTGCGGTTGATTACTTAATCAAGGCCAACCTCACGCCCGCAGAACTCGTAAAGAAGGTAAAAGAACAGTTGAAGTGATCTCATCGGCTGACCAGGTAGCAACATCGTCGCGGAGAAAGCGCGACGATGTTTTTGGTGTTATGCCGCAGGTATTCGGATAAAGAAGGTACTCCCCTTTCCTGGTCCTTCTGATTCTGCCCAGACCGTTCCCCTGTGGGCGGTGATAAACTGTTTGGCAATGTAAAGCCCAAGGCCAGTGCCCTGGATACTACGCGAAGTGAGGGCATCGCGCCTAAATTCCTGAAAGAGCTTGGGAATGAGATCCGTGGGCATCCCAATGCCCGAGTCGGCTACGCGAATAAGGATTGTTTTAGTTGCCTCTTCGCACGCCGTATTCACCTTGATCCAGCCTTGCGGCGTATATTTAATCGCATTCTCAACAAAATTTCGCACCACCTCTCTTAACTTCTCAAGATCGATTTTCGCTCGGCATGGCTCTCGCGCTGGCGTAAACGAGAGGGTAAGTTTCTTCTCGGCCGCGAGACGGGAAAGTTCCTCGACCACGTCGCTGACTATCTTGTTTACGTCGGTCTCTTCAAAGATATATTCCACACGACCCTCTTCGATCTTACGAACATTGAGAAGGTTATTGACGAGGGCGATGGTTTGATCGGCGATGCGCATCACTTTGGTAAGCGTCTCCTTGGCCGATGCGCTTATTGCTCCTTCTCCCTCCTCGCCCAAAAGACTTGCGTACCCTTTAATCACCGTCATAGGCGTCTTCACCTGATGGGAGGCAAAGGAAAGAAATTCTGACTTGACGCGGTCAAGCTCCTTAAGTTTCTCGTACGCCGCTTGCAACTCTTCGGAGAGAAACTCAAGCCTTGTTCGCTGCGCAACCTCTCGTAAGACGCTTTGTATGAGAAGAATACCAAAGATGAGGATAAAGAGTGAGATGGAGAGACTCAAGACAAACGTAGCGGTAGTCTCGGCAAGAAAAACCTCTATAAGACTTGTGACCAAAAGTACAAAGGTGATGACCTCGGTTGCGATGACGCGAATATTGAAAAGGCGATTGCGGAGAATGGCGTAGGCCACTCCCGCAAAAATGGGGAGGATAAAAAGGGGCGAATAAGGTACAAAGCGGGTGTCCTGAAAAAGCACGACGCGCAAGAAGACAAAGAAAATCAGAAGTAGATAGGCGATGAGAAGGCCAATCCCTATAGTACGCCATTGGGCACGCGTAGCACCCTGCGCCTTCGTATATTTCCGAACGATCAAAATCCAGGTGACAACCGAAAGGAGTACCAACAGGAACGCAAAGATCGGCATGAGACTCCCTACGATGGGTACGACCGCACCCTCCCTACTAACGGTCACAGACTGAAACACAAACGGGGAGACAGTAAGCCACATCATCCCCGCCATCAAAAGCAGAAGGAGTATAAAAAGGCGTCTTTTGATAGCAAGCTTACTCGCGGGAAAGTTGACCACGAATAAGAAGAAGAGGAAGACGTGGGGCACGGCGAGGAAGATCACCAGTCGAATCCAAAAGAGTGCTCGCTCAGGAGAAGCAGTTAGCGAAAAATAATTGGCCACTGCCCACGTCGTCATGACGAGCGTGTGAATAAAAAAGATGTTGCTGCTCACACTCCGTCGCTCGTGGGAATAGACGAGCATACCCAAGAAGGCAGTGACCGACGCCGCGAGTAAGGTAAAGATGAGGTTAAGATCGATAGTGAGCATACGTGAGCATCGAGGGACGATGCACCATTATTTTACAACCCACTTTTGTTTTATCCCGGGCTTGAAATAGAGTGGGTGTTCGTAGGGCCAAAACCGAAGCCTTGGGTCGAGACGCGATTTCATGTGGCGTGAGAGTTCGAAGAACTCAGAACTGCGTTTGGCAAGCTCAGAAACGATACTTCTCAAAAGTGCCCTCTTAAAAAGGGGAGGAAGTAACGTCTTACCTTTGCGTAGCTCCATATTGATTTCCAGATACTGATTTTGCCTCTGGTCAACTTTCGTGATCATGGTAAACTTGCCGCTCACAAACGGTGTGTATGGTTTCTGGGCGAGCGCCTCACGAATATATTCAGGATAGATATTGATGCCGTAGAGGTTGGTTGAAAAATCACTTCGCTCGTAGACGTAGACAAATGGCAGAGGTTGCACGAGCGAATGAATACCAGCCTTGACGGTCTCTTTCTCAAGGTCATAACCATGATCCGCGAGCAGAGTACGAACCCGCCCTATCGTATGGACCCCACCATGATCACCGATGGCATAGCGGATAAGCGGCACGGTATTGTTGCCGGTGAGGAGAATCTCGCCATCAACTCCTTCAAAGGAGATGAAACGAGGATCATATTGAGCAAATGTCGGCGTCTTTTTGATATCGCTAAAAAGCTTGGTAAAGAGGGGCGGCGTACGAAGGGCAAGGCGCCGCACGAGGATCGAGAACGGTGTCTCATAGGCCATCGCACCTATATCGGCGCTCCCGTAAATATTGAGGGTATCACGGTAGAGATCCTTGACACCGGCGTTCCCCACCACATACTCACGAAAGGTCTCACTAAATGCCTCGGCAGCGAAGAGAAGACGGATGTGAAGTCGCTTAAGATCAATTCCTTGAGAACGCGCGTCGTCAATCACGTCCTTGGTAAAAGGAGGATAACCTACAAGAATCGTCTGCGCGAAATGAGGAGCAAGCCGCTCGAGTGCCTTAAGGATTTCATTCTTATTGACCCCCGGCGTAATGATGGAAACGGCTAAACCCCCACGTGCCGCTGCAATCTCAAAGGCTTTATAGGTAATAAGTCCCCCTATCCACACCCCCATACCAAAACCGATAATCACGAGCACGGGGCCCTTTTTGGAATGAGATGATTGTTTGAGATACGATTCGATGAGGAATGAATATTGCCAGTCAAGGGAGTGCTCGCGGGGAAAGTAGAATGGGTCACCAGTAGAGCCAGAGGTGGAAGTGAAGACCAGAGGTTTTTCCATAGTGCCATCCCAACATACCTTCTCAAGCGGATACTGGGTAAGGTACGTTTTTTTACTGATCGGTGGCACTGATAGGAAATCTTTATATGTCACCACTTTCGTGTGATCGACTTTGTGCCGACGTAAAAAATCTTTGTACGCTGGCACGCGCTCGGCAGCGTTATGAAAAAGTTTTAGCATTCGTATTCGCTCCAACGTCAACCAATACGTCTCATGTTTCTTCGTAAATTGATCAATAGAGGCAGAGGGGGGCGAGTGTTCGATCACCGAAGTTGACATGGAGTCTCTTACGGAT
>JACQLU010000082.1 GCA_016203935.1 Parcubacteria group bacterium | reverse complement strand
TTCATTTTTCCATTTTAATTTCTAGTACTGCGGTGTGAGCACATACAATATGGTACTCTGGTACTCCCCTGCCGCCTGCGTAGTGCTTGCCGAAACTTTGTAGGTGACCACGGTTGCTTGGCCGGACACGGCGCCGGTGGCGTCGCCGACAAGATCCCCCGCACCCGTCGTCGCAAACCCTGCCCAGCACTTTAAATCGCCGCCACAGGAACCTGCAGCCACAAAGCGATCGGCAGTACCCCCGCCAAGCGTTGAATCATTGGTGTTGTACCCAAATCCGCACTCGGTGTTATTGGGACAATTCCCGTTCCAGTTCGTGGGCGTGCCGTTGGTGCCGCTCCACATCGCGACGGTCTCCGAACCCCCAAGCCGTGTAAGCAGTTGCGATGCCCAGGTAGTGAGTTGAAAACCGTTTGGAGCCGAGGTTGAAATCGTCGAGGTGGTGGTCGAGGCATCGGAGGTAAAGTTATTGGCAGATGTTAAGGTTCCGAGATTGACCGAGGTCGCCGAGAGCGTAAACGTAAGCCCGGTGTCCATGCCCGCGTACCACGTACCCACCTCGGGAGGATCGTTCACCGCGGCGGGATGCGCGTTTTCGGTCGCAACCGTATCGCGGTACCAGTCGGTGCCAATCACGTCGTCGGTATCGGCCTGCGGGTTATCGTCGGAGGAAAGATAGCGGCTCCCCTGATCGACAAAATAATCATACGCAAAGTAGGTATTCTGTGCTTCCACCCGAAGGTTATACTTATAATAGGTAAACCCACCTGAAGTCTGGGCGTATTCCCGTAGGCGAATGGCGCCCGTGGTATTTGGCTGGGGGATATGGCCAGTGGAAGCGGTGCCAGTCTTTTGAGACGTTGCCGTACTTCCCCATGTGGCGCCATCGTGACGGAAGATAGTGGAGGCAGGAGTCGCGGTCTTTTCTTCAATGATCACATCACCGGTCGAGGCGCTATCGTCGGCAGTATCAACGTTCGTAGCCGTATCCGCTTCGTTCACGAGATGCACCGAGAGGTACCAATCGGTATTGAGAGTTCCCGAAACCACCGTCTTGGTCCCAAGGAATTGAGTGTTAAAGACTGTCAAAGTAGCTGCGCCTGCAATGAGATCCATATCATTGACCTTCGCCTCTTGGATATTGGCAGTGCCGCTTCCCATATCAAAATCCCAGCTTCCAGCCACGGTATGGGTGATCTGCGATTCTTGGTTCGCGCCAGTGCCTCCTCCCCTGAATTCAATCGTCTCCCCAGTCCCCACCGTAATCTTGTCATCAGTCTGCTGCACCGCGGTAATCTTCTGCGTATTCGTATCACTCGATTTCTTCCACGCCACCAAGGTATAAGTGTCTCCGGTGGCGTAGGCAGTGCCTGCAGCGTCAGTGCCGCCGCCAATAGTGAAGCGAACTTTGGTGGTGGTATCTTCGTACTGGGTACCTTTAATGGCGTTATCTATGTCTACCCCGTCGCGGAAGACATCCCACGCGGCTCCGGCGCCGTCGCAGTCAGTGACCGCGTCATCACGGCAGGTGAGACGGTAGGAATAGACGCTGTTGGCGCCTGCCATAGCGGCGCTAAAGTTAAGCGTAAGGTCGGTGTCTTGAGTACCAGTACCTGAATAGCCTGGGTCGCTCATCGAGTCTTCCCAGAGGTTATCAGCGTAGTTAAACTTGTTCGTTCCCTCATCTTGGGGAGTCTCGGTGTTGTTATCGGGGATGGTGTACTCTCCCCAGACCTTTGTGGAACCTCCGGTGGTATCGTGTTTAAAGGAGACGATGTAGGCGCCGGCAACTGTTACACCAGTACCGACCTCGGTGGTAGAGCCCATGGTAGAACCGTAGAGTCGGATATTGTGCGCACCCGCATCAAAGTTAATATCGGATGAAGTATTGGCATTGCCGCCCGCGCCCCCCAACGTATCACTTACTGAAATGTTGCCAGTCGCAGCTGAACCGCCGCCTTCGAGGGTGAAACCGCGTGACGAATTAGCGTAGAAGTTATTTGAGTGTAATACGTTATTGGAACTTGCCGAAATGCGAATACCGTGCGAGGTGTTCGAGTACGAAGTATTGGAAGATAGTACGTTGTTATTGGAAGTCGTGATGAATGAAATACCATTGGAATCATTGGCATAGGTATTATTCGAATTAATAATGTTATTTGAAGACGTCCCCAATGAAATACCGTGCGCCCGATTGCCAAACGCGGTATTGGAACTAATAACATTACTATTGGCCGAGGTGCTGAGAGTAATACCATTGGCGCTCGTTCCATTATTGTATACGACATTCGACGAATAGGTATTATTAACTCCACCCGAGATGTTCATCCCGTGGCTCGTGTTGAGATAGGCATAATTGGAAGAAACCGTATTATGATTTGAACTGGCGCTTACCTGAATCCCAGCGGCCCCATTACTATACGAACGGTTCCCTGTCACTGTATTATTATTTGAGGTATTATCCAAGATAAGGCCTGTACTTACATTGTTGTCGAAACTATTATTGGTAAATCCCTCGGAATTCGCCGTATTGCTATTATCTCCCGAGTACTGCATACCTTTGTATCCATGGTGGATGCGCGACTTGTCCACGGTGAACCCCTCACTTGCATCCGAACCGTTCACGCCTATCTGACCGAAAATTCCATATTTATTACTCGTGTTATAGCCGAGGTCGCAGATGTCGGCGTAACGAATGAGGGTCTCCGAGTCGTTCTTCCCGAAAATATACGCTACGGCGGTCGCAGTCGCACTATTATCATCGTCGCAGGTATCGGTTTGACTACTGCGGGTTTGCCCACTTACCAAGGCATAATCCAAAATCTCAAAGCTATCGGTGGCTTTGAATCCATCGGTGACCTCAATATCATCGTTCGTATCCATGTTGGTAAATGCATTGGGTTCACCAATAATCGTAATGGTATCAGTGCCTACCCCTACTTGAGCGGAATCTACAATCTTGTAGTATTCATCGTCAACAAGATTATGGACATAGCGCCCGATATGGTCGTTGTTGGCGACGATGATACCATCTTGGGTTGTAAGGGTGAGGATTCTCGTGGGGCCGCTTCCTGACACAGTAGGACTGGCTTCAGTGGCGGACGAGTTGTCGTCTCGTACTATTGAATCATGGGTGCCGGTAGCGCAGTTGGTTGAATCATCTACGAGGGTATCGGTGATGGTGTAGACCATGCCGATGGCAAGGCCCGAGGTCGCGCGCACGTATTTCCCGTTGTGCTGATCTACCGTGTAGACGGTATTGGCACAAATATGGGTCTCTCTATTCGCAAGATTGGTAGTGGCGGTTGAGGCAGTAGCAGTAAGATCCTGACTTCCCAGAATCTCAAGATATCCTGTCGCCTCTACCTCGATACCGGTATCCGAAGCAGTGGCGGCAGTGCGGGGGTTGAGGCGCACCAGACCGTTCTTGTTGACGGTGAGTTTTGCAGTACCGCCACTGGTGGCTCCAATCTGGATGACACACTGGGCGCAGGAGATGGGGGTGGTGGTGTTGTTAAGGTCAAGGATCACTTGGCTTCCTTGGGCAAGGCTGGGGGCAGTTCGTAAGGTTCCGGTCTCTCCCGCGGTATCGGCGATCACGATCCGACCTATTACTTCGAGGGAGTCGGCGTCACCGTTCCCAATGGTGACGGTGCCATCGTTGATCACAAAGGCATCTGATTCAGGGGTAGCACCGGAGTCTACCACCATGGTGCCGTCAATGAGCCATGTAGCGTCCGAGCCGGAAGGATCATCGAAGAGGACATTATAGAATTTACCATTGGTACCGGAGAGGGTTCCGGAGAGGGTGGCAGGACCAGCAGCGTCGGCGTTGAAGGTGACGGTGCCGGCTTGAGATTTGAAGGCTCCATTATTCGTCCAGTTTCCTCCCACGGTGATGCCGTAGTTACTCCCTGATACGGTATCAAGGGTGCCGTTCGCGTTGATGGTGAGGTTGTTGGAGGCCGTGATCGCGTTCTCGAGGTCGTAGGTCTCAGCAACCGAACCACCGAAATTGACATTGTAATATGTCGTGTTCTCGATGGTGACGTTGCCGGGGTCATTCTTGTCTCCGGTGAAGGCAAAGGTGGAGGTATTGGCGGTAAGTACCCCTGATGCTTCATCGAGATTGAAGGGGTTCGCGCCATCTGCGTTAGAGAGGGTCCAAGTCTTGTCGCCGGCAGCTAAGGTTGTGGCAGCGAGGTCGCCTGTCTTGGAGACCAGCAGATTTCCGGTTATGGTGACATCACAATCAGAGCAAGATTGAGCAGTAATGGTGGGGGTTCCTGCCGAACGCGAGAAGGTGAGATTATTAAACGTCCAATCGGTATTGGCAGTGGTAGGGCCGAAGTTTTGATTGGCGCCCACGCGTTGTTCAAAGGTACTGGTACTGGTCATGTTGATGACTCCCGCGGTTCCCACTGCGTTTTCATTGACGGTGATGGTATCGCTCGTTTCAGAGAGGGTACCGGCGGTCATGGTGAGGATGCCACCAATGGTTGTAGCATCAGCCACACTCCATCCTCCACTCGCTCCATTAAAGGTGACGTCGTCAAAGTTCTCTCCCCCATCGGTGATGAGATGGCTTGCCGCGGTTGCGGTAAACGTCGTAGTCTGCGGCGCGGTCTGATTAAACGTGCCTTCATTATTAAAGTCTCCTCCCACCGAGAGGGCGTTGGTGCTCATCGTCAAAACACCGGTCCCGTCGATATGGAGGTCGCCATCGAGCCCGGCAGCAGAAGAAGAAGGATCAGTGGTAATGGTTCCTCCCGGGGTTAAAGTCTTCCCATCCCAAATATGGAGTTCAATCCCATCCTCGACGGTAAGATTATTCGAGTTCGAAGTGAAGAGCATGTCAGCCGAGTCATTATCATTATCGTATTGCCCCAGATTGGCATTCGAGATCGGTCCCGCGTCTTCATGGCGGGCGATGAGACGATTCTGATAGAGGTCGAGACTGGTGATGTTGGTAGTGGTATCGGCGGCACGCGTGACGGTATTGGCTTTCTCTGATTCTCCATCGATGAAGACCGTCACTACATTGCCGGCGGCGCTAATACCCACTCCCGCAATGGAGTAAGAACCATCGGAGGGGGAATTGGAACATTCGGCGGTATAGCTCCCGCTCCCATTCACTCGCAGTGCCACGGTGCGCGTGGTGGTGCAATCAAGACCAGTGGTACCTTCATTGGTGAAAATCCTTCCCGATACGGTAATTTCGCCAGTCCAGAGAATCTTGCCATTCCCGCCACAGACCGCTTCACCGTTATCACTATCATTCGCTTCACCGTTCACGGCTCCTCCGAAAGCTCCATTAGACTGGAATGTCCAGGTGGTAGTGCAGGCCGCGACCGAAGCGATGGTGACGTTCTTTTCGGCGTTGCCATTGGTGTCGTCAAAAATCATACCCGTAAAGGTAGTAGTACCTTTGGCATCGACCACACTCTCGACCACGGTGATAAAGGTATCGGATGCTCCCGCACCTCCCGAATCATCAAATGTGCCGCTGTTAAGATTGGTAATCGTGGCGCCAGAAGCAAGATTAAGCCCGGTGGCATCAAGCCCGGTAAACTTATAGTAATTTGCGTCAATGGTGCCCGAGACCGTAAAGGCGTAACTGGTGGCTCCCGAATCTTTTCTGATTAGTGTCTGGTTGGCGGTGCTGGTGCCCTTAAGTTGCACCGTCTCCCCAGTTCCGGCGGTGAAGATATCACCGGTCTGCATCATGTCGATGGTCTTTTGATTATTCGTATCACTCGATTTCTTCCATGCCACCAAGGTGTAAGTGTCTCCGGTGGCGTAGGCGGTTCCCGCGGCATCGGTGCCGCCGCCAATAGTGAAGCGAACTTTGGTGGTTGTATCTTCGTACTGGGTACCTTTGATGGCGTTATCTATGTCTACCCCGTCTCGAAAGACGTCCCAGCTGGCTCCGGCGCCGTCGCAATCAGTGACCGCATCATTGCGACACGTAATGCGGTACGCATATGCCGTGTTCGCTCCGGCCATAGCGGCGCTGAAGTTTAGGGTAAGATCAGTATCCTTGGTACCGGTACCAGAATAGCTGGGATCAGAGATGGAGTCTTCCCAGAGGTTATCAGCGTAGTTAAACTTGTTCGTTCCCTCATCTTGGGGGGTCTCGGTGTTGTTATCGGGGATGGTGTAGTCATTCCAAATCTTGGTGGAGCCAGCGGTACCATCATGCTTAAAGGAAGCCACGGAGGCGCCTGCGGTAGTCGCGCCGGTAACCTCGGTGGTAGAAGCCATAGTAGTGCCATAGAGCTGGATGGTATGGGCAAAGGCGTCAAAATTAATGTCGGCGGTGGCGTTGGCGCCTAACACGCCAAGGGTATCGTTCACTGAGATGGTACCCGTGGAGGCAGCAGTGGCGAATTGAATGCCATTCGAATTAAGATAGACCGCGTTGGAAGCGCTTATACTATTGTTCGCGGTATCGAGCAAGATCCCGCTCGAAGCATTGCTATAGCTAGTATTGCCGAGCATCACAGTGTTGTTGCTAGAGAATGAGCTGATGCCTCGCGAATCATTCTTATAGGCCAAATTGTTGATTATCGATACACCGTGCGAGTTCGTGCTTAAGCTTATCCCTCGGCTCCTGTTACCGAACAAAGTATTTCCCACGATTAAGCTATTGGGGTTGTCAAAGAGGAAAATCCCATTGGAGGTGTTGTTGTAGGAAATGTTGTTGGAAATAATGTTGTTACGCGAAGTCGCCTCAACGTCAATGCCGTTGGAACCATTCCCATAGGTGACATTGGCATCAATAGTGTTGTGATCGGAATTCGTGAGAAGAATGATGCCGCGGTCGGTGCCATTAAACGAGTTGTTGTATTGCACGAGATTGCTATCGCTGTCGGAAAGGGAGATTGTCCGGAAGGCGTTTCCATCGAGACTGTTACTCGTAATCCCTTTACTGTTCGCGGCATTATTGTTATTCGAGCCATTCAGGTGGATGCCCCGGTAGCCGCTATCGATCCGTGACTTGTCCACGGTGACTCCCTGGCTTGCCACGCTCCCGTCCACCGAGTAGAATGAGACGCCGTAGAGGGTGGACAAGTCTCTTCCCATATCGCATATGCGTGCGTTGCGAAGGAGCGTCTCCGATCCTG
Organism: Parcubacteria group bacterium; assembly: GCA_016203935.1. GTDB lineage: Bacteria > Patescibacteriota > JACQLU01 > JACQLU01 > JACQLU01 > JACQLU01. Next base: position 11,511 of record JACQLU010000082.1, on the reverse strand, counting down.
CTTTCCCATAGATGTAAGCAGCGGCAGTCTCCGTCCCAAGGTTCGCCACATTGCAGGCGGTACCCCCGCTTGAAGCCGCCTGCGCGTAATCCAAAATCTCGTACTCGTCGTTCTCGCGGATACCATCGTCGATCTTGATGGTGTCGCCGGTAAGATCGGCGGGAAACGCGCTCGGTTCAGCAATCACGACCAGCTGATCAGTGGCGCCACTGTTAGTCGAATCGACAATCTTAAGATAGGTGTTGTCGGTGATGTTATAGACGTACTGGCCGATACTTTGGTCATTCGCGGTGATCAGGGATTCGGCGGTAGTGATAGTGCGGGTAGGGCCTGAACCGGTGATCGTCTTGCCCGCGGTATTATCTTGAATCGGGTTCGGATCGGTGATCACAAACGATTCGGGGTCGGCGGCGCTCGAAACAATCGAATAGACTTTTCCAAAGGCAAGAGAGGTGGTATTGGTGATGCGGACGTGTTTGTTTTGCTGCTCATTGAGAGTCCAGTTCACCGCTTGATTATCACTTATGGTAATCTGTGAACCTCCTTCGTTATAGGATTTGGAATCAATGCCGGCGGTTCCCGTGTCGTCGTCGGTGTCGTCTTGCGTCCCTAGAATCTCAAGGTACCCCGTCGCTTCCACTTCGATGCCGGTGTCCGAGGCGGTGACGGCAGTGCGGGGGTTAAGGCGCACCAATATGTTCTTTCCGATCTTAAAGTTTCCAGAGACCGAGACGATACAGTTGGCACAGTTGGGTGTGGAAGCGTTGGCGTTCACGTCAATGCAGATATCGTCGCTGTTGCAGTCAGTAGCATCACCTTGCGCAAGTGTCGTCATGGTTTGGAAGGTAGCGCTGGCGGCGACGGTGAACTTTCCCCGGACGTCGAGATTATCACCACCGCCATTCCCAAGGGTCACGGTGCCGGCGGTGACCTGAAGCGTATCGGTGGCGTCGGCAGCGGAGACGAGCATCGCGTCTTGGATGGTCCAGCCGCCTCCCGAGCCGTTGAAATTGACTTTGTTAAAGGCTGAAGAGGTAACACTGTTGTTGAGTCTTCCCGAGAGCGTTTTACTTCCCGAGGTCGCATTAAAGGTGACGGTACCGCTTTGGGCGGTAAAGGTGCCGTTATTGGCGTAGCTTCCGCCAATGGTGATTCCGAAGTTACTCCCTGAGACGGTATCAAGGGTGCCATTCGCGTTGATGGTGAGGTTGTTGGAGGCCGTGATCGCGTTCGCGAGATCGTAGGTCTCGGGACTCGCTCCCCCGAAGTTCACATTGTAATAGGTGGTATTTTCAATGGTGACGTTGGCGGCACTTTTGTTACCGGTGAAGGAGAACGTTGAGGTGTTGGCGGTTAAGATGCCGCCGTCAGGGGTACGGTCATCGAGGTTAAAGGGTTTCGCGCCGTCAGTATTGGAGAACGTCCACGTCTTGTCTCCGGCAGCGAGAGTAGTGGCAACGGTATCGGTCGTCACGGGAGAGACGATGAGGTTTCCGGTAATCGTGACATCACAATCAGAGCAGGATTGGGCGGTGATGGTGCGACCGGTGCTACCACGATTTGAGAAGGTGAGGTTTCCGAAGTTCCAGTCAGTATTGGCGGTAGTGGGGCCGAAGTTCTCGGCAGCGTCGACGCGTTGGTTGAGCGTACTGGTACTCGTCATGTTAATGAGTCCGGCGGTACCAATGACGTCTTCCCATACGGTGATGGTATCGCTCGTTTCGGAGAGGGTACCGGCGGTCATAGTCAGCTGACCCTCGATCGTGGTAGCATCCGCTACACTCCACCCTCCACTCGCTCCATTGAAGGTGACGTCGTCAAAGTTCTCTCCCCCATCGGTGATGAGATGGCTTGCCGCGGTCGCGGTGAAGGTCGTCGTCTCTGGCGCCGTGAAGTTAAAGGTTCCTTCATTGTTGTAGTCTCCTCCTACCGAGAGGGCATTGGTTCCCATGGTGAGGACGCCGGTGCCGTCGATGTGAAGGTCGCCGTCCTTCGCCGACGCAGAGGCCGAAGGATCGGTCGTTACCGTCCCACCCGGAGTAAACGTATCGGTGGTATTAATATGAAGCTCAACCCCGTCTTCAACGATTAACGTATCGGGCGCGGCATCTTCGGCGTCAAAGAGCATATCTGTGACATTCTGATCATTGTCGTAGGCTATTAAATCCACGATCGTCACGTTGCCATCCTGCTCGTCGCCTACTGCCACGGTATTGTGGTAGAGATCCTGCCCGGTATCGGCGGTAGCATCCGACACATACACACGGTTGGCTTTATTGGCGCCGGTGGAATAAATGGCAATTGTTTGCCCGGCGGTCGCGGAGATGCCGGTAAAAGTGAAGGCGCCGGTGACATCGGTGCAAAAGACGGTAGTCGCGGTACCCCCGTTGACGCGCAGGGAAAGATTCGGGGTAGAGCCGTCACACTGGCCCGGCTCGTTGCCGGTTTCGGCTTCAGGGTAAAAGGTGCCGGCAACACTAAAACCGCAGCTCGCAGTTGTCCAGTTTGCCCCCACGTTCGAGAAGGTAGCGTTGGTTACGGTAATGGTGGGGGTGCTGGTCATGTCTTGCACGTCGAGATCCTGCATGTCAAAAGTCCCGGCGCCCGACCAGTTGCGCTGGGTGGCGGCGACAGTGGAACGAATGAGAATATCTTTCACATCGCCGCAGCTGCCGCCAGATGAGTTGAAAATAACTGTCCCGGCATTGGCAAACGTTCCGCCCAGTTTGAGATCGCCGGTGGAGATATTGTTCCATTTGCCTGCCGCGGCGACCGAGACTGCCGATGAACCTTCGGCGCGGACATTGAGGGCGCCTTGCACGAGCTCGCCATCAGTAATAGTAAGCGTATTGGCAACATTGAGATGAGTAGTCGAAAGTGTCACGTTATCATCGGCATCGCCGACCGCGGTCTTATTAATAGTAAGATTGTAAAAATTGTCGCTTGCACACGCGTCAAAATCCGCACAGCCAGAGTTAAGCGTTGCCGAAGCGGTACTATTAAACGTGACGGTGCCAGTTCCTTCGGTAAAGGTGCCACCCGTTTTTGTCCAGTCCCCTCCCACGTTGACCGCGCATGATGCTCCTGCCCAACAGCCGGCAGTGCTTACTGAAAACGTCCCATTAGAAATAGCAACGTCGTCATTCACGAGAAGCCGCTGGAGATTCAAAGTCCACACTCCTCCTGAACCAGAGACCGTAAGATCGTTAAACGCAGGATCAGACTGGATCGTCTTCCCGCTCGCCGTGCCATTGAAGGTAACCGTGCCTCCTTGACCGGCAAAATTCGCCACATTGGTGTAATTCCCTTTCACATTCACGCCATAATTGGTTCCCGAAACATCGAGCTTCCCTGTACGCACTCCCAAATTTCCATCCACGGTAAGCGCGTCGGAAAGAAGGTAGCTCCCAACAGTGGGGTGGTTGCCATTATAGATATCGGAAATTTCGGTGGCGCTTAAGGCGCGTTTATAGAGGCGCATGTCATCCATCATCCCCGGCCAAAAAACTCCTGCAGCTTTATCGGTAGCCCAATTGAGCACCATGGCGCCGGCTTCACTGGGACTCGCATTATTTTCGGTTTCAGTATCGACCGCAGTACTATTGATGTAGAGAATGATGTTGTTGGTTGTTGCTACATCATCAAACGTGACAGCAAAATGCCGCCACGATCCAGAAGGAGTGGGATCCTCTGCATAACAGTGATCACGAAATGCGGCATCGTCATGGAAACCATACACCCATTGGGCGGTTGTGCCACCACATACTCCCCCGGGCGCTGGTTGATGCCAGAGATAAAAATTAGCAGTGCTACCGCTCACGCCACGCTCGACGATGAAATCGTTACCCGAAAACGTATCAATTTTAGCCCATGCCATGAAGGTAAATGACTTGACATCCAAGCTTGCGGCATCGCCCACGTTCACGTAGTTATTTGTGTCGGTCGTTATTCCGCCCGGATTATTACCATAATTGGTTGCGCTATTTATCGCGGTAGTCCAATCACCAGAGGCGATATTCTTCATGGTTCCCGTATTTCCATCTCCCGAAACGTCAGCCGTAGTGGTATCCGCTCCCCCCGTCCCTTCATCCAGCTTCCAATACCCCACCAATCCATTATCAATCTCGAGATTATCAAAGGCCGAGCTATTGGATTTGACGGCATAGTTGGCGCCGGTGCCGGTTAAGGTGGTGGTTTGGCCGGTTGATTTGGAAAACGTGCCATCGTTGGTGAAGTCCCCGCCCACAGAGAGAGCGAAGGTACCCATGGAGAGCGTTCCCACAATATGGAGATCGCCATCGGCACCAGTGGGTGAGGTGGAGACATCGGTCATCACCTCGTCGCCGGGGGTAAAAGTGTCGCCAGTCCAAACATGAAGCTCAATGCCATTTTCTACACAGAGACCGGAGAAATTGACTATGTTATCGCCATAGGTATCAAGCGGACACTCAAAGTTCGTGGTATTCGCAGTAAAGACGACGTCGGTATCATTGTCGTTATCATACCCGGTGAGATTAGTGACCGTGATGGGTCCTGAGTCGTCGTGGCGCACAATAAGACGGTTTTGATAGAGATGAAGGTCGGTGATGTTGGCTGGGGTTGCGGCAGCGCGAGTGACCGTGTTTGCTAGCTCGGTCTCTCCATCTATAAATACTGTAATGACACTAGAACCAGACACGGCCACATCCGAGAAGCTATAAGAACCATTCGAAGGCGAATTGGAACATTCTGTGGTAAAGGCGCCGCCGCCTCCAACCCTTAGCGCCACGGTTCGCGAGGTGGTGCAGTCAAGTCCGGTAGTTCCCTCGTCGGTGAAGATTCTGCCTGATACCGATATATCAGTCGCCGAATAATCAACCAACATCCACATGGTCGTCACTGCGAAGTTGTTCGTGCCGCCGTCATTGCCGAGTCGAATGCCGATCTGGGCTGCGTCAAGATCCGTGGTCGTCCAGGCCGTTGCCAAATTCGGGCGCTGAAAGGCCGTGAGCATGTAGTTTCGTGGCACGCTTTCGTTATTCGTGAAGTAGGTGGAGTTCGTGGTGTCGTCAATGTAGTAACTCTCAATGGGCACGGCGCTTGCCGCGTCCTTCAAGCGAAGCTTCGCAGATGAGAACGTCGCCGCGGAGTTATTAAACCGTATGCCAACAGAAGCCAGATTCACGGTCGCGCCCGAAGGAATCCCGGCAGAGGCGCTCGAGCCGAGGTTAAAGTCATCGATCTGATTCAGCGTAGAGCTCACCACCGCGGAAGTTACGTCATCAGGAGTAACTTCGTCAACGCATCCCCAGTTGGCGTCTCCGGCTGCGTCGCAGGCAGGATTTTCAGTCCCCGAACTGGTCCATTGTTCACTGGTGTCGCCGGCCGCGTTAGGCCGTAAGTGCACAATGTGTCCCGCTCCCGGATAGCCGTTTTGCACGGTGCCGGCGTTTTTATTGAGAGCCACGTCGTCGAAGAAGAGCGAGCCGGAAGAGACCGAGGCCGAGGCGCCGAGATTGTTACCGAGGCCGAATTCCGAGACGCCACTGCCAAGTGTGCGAGTACTCGAAGTCGCGATATTCGTGCCGTCGAGTTTGGCCTCGACCGTATCGGTCGCGCCAGCGCCGGTGGCGTCGATCTTAAGCTCAACTCGATACCACGTGTCGACCGAGATAGTCGTGCCGCCGGTGCCAATGAGGCCTACGTCGTCATAGAGCTTAAGCGTCCCGGTATTATCCACGGTGAGGTACGCCCGGGTGATAGGGAGATCGGGTTCGGTGCGAAAATCCATGAATCTACTTTCCGCGTTTGGCAGGGTAGCCGCACGTACGTACGCCCTTAGCCAAAAAGGTCCGTTGCCGTCTACCCCCGCGAACTGGTAGTTAACGCCTTTGCGGGTGCTAGCCGTAGCCGTCGCATTGAGACTCGCGGCGCCGCTCCGGAAAGTGGTGGTATTGATGGTCGGTGAGCTATTGACAGGTGACCATTCGACTCCATCTGTCACGCTCTGCAGTTCAAAACCCGACGAGAAGAGGCGTCCGCCCTCGGCCGGCACGTATTCGACTTCGACCCAGACCGTACTCACGGTGACATCAGGACTGCAGTCCGTCCCGTTGAGTCGAATTTGAGCGCTATCAACATCAGTCGGCGTCCAAGGATCGGTGGTGCTCCCTGGTTTTTCGTACGAGGTGTGTCCGGTCACAAGGCCGGTCGCTGCAATGTTGGTGGTCGTATTTCTCGGCTTGCTGTCATCGTTGGTAAACCACGATGTCGTGGCGAGGACAACCGAAGTCGCGGTATCGAATGTCCCGGAGAGACCCAAAATTGCCCCGTACCCGCTCGATGTGCTTGTCACGCCAGTAACCCTCACGTACGGCTGGAGAAGTTTGATGCTGTCGTTCACGTTAATGCCGGCGGTCCCGCTATCTGTGAGATTATAATCTTCAAGATCGCCGGTGGTCACGCAGTTGACGTAGTCGGTCGCGTCGTTCGGCGTCGCCTCATCAACACAGGTGTAGTCAGCGGCCGAACAGGAGCCCACACCTGCCGTCCAAGCGGTGCTTGTCCCGTTGCCGTTTGGCCTTAGGTACACGATCTTGCCTTCCCCGGGATACCCTTCGTTGGCGGCCGAGGTGGTCGAGTCAGTGTTGATCGCGATGTCGTCAATAAACATGTTGGCGGTGGCAGCGGTGGTGGTCACGCCGCCTTGCATCGTCATGACACCGTTAGCCCAATTGCGGTTGGTGGACGAAGCAAAGGTCGTCCCGTCTAAACGACCGGCGAGCTTAGTGGTTCCGGCGCCAGCGGTGACGAAGCTGACATACATCTCGATGCGGTACCATATCCCGGTCGCAATCGCGGCAGAATCCGAACCGACCTGTTCCGGCGTGCCGTCAACAGCAGTGCCGTCTTCGTCCCAAAGCTCGAGCGTATTGTTCACATTGTCGTAACGGATGCTGGCCTGGTTTGACGGCGCCTGGTCGCGTATGGCCAAGAGAAGCGTGTTGGCGTTCGGCCGGGTCGTGAAATTGACGTACATTCGGAAGTAGTTGGCGTTGGAGCCGTCGGCTGGACGGAAATCGTTGCTAAAAGCGGCAGTGGTGGCGGAAACGTTGACCTGCATGGCATACGTTCCAGAGCGAACCGTGGTCGTCTGGATAGTCGGCGAGCCGACATTTGCGGTGTACTCAACGTCGGCAGTGGTGACGTTATTTTCAAACCCGGTCATCCATAGACGAGTAGGCGCCCCGGAGCCAGTCGCTTGGTCTGACGCGATCTGCCACTGTCGCGCTTCTTGGAAGCGCACGCTAAACAACGCAGAAGCGTCTTCGCTCTCGCTCGCCGGCGCGGAACCACGCAGAAGTTCAGTTTCTGCGTCGCCCTGTGATAATTCTGCGTCGTTCTGCGTGCGGTTCTGCGTTAGTTCTGCGCGGAGGACCAAAGGTCCGACAAGGTAGAACTCTGGGCTCACATCCGGCGCGTCGAACTCGTAGGAAAATTCGTACGTCTTGCCTGCTTCGAGAGAGGCATTCCACACAAGCTCCGTCGTCCCCTCCCCAGCGGCCAAAGTGGGGACGGTCCTCCCAAAGTGAGGACCGTCCCCACTTTGCTTGTTCTCCTGGACTGTCCCCACTTTAGTTTCCGCCTCACTCTGACTTATCACGGAAAACGATGATGGTAATGATTCGCTAATTTCGCCGGTGAAATCTTCCCGCGGTGTAATCTTAAAGCGCATGGAATAGGTCGCCGGCGGATAAATACGTGTCGGCCCGATGCGCTCGATATCGAATGGTACCGACTCCCTGACTTCGAACTGATCAGTAACAGTTCTCGTGCCATTCGCGGTCGTCGCAGTAAGCGTTAGCTCGTACGTGCCAGCCTCATCTGGAATTTCATAGTGCGCAAAATAGTCCGGTACGCTCACTACATTATTGGGCCCGCACTCCCCGCTCCGCTCGATTGTAGAAGCGGATTCGCGCGGATCTATACGCGGATCATTCGCTGATGCTTCTGCGTTGTTCTGCGTTCCATTCTGCGTGGTTCTGCGATCGGTCTCGAATGACTCTATGTCACCCGAAGGTGAAGTGATCTTTAATTCGAGACTCGCATCACAAATTGTGCTTCCGTGATCGTCGAGTACCCCAATCTGGATGTATGCCTGTTCGTGGCTATTCGTGTTCTTATTCGTGGTCCTTAGTGTATATACAGACTTATTCACATTGATCGCGAACACCCCCCACGTGAAATCTTTCTCCGCTATGATGACCGCGTCGCTCGTCTCGATAGTGAGGGAAAGCGTATAGCGGCCGGGTTTAAATTCCCGGCTGGGTTTTTTGAGAGTCACCTCGAGCGTATCGATGCCGTTTCTCGCGGTCCTAAGAAGCTTCGGCGCGATATCAACCGCGTCTCCTTCAGGGCCTCTCACTTCAGCTTCTATGTTTCTTAAGGAGGTCTCCTGCGCGCTGACTCTCGTAGGGGTGACAAAATTAAGGAGGTTTTCGAAGTCAACGAACGGAGATTCTCCCTCACCTGTTCTTCTGTTATCCTGAGCACTTTGATTGTCATCCTGAGTGGAACGAAGCCCGCCTGCCGGCGAGGCAGGGATCTCCAGAGATTCCTCGATATTATTTCTGCGCTGTTCTGCGTCCAGTTCTGCGTTGTTCTGCGATTGCTCCGCATCATTCTTAGTGTTTATTGGTGGAGTGCTTTCGGGAAACTGCGGGAATTCGCCTGTCTCTTCTTGAACATCCACCCGATCACTTACTCCCTTGATCGAAGCAGCATTCTCCTTCCCTTCCCCCGCGCCTTGCAGCAGGGACTGTCCTTGCTCCAAGAACGCTTCTCCGAAATTGGAAAGCGGACTCGCGGTGGGAGTGGCGGCGACACTCTCGACCGCATCGTGCGTCGTACGTCCAAAAGGAAGCGGACGACGTCGTCCCTCATCGAGCACTTTCGCCTCACCTTCATTCACAAGGGTGACAATCTCCTCGCCCGAGAGTACCGGATCGGTAATGGTAAACGAGGGACTGTCGTCGGCGGTAAAATCCTTTTCGCCTTCGATGAAATTAGTAGTATCAGTGAGTTTCACTTTCGGGAGATCCTCGGTAGCCACCGGTTCTTGCGCGTAGGAAATTTCGAGTCGCATGCCGTCAAGATACACCGTGGGCGTTCCGTCGATCGTCGCAAGCCCGCGCATTCGAATCTGAAGATTGGCAAGCTCATGCTCAAAGTGGAGATCGAAAATTTCAAAGTTGGTCGTTCGTGAGTTGCCCTCGTTGACGCCACCAAGTGTTGTCCACGATTCACCATCGAAGCTATACGCGACTTCCAAAAAATCTTCGGATGCCAACGGCGGTAAAGTCGAGGGGTCATCCTGAGTGGAACGAAGCCCGCCTGCCGGCGAGGCAGGGATCTCATTCGCGTCTATTCGCGTCTCTTCAACATTCGCGTCAATTAGCGTATTATCTTGGGCGAAGACTTTTTTAATAAGCGCCCTCAAAAAACCTGTCGGAGCAGTTGAATCATTATTTTGTTCACCCTGTTCAATCGGGGACTGTCCCCGCTTTGCCCGTCTTCAACCGAGGTCGCACTGCCCTCCTCTAAAAACGAAGGGGAAGGGTTTTGCAACCCTTCCTGATTTGTGGCCTCCGTCGAATCGAGGGCACCTTTCACTTCTTCAAGTACAGGTGGAGGTGTCTCGTTGGAATCAAACGCAGGGAAGATAAGTTCGAGGTCTTGGCGATCTTTTTCACTTTGTGCCGTTACCACACCTAAAGAGAACGAGAGAGTGGCGCGCCGTACCTCGCTATCCAAAGGCCAATCACCGGTAAAGCTTCCGCAAAAGATCTCACTTCCCGCTTCTCGATCAAAAACTGCTGAATTCTGCTCACTAAAGGCCTCGGTCTTGGTATCATGAGGAAGATCAGGTTTTCCTTGGGCGAGTGTGGGGTTCCGCCAATCTCCAAGACAATTTTCAGGGTAGAAGGTGCTCGAGAGGGCAAGCAGCGAAGGTAGATAGAACCTCCCAAAGAGGAAGAGAAGAAGGAGAATAGCTACACTAGCCTTGGGAAATGTTCGCTTCTTTAGGTAATAGCTTGGCGAGGATCGAAACGGCGTGTAACTTCGTGTAGGTGGGAGAAGCGAGACATGGCCCTTCTTACGTTGCCTGGCATGATGGATTACGTCGCGGCGGTGTACAAGCCACATCGAGCTCATTTCAACCACCAGTTTTTTGGCCCTGATTTCTCCACGTCGTGCAAGTTGACCAATATAATCAGGCGCGTAACCAGTTATGCGCGCGGCTTCCCTAAGCGATATGTATTTATCTCCGATCATGAGGTGGCTTTCAGAAAATTCGTCTCTAGATGAAGGTTTTTCTGGGATCATTCAAAAAATATCGGGGGGTCGAGATTTTTGTAACTTAATTTTAGCATGCCAAATCAAGATCGGATAGAGAATAAAATAGCAGTTTTCCACAACAAGCATAGTGGGGACGGTCCTCCCAATTTGAAGGACCGTCCCCACTAGGGAGCAGGGAGCATCGAAGGATCTCCCTCCGTCATTGCGAACGTCAAGCTGTTGCCCTTCTGCTCGTAAGGTAAGCTTCTAACCTCTCTAATCACTAAATCCCCTCCCCGAGTATTTTAGCCATTACTTGAATGCCCTGCGGCCAAGTAACGGGGTTTATTTAAACCATCTGCCTCCCTCTTAACTCGCTAAGATGAACAAGGACAACCATTATGCCCGACCACACAAATGACTCTTTTGCATAATCCTCGCCTAACTCTTGAAAATAAAAACTCCACCCTTCGCAAGATGGAGTCCTCTCGATTCTCGTGGAGGCTGAAAAAATCTTTAGTTCTTTACAATCTTAAGCAACAATGCTGATCAACTTTATTATTCATTATTGCACCGCTTAGTGGGGACGGTCCTCCCAATTGGGAGGACCGTCCCCACTATGCTATTCGAAATCCACAATTTCGGTCTTAAATCTCTGGGCCTTATATTTAATCCAGTCCTCTATCCATCTTTGACAACCTTTTGCACCATTCAGTACGTCAAGGAAAAAATTTCTTTGTGTCGCCTCTGGGAATCGCTTGATTCCAAGATAGTCACCATAACTCGACCATTGATATTCGTTTAACCAATCGAATGCTCGCCTTGGATCTTTTATTTTTTGTTCTTTCCAGTTCGGTTCAATCAATTCAACTGGATTGGTATGCACGTAGGCAAAAGCGATTTTTAATTGTGTGTCATCTTTAATATGAACTGCTCGGTAACGCGATTGAAAGAGGGGGCCCACTCGTTCGTATTGCTGATTGAAATAGAGTGTATAACCACCGAGCTTGCGCATAAACTCTATGATTCCACCATCTTTGATTTCACGGATAATAAAGTGATAATGGTTTGGCATAAGTGCGAACGATAGTAGCTCAACGATGGGCGTATGTTGTTTCCTTCTTTCTTCACTCAATCGCTCTTGTAGAGAAGCTGGATTTGTAGTCGCAACGTGTTCCCATAAATTAGTCGGGG